>NZ_CP146609.1:3838884-4161161 GCF_037094465.1 Pseudodesulfovibrio sp. 5S69
GCGGACCAGACTGTCCGTGTCGTTGCCCATCTTGCCGGTCATGCGCGAAAGGTCGTTGCCGGACAAGCTGATGGTTCCCCCTGCGGGATTCTTGGTACGTAGGAACATCTCGTCGCCCAGGGTACGCTCGATCTGCCCGTTCTTGAACCAGGTGACCGAGCGGTTCATGACCGCGCCGGACCAGCCGTTCTTGGTCTCAAGCCGGGCCATCTCCGCATGGATGGTCTGGGAGACCTTGCCGTTCTTGTCATAGTAGCTGGTGTCGAGCACGGCCCGGCCGTCGGCCATGGTCCCATCCACCGACTTGACCAGCTTGTCCCCGTCGTACTCGCGCACGGTCAGGGTTTCGCCGTCAACGTCGATGATCTCGGTATGCCCGTTCTTGAGGGTGCGTTCGGAGTGGTTAGAGCCGGACAGGCCGTAGGACAACCCCCAGGGCGAGTCCCCGCTCTTGCCGGTGGTTTCCTGGCCGCCCAGGCCTACGGAGTCGGCAACCTCGGCACGGGCCTTACGTCTGGCCTCATCGCTGATGGAAACCACGTCCAACGAGGTGGATGAGCCCGTCTTTCCGGTGGAGTCGGCCCTGTCCCGGTTTACGGAATAAGCCATAGCGGTCGAAGTGCCACTGACTGGATCGATCATGTCTGCTCCTTATCTCGTTCCGGGCGGATACGGCTTGGTTCACTGCATCATATCGGCATCCGCTCATACATCTTTATATCGACCAGACTGTTAAATGACATTTTAATTATGAATAACGCCGGAAGGCTTGAACGATACGGAATCCCGCTCAAGTCCTTTCTTGCAGGCCGGAACCAGTTGGAGTACCGTGCGCCCCATGACGAAATCGCGCATCTCCAGAGACTCCCTGCTCGACAACGTCCGGCGGGTAGTGGTCAAGGTCGGCTCGGCCGTACTGGCCACCCGGGACGGCCTGAACGGCACGGCCATCAACCGGCTGGCGGACCAACTGGCGACATTGTCCGACCGGGGACTGGACGTGGTTCTGGTCTCCTCAGGCGCCGTGGCCGCGGGCAGGCAACGCATCTTCGAGCGGACCCGCAAGAAGCACCGCAACGGCAAGGACATGGTTTCCCGGCAGGCGGCCTCGGCCGTGGGCCAGGGGCGGCTCATGCACGACTACGACGAGGCCTTTGCCCGGCACGGCAAGGTCACGGCCCAGGTCCTGCTGACCCGCAACGGGCTCAAGCTCCGCGACCGCTTCCTGAACGCGCGCAACACCCTGGAGAGGCTCCTGGAATGGGGCGTCATCCCGATCATCAACGAGAACGACACCGTGTCCACGCGGGAACTCGAATTCGGGGACAACGACACCCTGGCCGCCATGTGCCTGGGGCTCATCGGCGCGGACCTGTTCGTCAACCTGACCTCCGCCGACGGGGTCTTCGACAGGAACCCGGACGGCAACCCCGACGCCAGGCCCATCCCGCTCATCGAGGACATCGCGGCCCTGGACCTGGAAACCATGTGCGACGGCAAGACCAACGTGGGCACGGGCGGCATGTATTCCAAGCTGCGCGCAGCCCGGCGGGCGGCCCAGTTGGGCGTACCCACCCTGATCGCCTCGGGCAAGGGCGCGTTCGACATCCCCGCGTCCCTGGACGGCGGCGACACGGGAACGCTCATCCTGCCCGACGACCGCGTGGTCTCCAGCAAGAAATTCTGGCTGGCCTACCGCGACGACCCCTGCGGAGCCATCCTGGTGGACGGCGGCGCGGCCAAGGCCTTGCTGACCAAAGGCACGTCGCTGCTGCCCATCGGCATTACCGGGGTGGAGGGCTGCTTCGGACGCGGTGCGCTCATCTTCATCAAGACCGAGGACGGCGACGAACTCGGCGTGGGCCAGACCAACTACTCGGCCGACGAATTGACGCAGATCAAGGGCAAGCGCACGGACGAACTGGCGGCCATCATCGGCCCCACGGTCTCCGACGAGGCCGTGCACCGCGACAACATGCTCCTGGACGCGGCCATCTGATGCGCAGGCTCTACCTCGACCGCAATCTCCAGTACGTCTTCGGCGTCACGCTCATGGCCGTGCTCGGCGTGTCGTCCATCATCCCGGCCCTGCCGGACATCATGAAGGGCCTGCACTTAAGCCCGGTGCAGATCGGCCTGGTCATCTCCGCCTTTACCCTGCCCGGCGTGCTCTTCTCGCCGCTGGTCGGGATCATGGCCGACCGCGTGGGCCGCAAGGTGCTCCTGGTGCCTTCGCTGTTCGTGTTCAGCGGCTTCGGCTTCGCCTGCTTCTTTGCTCGGACCATGGACCAGCTCCTGATCCTGCGTTTCTTCCAGGGCGTGGGCGCGGCCCCGCTGGGCGTACTCTACTCGACCATGATCGGCGACCTGTACCATGGGGTGGAACGCGGCCAGGCCATGGGCTACAACGCCTCGATCCTGGCCATGGGCACGGCCGGATACCCGGCCATCGGCGGCGTCCTGGCCCTGCTCGGCTGGAACTATCCCTTCCTGTTGCCCTTGCTGGCCGTGCCCCTGGGGCTGGCCATTCTTTTTTTCATGAATACCCCGGAGCCCGACAAGTCCGGCAGCCTCAAGGAATATTTCGCGGAAGCGCTCAGGCGGATGAAAACGCGCGAGGCCATGGCCCTGTTCGCCACCACCCTGCTCACCTTCGTCATCCTGTACGGCCCGCTGATCACCTACCTGCCCATCCTGCTCAGCCACCGCTTCTCGGCCTCGTCCGCGACCATCGGGCTGGTCTTCCTGGCCGCGTCGGGCTTCACCGGGCTGGCCTCGTTCCAGCTCGGCAAACTGACCCAGCGCTTCGGGCAGAAAACCCTGCTCTCGGCCGCAGCCGTGTTCTACGGTCTGTGCATGCTCTTCACCCCGCACGCGCCGTCCCTGCTCCTGACCATCCCGCCGGTCATCTGCTTCGGCCTGGCCCAGGGGCTGAATATCCCCACGGTCATGACCATGCTGACGACCATCGCGCCCATGGAACAACGCGGCGCGTTCATGGCCGCCAACGGACTGCTGCTGCGGCTGGCCCAGACCGTGGCCCCGATGATCATGGGCGGGCTCTACGCCCTGGGCGGCATGAACGCCGTGTTCTGGGGCGGATTCGTCTGCGCCGTGGCCATCCTGATCCTGGCGCGCTTCTACATCGTCAACATCAACCCGACCCCTAATCGGGTGGACCCCGCACACCGATAAGACAGTATGACTACCCTCCGCTCCCGCCTGCAACACAGGCTCAATCCCCTGCATGTCTATTGCAGGCTCCGCTCCCTGGGCATGGCCCATCGGGCAGCCGTCATGGTCTCCAGTTGCTGGGAACGCGCCCTGTACCGGCACATCCTGTCCTGATCCGCCCCGCGACCCGCCGGGGCCGCCCGGCCGCTACGATTCCCTGTACCGCCGGATAAAGGCGTCCAGCCGGTCGCGCTGCTTCTCCATGTGCAGAATCCACGCCTCAAGGACCTCAAGTCCTTCGTCCGTGACCGAATAGACCCGCTTGGCAGGGCCGTCCCCCTCACTGTCCCAACTCGAAACGACCAGCCCGTCCTCGTCCATCTGACGCAGGTGGCGGTAGATCATGCCCGGAGGGGCGTCCCCGCGCAGGAACCCGTAGTCCCCGATGGTCTGGATGAGCTGGTATCCATAGGAAGGCCCGGCCTTGAGGGCCATGAGCAGGGAGGGCTGTACGTAACGCTGCGGCTTGGAGCCGCCCACTTTTTTCGACATGAGTGCAATGTCCTTCTTGACTATAGGTGCTTTAAGGATATATATTCAGTATAGACCAATGTCCATCAGGGCACAACCCAAGGAGGCAATCATGAAGATTTTCGTACGTGAACGCATGCGGTCCGAGGAAGGAACCAAGAAGCCGAGATTTCGCGTGGTCGGCGTGCAGGGCGGCGATCTGAAGATCTACGCCAAGCGCATCCGCAAGTGCGAACTCAACGCTCTGGCCGAGCACACCGGGGCGGAGATCATCTACATCACCCGCGACGGCGAAGGGAGTGAAGGCAAGCGCGCCGCGGCGTGAAGCGGCTTCCGATAACGGGCCACCCGAATCGCTCCAATGCAAGAGAAAAAGCCCCTGGCTCAACACTGAGCCAGGGTTTTTTTGTGCCCCCCGCCCCGCGAAGCGGCAATAAAAAGCTTAGGAAGGATGGGGGGATGGGGGTCCGGGGGTCCGAAGAGGAAAGGGAACCTTTTCTCAAAGGGTTCCCTTTCCCCTTCCCGGCCGCCGGAGGCATCTCTATCTAGTCCTTGTAGATAATCGTGCCTACATGTTCGCCGTCCAGGGCGGCATGAAGGTGCTCGGGGTGGCGCAGGACGTCGATGATCTGGAACGACTTGAGGGTCTTGGCGTTCTTGAGGAAGGTCAGGACCGGGCGTTCGACGATGAGGTCGTCGAGGTCGAGCTTGAGCAACTCGTCCACATGGATCCTGTCGAAGAACTTGAGGCCGTCGCGGCTCTTGGACTTCTTGGGGTCGCTCTCGAACATGCCCTTCTCGTCCTTGAGATAGATGAGCGAGCGGGCGCCGATGTTCTCGGCCAGGAGGAAGGCCCCGGAGTCGGTGCGGTGCGGCGGGATGGAGCCGTGCTCGGCCGGATGCTCGAAAAAGCCGTAAGGCGGGATGCCGGTGGTGATGGGCAGGTAGCCGAGTTGGCAGTACATGTGCAGTTGTTCCAGGTGATCGCCGTGCCCGATCAGTGCGCCGCCGTGCTTGGCCAGCAGGACCGAGAGCATCTCGGCGTTCTGGGCCGAGACCTTGTCGCCGAGCTTGGACAGCACGCCGGTGGGCATGCCCAGGTCCACGCCGATGGAATAGACGTGGCGGGCCCGGGTACCGCCGCCGCACATGAGCAGGATCTTGTGCTTTTCCTTGGCCTTAACCAATTCCTTGAGAATGGGAAACAGCGCCTTGGCCCCGCGATCCATGATGGACTGCCCGCCAATCTTGAGCACGTTCACGTCCGGCTGCATGCGGAAATACTCGCCCGCCTCGGTGCTCCTGAGCACAGCGCGGTCCACCAGGGATTCGCCCATGAGCGGGGTGTCGATATGCAGCCTTCCCTTGGCGTCCTTTTCCTTTATCAGCTTGCCCATGCGGATTTCCTCCCGGTCGGTTCTCGGATTCTCAAGCATTGTACCCGACAAGAAAAAAATGGCAAGCCGATTAGAATTGAGCCGAGTCGAGCATCATGCCTAGATGGAAATCCTGCCCCGGACGATGATCCAGTTCATGCAGATGCCCACGCCGAAGGCCCAGGCCAGGTTGGAAGCCATGGTGATGCCGAGCATGACCATCATGACGAACAGACCGGAGCGGGTCTGGATGTCCTGGATGGTCAGGGCCAGTTGGGCCCCGGCAAAGAAGAGGAGCATGCCGAGCACACCCATGGGCAGCAGGTGCAGGATGTTGATGGCCTGGGAGCCCAGGAGCACGGCCAGGGCCACGAAGAGCACACCGATGATCACGTTGGAGCCCGCCGTGCGCGCCCCGAAGGCGTAGTGCGCGGCCAGGCCGCCCGCGCCGTGACAGACCGGCATGCCGCCCACCAGGGCCGCGAAGACGTTGGCCAACCCCATGGAGACGCACAGGGCGCGGTCCGTGACCCGGCGGCTCTCGTTGCCGAAGTATTCGAAGCTCAGGTCCCGGCTGGCGATGACCGCGTTGCCCATGGTCATGGGAATCTGCGGCGCCACCAGGGCGAGCAGGGCGAAGCTGAAGTCCGGCAAGGTCGGGATGCCGAAGGGCAGGATCTCGGGCAGATGCAGGCCGATCTGGATCTCGGTGAGTTCGCGCCAGGCCCCGAACAGGGTGCCGAAGACCGCCCCGGCCGCGACCACGACCAATCCGGCCGGGAAGCGGTTGCTGCGCAACAGCAGCAGGGCGATGAGCCCGAAGAGCACGCCGGAGACGATGGACATGGACACCGGCCCCAAGGACTGGACCAGCAGGAACGGCTCCGGAACCCCGTCCATGAGCTGGAGCGGGTTCTTGCCCACGATGAGGAAGACGCCCTTGGACAGAAGCAGGATACCGGTGGACAGCTGCACGCCCCGGATGACCGCCTTGGGCACCAGGCGCGCCACCCGGTCCACCAGGCCGGTGGTCCCGAGAAACAGGAGGATTACGGCCAGGAGGATGCCCGAGGCGGTGATCATCTGCGGCGACAGGGCCAGGCCGATGGCGTAGGCCGAGATGACCTTCATGGGCTGTACCGCGATGGGCACCCGGTAGTAAAACCCGGCCAGGAGGTACATGAGTCCCACGGTCAGGAACAGCCCGGTGGCGGACAGCCCGTTGATCATGATCATGCCGAAGGCCAGCGGCAGCAGGGTCCCCAGGTCGCCCATGGAGCCGGCCCATTCCATCCTGTTGAAGCTCAGTCGCATATGGTTATCCTCTGGTTAATTTCCTCGGACTTTAGGAGGATTTAACAGAATCCGGACAATGCCTGCAACAGCAATCTGTTGACTTCGCGGCAATTCCTCGGCTTCGCACCCAAATGCCCCACTCAAGGCCGCAATTGACTTCCTGCCGTATTTCCACGACAATTCGGCCTTATTCCGGCATATTTCCGGCAACCAGGAGCCAGGCATGAAACACGAGTCCATCAGCAAGCGGGACATGAAGCGGTACCAGCTTCAGGCCAAATCCATCATCGAGACCCTGCCGTTCATCACCGAATTCTACGGCAAGACCATCGTCATCAAGTACGGCGGCAACGCCATGATAGACGAGGACCTGAAGCACGCCTTCGCCCTGAACATCCTCCTGCTCAAGTACATAGGCATCAACCCGGTGGTCGTGCACGGCGGCGGCCCGCAGATCGGCAAGATGCTGAAAGCGCTGAATATCGAGTCCCATTTCCGCGAGGGGTACCGGGTCACGGACCAGGCCACCATGGACGTGGTCGAGATGGTCCTGGTCGGCAAGGTCAACAAGGAGATCGTCAACCTGATCAACCTGCACGGCGGCCAGGCCGTGGGGTTGTCCGGCAAGGACGGGCGGCTGATCACCGCCGAACCCAAGGAGCTGGCCGTCGAGAAGAAGGACGCCCCGCCCGAGATCATCGACCTGGGCAAAGTGGGCGAGGTCACCTCGGTCAACACCAAGCTCATCCACTCGCTGCTGAACGACGGGTTCATCCCGGTCATCGCGCCCGTGGGCGTGGACGAGGCGGGCGCGACCTACAACATCAACGCCGACTCCGTGGCCGGGGCCGTGGCCACCGCGCTCGGGGCCAAGCGGCTGTACCTCTTGACCGACGTGCCCGGCCTGCTCGACGCCGAGGGCGAGTTGATAACCTCCCTGACCGCCAAGGAGGCTTTCGAGGCCATCCGCTCGGGCGTGGTCACCGGCGGCATGATCCCGAAGATCACCTGCTGCCTGGAGGCCGTGGCCGGAGTGGAGAAATCGGCCATCATCGACGGCCGGGTCGAGAACTGCATCCTCCTCGAACTGTTCACCAAATCCGGTGTCGGCACCGAGATCATCTACTAGGTCGAAAGCATGGAACACGGATTTTTCACCATCATCGCCCGCTCCGAGTTCGAGACCCTGCTGCGCGGCTTCGCGCCGCTCGGCCCCGAGACCGTGGACCTGGCCGAAGCGGCCGGACGCGTCCTGGCCCAAGGCCTGATCGCGCCGCACGACTGGCCCCTGCTCAACCGCTCCTGCATGGACGGGTTCGCACTCAATGCCCGCGACGCGTTCGGGGCCGGAGAGTCCAACCCCGGCTACCTGGAGTGCGTGGCCGCCCTGCCCATCGACAAATTGCCGGACACCGCCCTGACCCCCGGCGAGTGCGCGCGCATCGCCACCGGCGGCGTGCTGCCCGAGGGCGCGGACGCCGTGGTCATGGTCGAGCACACCCAGGCCATGCAGGACGAGACCGTGGGCGGGACCATCGAGATACGCAAGTCCGTGGCTCCGGGCGAGAACGTCATGCAGCGCGGCGAAGACGCCCGCAAGGATGCCGAAGCCCTGCCCGCCGGGACGGTCCTGCGCCCCCAGGAGATCGGTATGGCCGCGGCCCTGGGCTTCGAGGAACTTTCCCTGCGCAAACGGCCCCGAGTGGGCATCCTGTCCACGGGCGACGAACTGATCGAAGTCGGCCGGACCCCCAGGCCGGGCCAGGTGCGCGACGTAAACACCCACACCGTGGCCGCCCTGGTGGAACAGGCGGGCGGCGTGCCCGCACCCTACGGCATCATCAAGGACGACCTCCAAAGCCTGAGCCGGGCGCTCGAAAAGGCCATCGCCGAAAACGACATGGTCCTGTTGTCCGGGGGCAGCTCCATCGGCGTGCGCGACCTCACGGTCCGGGCCATCGAGGCCATGGAGGACGCGGATATCCTGGCCCACGGGGTGGCCATCAGCCCCGGCAAGCCGACCATCCTCGGCCGCGTGGGCAACAAGCCCGTGCTCGGCCTGCCGGGCCAGGTGACCTCGGCCCTGGTCGTGGTGCACGTCCTGGTCCTGCCGCTGATCCGGCACCTCATGGGCGACGCGCGGGCCTTTTCGCCGACCCGGCGCTGCCTGCGCAAGGCCGAGCTGGCCCGCAACGTGGCCTCCAAGCCGGGCCGCGAGGACTATGTGCGCATCCGCCTGGAGGAGCGCGACGGACACCCCCCCCTGGCCCACCCGGTGCTCGGCAAGTCCGGCCTGCTGCGGACCATGGTCCAGGCCCACGGCCTGGCCGTTATCCCGGCCGAGTCAGAGGGGCTCTACGCCTCGGAGTTGATTGATATTTGGATTGTCTAACAGCTTGATCTAGCTGTTATTCGATTAGAAATCTTCTTCCTGTCCGTCGAGTTCGAGGATCTTCCAGCCTTCGCGCCCCTTCATGAGCACGAAAACCGAATCGTCCTCCAGGCTTTTGTCCAGCTTGCCCACCTGCACGCGGTAGCTCCCGAACACACGGACCTCGGCCACGTCCTTGTCCATGTAGACCAGCTCGAAACCGAGCCCGGACGGGTCCACCTTGGCCGAACGAAACAGCTTGAAGGTCCCGCGCTGGCGCTGAACCTCCTTGAAGACCTCGAACTGGAAGTCGAACCGGTCGCGCACGTGGGGCGCGAACAGCAGATAGAAGTCGTCGTCCAGGGAGGCCTGCCTGACGTAGAAGTCCCGGAGCAGCGCCTTGATCTCCTCGGGCACGGGGTTGATCGTATCCGCGGGCGGCACCTGCGGCACGAACTGCCCGTCCGCCGCGTCCTTGCCGGCGTCCCCGTCTTGCGGTGCGGACATCAGCGTCAGGTACAGCTTGACCTCGGACACGGCCAGCTTCATCCGCGCCAGGGGCACGCCCTCGGGGAACACCGAATCGACCACGATGCGCAGCGACTTGGCAGGCTTGCCGGGGCACTTGATGACCTGCTCGCCCTTCTCGTCGCGCAGCCAGAAGGGAAACTCCGAACCGTCGGGATAGACCACCCGGCCCGACCGGATGCGCCGGAACTTCTCGAACTGTCCTTCGCCCTGGTGCCCGTTGTAGATGCCCAGGCCCGTGATCCGCACCGGCATATCGAAGGAAAACTCCATCCACTGCCCCTCGCCCGAGGAAATGCTCCCCCCGGCCCAGGCCGTGGACGGGTCCCCGTCCATCAGGTTCCCCGGCGCATATTCGAAGGCCAGGTCCACCTTGAAGCTGGACACCCGGACGTTCACGTTCAGGGCCCACGCCGGGCCGGTCCACAGAAGGACAGCCAGCATAAGCGGCAGGATTTCGTACCAGCGGGTGTTCACCATGACGGACTACCTATCACATCAGCCCCCGGCCCGTCCGCATAAACATGGGGGTAAAACGGCACGGCCTGCGAAAGGATTATGGAGGCCCGCCGCGTCACAAAAAAAGGGGAGCCCGAATGGCTCCCCCCTCTTCATTACGGATGCAATCGTTCAACTAGTAGCGGTAGTGGTCGGGCTTGAACGGACCTTCCACGTCCACGCCGATGTAGTCGGCCTGCGCCTTGGTCAGCTTTTCGAGCTTGACGCCGAGGCGGGCCAGGTGGAGGCGGGCCACTTCCTCGTCCAGCTTCTTGGGCAGGATCATGACCTTGGGCTCATAGTCGTTCTTGGCCAGGTCGATCTGGGCCAGGGCCTGGTTGGTGAAGGAGTTGGACATGACGAAGCTCGGGTGGCCGGTGGCGCAGCCGAGGTTGACCAGGCGGCCTTCGGCCAGGACGATGATGGACTTGCCGGACGGCAGGGTCCACTTGTCCACCTGGGGCTTGACCTCCTTGCGCACGCAGCCGGGGGTCTTCTCCAGGTAGACCATCTCGATCTCGGAGTCGAAATGGCCGATGTTGCACAGGATGGCCTCGTCCTTCATGGCCTCCATGTGCTTGCCGGTGACCACGTGGTAGTTGCCGGTGCAGGTGACGAAGATGTCGCCTCGGGAGGCGGCGTCGTCCATGGTGGTCACCTCGTACCCTTCCATGGCGGCCTGCAGGGCGCAGATGGGGTCGACCTCGGTGATCAGCACGCGCGCGCCGAAGCCGCGCATGGACTGGGCGCAGCCCTTGCCCACGTCGCCGTAGCCGACCACGACCACGACCTTGCCCGCGACCATCACGTCGGTGGCGCGCTTGATGCCGTCGGCCAGGGACTCGCGGCAGCCGTACAGGTTGTCGAACTTGGACTTGGTCACCGAGTCGTTGACGTTGATGGCCGGGAAGAGCAGTTCGCCCGCGCGCTGCATCTCGTAGAGGCGATGCACGCCGGTAGTGGTCTCCTCGGACACGCCGCGGACCTTCTTGGAGATCGCGGTCCACTTGGTCGGGTTGGCCTTCACCGAGGCGGCCAGGCGGTCCATGATGATCTGGAACTCGTGGACGTCGTATTCCTTGTCCGCGATGGACGGATCGGCCTCGACCTTGACGCCCTGGTGGATGAGCAGGGTGGCGTCGCCGCCGTCGTCCACGATCAGATCCGGGCCGGAGCCGTCGGGCCAGGTCAGGGCCTGCTCGGTGCACCACCAGTAGTCCTCAAGGGTCTCGCCCTTCCAGGCGAAGACCTTGGCCATGCCGGAGTCGGCAATGGCCGCGGCGGCGTGGTCCTGGGTGGAAAAAATGTTGCAGGACGCCCAGCGGATGTCCGCGCCCAGCGCGTGCAGGCACTTGATGAGCATGGCGGTCTGGATGGTCATGTGCAGGGAGCCCGTGACCTTCAGCCCCTTGAGCGGCTTTTCCTCGCCGTATTTCTCGATGATGGCCATGAGGCCGGGCATCTCTCGCTCGGACAACTGCATCTCCGTGTGGCCCCACTCGGCCAGGGACATGTCGGCCACCTTGCTTTCGCACTTCGGATCGACGGGCATGACGTTCTTGGACATAAATACCTCCAAATAAGGGATTGTTATCGTTTTTCGGCCTCGTAAAGGACCACCACGAGGCCCATGTTGACCGTAAATTCCGTAACCGACCGGATATCGAAGCGGGCCTCCTCCAGCCAGAGGCACATGCTCTCGCGGGGGATGCCGAGGCGGCGGTCGCCGTACTCCGAACGCATGAGCTCGTTCTCGTGCTGGTCGAACTCGGCGATGATCAGCCGTCCGCCGATCTTGAGCACGCGCCCCGCCTCGCGGATGGCGTCCAGCGGCATGGCCAGGTGGTGCAGGACCAGGGACATGACCGTGCAGTCCGCCTCCCAGTCGCGCAGGGGCAGGTGGGTCATCTCGCCGATGCGCAGGCTCATGTGCCCGTCGCCGGAGAACCGTTCCTCGGCCAGTTCCAGCATCTTGGGCGAGTTGTCCACGCCGATGACCGACCGCGACGAACGGGCCAGGATCTCGAGCATGTCGCCCGTGCCGCAGCCGATGTCCGCGGCGCAGTCGCACTCGGGCAGCCTCGCCTGGATCTCGCGGCCCAGGTCCAGGTCGCCCAGAACCTCGGCGGTCATGCGATCCCATTCGGGTGCGATGTCGTCGAAGAACTGGCGGGTGGCCACCGTGCGCTCCAGAATGACCTTCTCGGCCCGGTTGCGGTCCCGCTTGAGCTCGGGCTCGCCGGACATGAGCTCGCGCACGCCGTTCAGGAACGCCCGGCCGGGCCCGTCGTCGCTGGCCCGGTAAAAGGCCCACAGCCCCTCCCGGCGTACGCCCACCAGCCCGGACTCGGACAAAATCTTGAGGTGTCGCGAAATCCGCGACTGCCCCATCTCCATGACCTGGACGATTTCACCCACGTTGAGCTCGTATTCCAGCAGGACATTGACCAGACGCGCCCGAGTTTCATCTGACAACGCTTTGCAATATTTGATTATTTCCATTCGCTTCGCTCTATATCAGGATATCTTGATATACGGAACAACACCTACCTACATAAGAAGCGCCGACCGGTCAAGCCCAGGCAAGGGCGGTATTTTTTCCGATATCTCATTGAACAATGGAATCTTCTTCCGTATAGCCAAGAAAAATTCTGTGAGGAGTACCTATGAAGTCCCTGCATCCGCTTATTTTTTTGGTCTGTATCGTCCTGTCCGCCTGCTCCGCCGCCACCCAGAACATCCCGGTCAGTTCCAATCCCGACGGGGCGCAGGTTCTGGCCGACGGACAGGCCGTGGGCACCACGCCGTGCAACGTCACCCTGGAAAAGACCCAGCCGCACATCCTGACCGTCAAGAAGGACGGCTTCAAGCAGGTGGACGTGCAGATCACCCGCAAATACGACACCGCGGGTGTGACGCGCGACGCCACCCAGTCCGGACTGTGGCAGAGCTCCAACGGGGCCGACGCCGAAGGGGCCGTGGCCAACGCCCTGATGAGCGTCGGGGCCGAAGAGGAGTCCGGCGACGCCTATGTGCTCTCCCCCGCCTCGGTGGTGGTCCGGCTTCAACCCGCCAACGGTCAGGCCGCCCAACCCGTGGCCCAGGCCGACGCGCCCGTGACCATCTCCGCGGACCAGCTCGACCCGGCCGACCAAAAGCGTCTGAAACAGAACCAGGCCGGAAACGTCTCAACCACCGAGCCCGCCTCACTGGGCAGCGCCGTGGCCGATGACCCGGCCAAGGAGGTCGAGGCCGTGCTCGAAGGCGCCGCAGTGGCCGCCCCCACCGTGGGCACGGACAAGAAATGGGACACCAGCCACACCTCCACCAAGCACGAAGGGGACGGCTCGTACACCAAGACCACCACCAGCACCTCGGCCAGCGTCGGCGTTCACGTCAATCCCGTGGAGGCCGGGCTCGAAGCGATCAAGTTCCTCGAAGGCGACGAAGGCTCCGACAGCCAGTCCTCCGAATAGCCGATTCCGTTCAACTCCAGGAAAAAAGGGGCCCGCGCAAGCGAGGCCCTTTTTCGTCTCGGCCTCCGGCGTGCCCTCGCCGGGCGGGCGTCTCCGACGGCTGGGGCGCTGCCCAGACCCCGCCAGGGGAACCCTTTGAAAAGGGTTCCCCCTGGACCCCCTCCCAAACTTTTTGGCGCCGCTTCGCGGGGTGCGTCCGCGATACGCCGCGCCTCTTCCTACACATTGTCTTGCCCGCACATCCCTCGCGTAGAAGCCCCCCCGCCTCGACCCGCCGCACGCGCGCATGCGCATACACAAAGTTTAGGAAGGGAGAGGGGATGGGGGTCCGGGGGAAGGGTTTCCCGCTCCCCTTCCCCCGGCCGCCGGAGGCATCCCCCCCGCCCCTTTTTTTTGCAAACGTTGCGCGGCTTGGATTATGCTTGCCCTGGCCGGAGGATTTTTGCGATAGTATGCTAGGACATTCGCCAAGCCGGTTGGCGAAGCGCTGCTGGAATTCCACCGGCCGGACAAGGAGCAGGACATGTTCAAGAAGATATTGTTGGCGGCGACACCGCAGATTGATACGCAGACCGCGCCCCGGGCGGCCTTTGATCTGGCCCGTTCCCGGAACGCGGAGGTGATTTTGTTCCACAGCCTGCCCCTGGAGCGGGACGCGTGGTGTTCCTTCGACGACCCGGAGGACCGCGACAGGATGCTCGCCTCGACCGAGGCCAGGATCGCGGAATTCTACAAGGACGAGCTCAAGGACATTCCCCATTCCATCCGGGTGGCCACGGGCAGCGCGCACGAACAGATGCTCAAGATCATCCACGCCGAGGGCGTCGACCTCATCGTCATGGGCCACCACACCCAGCCGCCGCACCGGGCGGACCGCATGTGGGGCGTGGTGGACACGACCATCCGCAAGGTCTGCGCCAACGTGTTCTGCCCGGTCATGGTGGTCACCAATCCCGTGCCCGCCGGGGCGGAGATCAAGCGCATCGTCATGGCCACGGACTTTTCCACGCCCTCGGATTCGGCCCTGTGCTACGCGGTGCAGATGGCCGCGTCCTTCGGCGCGCACCTGGACATCTTCCATGTCCTCGACGTGGGCCAGGTCTCGCCCAATCCGGCGTATTACATGCAATCCATGGACGTCTTCATCGACAAGGCCATCGGCCGCATGCGCAGCCGGTACGCCAGGGCGCTGGACGGCATCAGCCATGAATTCCACTGCTGGGAGGGTGTGCCGTACGTGGAGATCCTCAAGCAGGCCCGCTGGCAGGAGGCGGACGTGGTCATCATGGCCCAGTACTCGTCCAGCGAGGACCATGCCAAGCCCTCGGTGGGCTCGACCACCATCCAGGTGGCGCTCTCGCCGGGCTGCCCGGCCGTGCTGGTCAACTACCGCGCCCGCACGTGCATCTAGGAGGAGCCATGGCCCGTTCCATCGCCGTCCTCGCCTGCCTCACCGGCCTGCTGCTGATCGGCGCCTGCGGCGTGCCCAAGCAGAATATCCCGGTGTCCACCGATCCGCTGGGCGCGGCCGTGTACGCGGACGGCGAGAAGGCCTGCGCGTCCACGCCCTGCTCGGTCAGCCTGGACCGCAAGTCCGACCACCTGCTGACCATCGTCAAGGACGGCTACGAGCAGGAGGAGGTCGTGCTGCGCCGCCGGTTCCAGCCCGACAAGGCCATCCGCGACGGGGTCATCTCCGGGATGATCCTGGGCGGCGGTCCGGAGGGCGTGGCCTCGCGGACGGCCAAGGAGGTGGACGAGCAGGAGCGCAGCGGCGAGGCCTACGTGCTCGAACCGTCCATCGTGACCATCAAACTGACGCCCAAGGGCTCGGGAATCTGATTCATGGCCTACAGACGCACTACGGACCGCACCGGACGGCGGCGCAAAGCCCAGCGCGTGGGCGAGGCCCTGCCCGACCTGCTCAAGGGGCTGGACCGGGCGGGCGGCCGCGACCTGGTCCGCTTGTGGCGGTCCTGGGACGAGTTGCTCGGCGACGTGGCCCGCATGGCCCGGCCCCTGGGGCACCGCGGCGGGCGATTGGTCCTGGCTGCGGACGATCCCATCGTCATGCAGGAGGCCCAGTTTCTCGGCCCGATGATCCTGGAACGGGTCAATGGATTTTTGGGTAAGGAAGTCTTTGACAAAGTAGTATTCGAACTGCTAAACGGCAGAGTTCCTTTGGACGGAGAGATCCGGCCGGAGGCTCCTAAGCCTCCGAGGAAACTTAAAAAACCTGAGAAGTTAGGCAGCTTAAATGAAAAGCTGGACCCGGATTCGCCGGTTGGCAGATGTTACCGGGCATACCAGCGCATGTTTGACGACTCATAAACGAATTCCGCCTCAGGGCATTTTTTAAGGAGTACACCATGAGTGAAGAAGTAAAAGAGATTTCCTTTGACGAGCTTGGCCTGACCAAGCCGCTGGAGAAGATGACCGCCAAGGAGTTGCGGGCCCTGTGCATCGACAAGCTCCCCATGATCACCGGCGCTTCCGGCAAGGAAAAGGACGAACTGGTCGCTGAGATCAAGGAAGTCTTCGGTATCGTCGACGAGGAGCAGGTCTCCCCGTACAAGAAGCAGATCCACGAGATCAAGCGGCAGATCCGCGCCCTGCGCGTGCAGAAGAGCGAGACCGAGGGCCGCGCCCAGCGCGACCGCCTGCGCCGCCAGATCACCAAACTGAAGAAGCGCACCCGCCGGCTCGCCCGCGCCGTGTAATTTCTGCAAAAAAGAAGTTGACATAAAGAGGCTCAACCCTTAAATCAACTTCTCGCTGCTGGGCTGTCGTTCAATTGGCAGGACGACGGGTTCTGGCTCCGTTAATCAAGGTTCGAGTCCTTGCAGCCCAGCCAACTTATTGCGTCCCCATCGTCTAGCCTGGTCCAGGACGGCGGCCTTTCACGCCGTTAACAGGGGTTCAAATCCCCTTGGGGACGCCAAGGAAATACAAGGCCTTACGCACACCGCGTAAGGCCTTTTCCTTTCCACGTGTCACCCGCAAGTGTCATTTTTCCGGACTCGGCCTCCGACCGCATCGACCAATGCTGCATCCAGGGCATCCACGGCACCGGTGGTCTTCTTCGTCCGGAGGATGTAGCGCTGGGTCGTGGCGATGGACTTGTGCCGAAGCAGATGCTTCACTTCCATGATGGTCGCACCGTTGTCGATAGCCACTCGGGCCGCCAGGTGACGGATGCCATGAAAGCCGAACGGCTTCACCCCGGCTTCGGCGCACAACCGCTTCAGCCACCGATTGTTCGGGTCCAGAAGACCGTTGAACCGATTGCCGAAGACCAGATCCTCGGCGCCGGACACCAGCTTCCATTCGGCCAGCTTGGCTCGAAGCCCTGCGGACATGGGGAGCTCATCGAATTCCGCGTTTCCGCTTCGCCGCTTCCTTGTCCAGTAGCCGACAAGCCCTGATCCGAAGTCGACCTCGCTCCACTTGAGTTTCCAAAGCTCGCTCCTGCGCGGCGCGGTATGGAAGGCCAGCAACAGCAGTTGCCTACGACGAGGTCCCGCCAGGTGCACCACCTTGCGGAAATCGTCCAGCGGCGGGACGTAGCGCGGGTGGCGATCCTCGGGGAACCTGTCCACATGCTGGAAGGGATTGTCCCTGTCCAGATTGAGGTACTTGATTCCCCACACCCAGGCAGCGGCGAGATTCTTGCGATCCTTGTTCGCCGAATTCCCGGTTACCGTCCTGGAGACCATGGCCAGATGCTCCAGAGCCACGTGAAGACTGATTCGCCCAACCAGCGACCGGTCGTCCCTGAGGAAAGCCCCCAGCCGCTGGAAAGCCAACCGTTTTTCGTTGTAGGTCTTCCGGCACATCGTGGCCTCGACGTGATCGAGGTAACGATTCGCCCATTCCGTCACGGTCAGAGCCCGGCCAATCACATCGGCCTTGGCAGGGTTTCTCTGGTCGGCCACCTTCAATGCCTTGACGGTTTCGCCTTCCCAATCCCCTGCCTGTCTCTTGGTTTCAAAGAACTTCGTGCGCCTGATGATCGGACCATGTGTCGGGGTGAAACGCACCACACCCCTCCACCGTTTTCCTTCCTTGTAGGGCATATTTTCTCCTGCAGGAAAGGTCGCTTACCATCATTGAAGTTACCAAATGCCATGACGATCCGTCAAATCGGACCGGCTTCCGCCTTCGTCCGAGATTGGCGCCTTTTCTGCATGGCCGAGCTGTCCCCTGGCGATGTACGCCTTGAGCAGCTCATGGTGAAATCGGATGCCCCGTTTACCGATCCGAAAAGCCCCCAGCGCGGCAAGCATGGCCGGAGTCCTGACCAGGCTTTCCGAACAATTCAGAATTCGGGCGACATCCTTGACCTTCAATGCGTTCGACATGCGACCTAAACCAAAGGGTTAAACACCTGTCCCGCTGCGGGACTCCCAGCCAACCCTTAAGTCTGATCACACCGGCACCTTTGACCTCAAGGAATCGAGATAGGGTATTTTCACTTTTTTCGATGAGTCGCTCATGAGGGGCGAAAGTCCTCCCCGCCCATCGGCCACAAGCCGACGGGCGGGGAGGACGGTGTTACCTGAAGATGAATCGCTCAGGCGATTCATCTTCAGGTAACCTCACGCCCAAAAAGGGAAGCCCCACCGAAAAGGGCGGGGCTTCTTCTAACGGGAACTGCCAAGGTAGGCATCGGATACGTCACGGCGGCCAGGGGAATGGCCTGCAGTGACTTCGATGTCGTCACGGGCTTCGGCGTCGAGCCGGGGCCATTCGTCCCCAGCCGTGTCCCGCGCGGTCTTTTGGAAGGCTTCCACGGATTCGTGCTGGTTGGGCGGCTGGAAACCCGTGTGCTCGACGTACATGCGATGAAACCGCTCATGACGGTTGCTGTGCAGCGTCCACCCGCTTTCCTTCTTGGTGAAGCCGCAAAGCCTAGCCGCGTAGGACAGCTTTTCCTGCCATTTGTCGCCCATCCCGCTCGGCATGAGATTATGAATCCCCGGCCTGTCGGATTGACTGACGTATGGCAGAGCTCTCTCAAGAGCATCCTGCTGCCGATCGGAGAGATTGTGCAGCGTCCTAGGGCGCCCACCCTTCGAGCCATACTGGATGTGAAGAGTGCGGGCTTCCTTGTCCCAATCGTTGATCAGATCGACTTTCGCCGATTCTTCTCGTCGGAGCCCCAGTTCGTACTGAAGTCGGATCTGAGCGGCACACCGGGGACCGTGCTCATATGAGGATTCAGCTTCCAGTTTGGCGATTGCCCCCAAGACAAATTCAGGGGCAACCGCCTTGCTGTTGGCGTTGGCAATGGTCCCGCGTTTCACGCCGAACACGTCGTTGGTCGGGCTGATGCGGGTGTTGCCGTAAGTTTCGCACAGGTGACGGGCTGCCGAAAAAATTTCAGCTATGCGCCCGTCACCCACGCCCTGTTCTTTCATCTTGGCGGCCACGGCCGCAAAATGCTTGTTGGAAATGTTGGTCCATTTGCGGACTCCAAACCCGGCTTCACGCAACCGGCCTGCGAAGGCTTTGGCATTCTGCCGGATTCTGTGCTGTTTCGAGCGCGGGCCGGACAGGGTTGCCCTGTTCGCGCCCAGTACCAGACTGATGGATTTCATATGGATCTCCTTCCTGAAGTTCGGGGCAGCGCCCCGGGACAAAGCAGATCGGACCTTCCCCGCTTGCCGGGAAATGACCTGCCTATGGCGCGAATGCGCCACACAACAACCGACACGGAACAAATCAATGTCCATTTCCCACAGAAGGAAAAATCCTGAGAATCCATTCAATAAGGGGTGCCACCACGCAAGCTCATTTGTCCTGCGCATAAGCGATGGCCGTGGGGGGAATTACGACAACGGCAGATTTCTAGATACCTGTCGTTTGTCCGGCGGGGTGCTGTGTTTCAGCCTGGCGTTAGGATGTGAAAGTGTGCCGTTTGGAAATGAACGGCAGCGAAGTGTTAGATGTTACGGCGTGTTAGTGCCTACTTAAGCGTTCATCAGTTTAGACTTCGTCAAAACTTATGAACGCGCCTTAGGTGCGTCATACCTCCTTTTGGTGACCAATTTATCCGGTGGATATGCCCTACCATATGACGCCACGAAACCTTCGCGCAAGCTCCGGCGGCACGATTTCTTTCCCTCCCGCCGATTTTCCACGAGCGTGACGCAAGCAGCCGCCGGAGCAAGGCCAGGCCCTTCGGGCACCCGGCGAGCCGGGCGGCCTTGCCCCGACGGCTTTGCTTGCGTCGTGATTACCGCAGGCGACGGCGAGAGGGATGGCGGGTTCGACTCCGGCTCAAGGGATATCCTCAGGTCCCTGCTCACGCATCCACCCCAAAAAAGCAACAAATCCCTTGCTGCTGATTATCAACTTATTTATTAACAGTGTTAAACAACTAGTTGCTTAACACTGTTAACAAGGTGGTTGATTAACCATGGCCGAAGATGACGACGTTGACCTCACCCCTGTGAAGACCCCGGAACAATTGTTGAAAGAAGAAGTCGGGCTTTATCTGAAGATTGTCCGGGAGAATCGGCACAAGCCCCTCAGATGGGTCGCCCAGAAATTGGGGTGCTCCAGCTCGTTCATATCCCAGATCGAAAAGGGGGACGCTTCGATTCCACTGGATCGGGTACTCGACTTCTCCCTTGCCTATGACCTTCCTGTTCCGGAGTTCGTTCGAATCGTTCTCGTCACCATGCACAACGACACGTATAGAGCGCTGATGAGCATACTGGAGAATGACCCGGAAATGGCTAATGCCGCCAACAGTTGCCACACGATTGCAAATCCCAAAGAACGAGCCAAGCGGCGCAAAGCTCTCAACCCTGGGCTGAGTTCAAAATCGCTTCAACGAATGCGGGAATTCATCTTGGAAAACCAAAAGCCGACGTATGGAAAGCCGGTGGCAGGTGATTCGTGATTGATTTACGGAAACAAGACCATCTGGGGGTAACCTCGTCGTCCGAAGACGGCGACATCCACAACGATGATGCGTTCCTTTTTTTGGAGAATTGTCCTTCCCACCGGTACGAGGCCATAATCACCGACCCGCCTTTCGAGATCGGTATCGCCGGCAAGGATTGGGATTGCAAAAAGCTTCGGATCGACGTTCTAGCCTACCAATTCCATCGCGTTCTGAAACCTGGCGGCAATGTCTTTGTGTTCTGCTCGGATTTCCAATTCGGCGATTGGTATCGAGAGCTTTCCCGCTATTTTACCAAGTTGCGCAAATATGCCTGGTGCAAACCGGATTCACGAGGCACCAACAAGGGGATGTTTCAGGAGAGCTTCGAACTCGGGCTGCATGTGTGCTCAGAAAATTCATATTTCGACAAGGAAGGCCGCTATAAAAATTATGTGGTCGCTGGAAAAACATCAGGGAATGAACGGATGATGCCTGACCCCGATGAGGAATGGTCAACCAAGAAGGGCGAAAAGACCCTTCACCCAACGCAAAAAAAATTGTCGGTAATTGAGACTCTGGTTACCGCATTGAGCAAAGAAGACGACACCATTCTTGATCCCTTTGCCGGCACCGGGACGCTTGGGGTCGCAGCCAAAAATTTGGGCAGAAAATTCGAGATGGTCGAGTACGGCTTCCGAAACCACATTGCGGCATGGGACAGGATTCTAGGGGAAGAGTGAGTCCCTTTTGTCTTTACCCGCAAATGCCAATTCAACGTGCGGCGCAACGTCTCTTAAGAGTCCAGTTTATTTTAAGCAGACTTCAAGGGGTGGCTCCCAGAAAAGCCCTTGTAGTCTTGTATAATACAAATCGAGGAAACCATCGGCAGGAGGTCATCAGTCAACGTGAAGCACCACGGCGGAACAATTAAACAATGCCCATGCACAGTCTCCAACATTTAATTCAAAGGGTGAGCTTGGGGAGGAAGTGACAAGGGCGCATATTTCAGTTGTTTCAGAAATCTTGACGATATATTCCGTGTTGACCTCTCCATTGGTTATTCTGGTCACCACTCCCCTGAGTCTGTTTTCCGTGCTGCATTTCGGAGATGCTTCACCGCCATGCAAGATTACCAGCGGAGCCTTTACCTCGGCTGTGATCAATCTGCCTAAGCTCAAGCCAAGCCGCTCCAAACTGTCATTCGTGATTACGGTGATGATGGAGTTCCCTTCTAGGGTTTCCATAACGACGCGTGTTTGTATGTCGCCCCTCAAGATTTCTGACACTTTTCCAAAAAAACTATTTCGTGCGCTTGTTTTGCGGCCGGATTCCTTTTCCAGAAAACGCTGAGCAACAGCTTGAATTTCATCCTTGGAGAACGCGACATAGGACGAGGTGAGATTGGGGGTGGAGTGCCCCAGCATCATCTGCACAGCGGGCAAGGGGATGTTGCTTTGCATCAACTCCACGCCTCTCGCCTTGCGGATGGCTTCCGGACCGCCCAGCCGCTTTGGAAACCCACATTCCAAAGCCCGTTCATAAAATTTGCGCCGAACAAAACCAGGGTCCAAATCAAGCAGTCTTTCTGACTCCTTGTGAGATTTCAAGGTTTCGATCTTCCCCCTGATCTCGTCGGCAAGAGATCGTGAAATATGAACTTCCCTCGGTTCCGCTCTCTCATTCCCATTCGAACGAAAAATCACCAGATGGCGAGCCCAATCGAGATCGGTATGTATGTTGATCGATAATACTTCGCTCAACTTTGCGCCCGTATACCTGACCAGAAGGAAAATGAGCAAAACGCTTAGTCTGGACAAACGAACATCGTCGCGTTTTGATTTTCCAGCCCACTCCCGGAAAGAATCCTCCAATCGATTCAGTTGGGAGTGGCTCAGGCACTCCTCTCCTTCCGCAATGGAAAGAATCCGTCCATCATCACTTCGGTTGAAACCTGTCATTACTAAGAGCCTTTGATTGCTGAGAGTTGCTGCTTGCCCCTGAAAATACCATGGCAGCTTGAAGAAAGCCCGACGATAATCATTCGACCTCGCTCACATTGGTATTGACTTGCCGAAACTTTACTGTCACGAATATAGACACTTCCGTGACTGTTGACAAATGTTATCACAAAAAGGCGGTCGATTCCATGTACTTCCAAACTGCTGATATCGAAGTCGCGCTCTGGATTCCACCTTTTGTGGCGTTCGTCATTTCTTTTTTCACCTCAATGGGCGGCGTTTCCGGTGCCTTTCTGCTCTTGCCGTTTCAGATGTCCTTCATCGGGTATACGAATCCATCCGTCAGCGCCACCAACCAGGTGTTCAATGTCGTTGCCATCCCAAGCGGAGTATATCGTTACTGGCGCGAGGGGCGAATGGTGTGGCCGCTGACATGGATCGTCGTCCTCGGCACGCTGCCAGGTGTCTTTATCGGCGCCATGGTCAGGGTGCATTATTTGCCGGACCCGAAGCATTTCAAGCTGTTTACCGCCTGTGTGCTCCTATATATCGGGTTTAAAATGGTGAGGGACGTGCTGGGGAACTCAAATGGCGGGGCCAAGAGGGAAAGCGAAGCACGCTTTCGGGAAATGGTCAAACGAAACACTAGTCCGAAGGGGGCGGCGCCCGCGCCCGCCACGACAGTCACTTGTTTCAATCTAAAGCGACTCGGGTTCACGTTCTACGGGGAAGCCTATGACGTTTCATTCTGGGGAATTTTTCTTCTCAGTTTCATTGTCGGCATAGTGGGGGGGATTTACGGGATAGGAGGGGGATCAATAATCGCCCCGTTCTTTATTACTTTTTTCGAGCTTCCAGTCTATATCGTCGCAGGTGCCGCACTGATGGGAACCTTTGTCACATCGGTTGCAGGCGTCGCTTTTTACCAAGCCATCGCACCTTTCTACCCAAACCTTTCCGTGGCTCCCGACTGGCTGTTGGGAATACTGTTCGGAGCGGGAGGAATGGCGGGGATGTATCTTGGGGCTCGATGCCAAAAGTTTGTGCCAGCCAAGGCCATCAAGTGGATGCTGTCTGGCGTCATGGTGTTTACTGCGATCAAATACATTCTAAACTTTTTTGGATATTGACCAATATAAACCGGCAATCCGTTTCTCCCCGGGAGGCGATGCTATGTGTACAAAGAGAAACGCTGACGACATTCTCAAGCAAATTGGCGAAAGCCACGATCCCGATCACATTCGGCGGCTTCTTGAAGAAATTAATGCATGCAACAAATGCCCGGAGAACCATCTGTGCCAGGATGGTCAAAAGTCGGATTGCCGTTGTCATCTAAGTTTTCAGATTGAGCTTAAGAATTACATCTATGCGATGACAAACAAAAAGTAGTATAACCTGTTGCGGTAGAACACGATGCAATTAAGTGCCCACCACATTTAAAATGTGAGGGAACTGAATTTTCTGAAACATGGCGACGCCTTTTTCAAGGCTCCTTCTATATTTCATCTAGTAGTTGAGAATCCTGTCTGCCTTTATCATTTCCGCATACAGGAATTTCAGGCTGGACAACTTGACGTATTCGCTTTCATCCACACCGTGGATGCTCAGGCACTTCCCTCAGGCTACCAGCACGCCCTCACTCAGGGCGAACATCTTCGCCTGTTCGGCGATCGGGAATGTATCCGAATCGCCCGCATACAAATCAACGGCGCTGGCGTTCAGGAACAACGTGACGTCCTCGCCCTCATTCAACAGGAAGTTGCCGAAACGGACAGTGTTCCATTTCACTTCCGGGTCGTTGCTGGAAAGAATGATCAAGACTTGTATAGAGACTCCTTCTATTTGACATTGCCTAAGTATAGATTATTTCCATTCCAAGTTGAACAAAAACCTCGGCGAGACCATTGTTGGGAATGGTGGACTTTACACCATTTTTAAATAAGTATATGCATAGATTCTTTATCACATCGAGGAACCAATGGTCAATTTTGAAAAACAAGCCAGTATGTTCAAAGTCCTCTCGGTCGGCACTCGCATACGGATACTGGAGCTGCTGAAAGGCGGCCCTTTGTGCGTAAACGCCTTGGCGAAGAGGCTGGGCGTCACTCCTTCAGCCGTATCCCAGAACCTGCGCATCCTGAGGGATGCGGACCTCGTTGTTGCGGACAAGCAGGGCTATTTCGTGCATTACGGGATTAACCGGCAGACCATGACGGAATTGCGGTCCCTCGCGAACGGGGTGTTCAGCATGCCAAATTTGTTGTGAAATGGTATGAATAGACAGCCTGTGGAGAAACCCGCAACTCGTGCCGAAAGATTGCCTGGGAAGCAATTCGTTCGGGACCCGCAGATATTCCGAAGCCGGCGCGACTCGACTTTTCCCGATCAACAGATTGAAGCGATACACCAGCCAGGGTGGGCGCTCGGAGTCCCCGGCCAGCTGCGAACAATCGCCTGAACACATCGTCAAGGACCGCATATGAGCCTACCCGTTGTCTTGCTTGCAGGCGTATTTTTCATCTCACTCCTGCTGACCATGGTCGGTCTCGGCGGCGGGCTTGTCTTCTCGCCGCTGTTCGTGCTTCTGGGCATGGCGAAGGGCGAGGCGGCCGCCGCATCCCTGTTCCTGAACCTCACGGCTGCGGGATCGGCGGCGTACGCCTATTCGCGAAAGGGGATGGTCGATTTCTCCCTTTCGATCCCGCTGATCCTGTTTTCCGCAGCGGCCGCGCCGATCGGCGCTTACCTGAACACCCGGATCGAAACGAAACCGTTCCTGATGATCATGGCCGTCATTCTCTTTCTGGCGGCGGTGCGCATGCTGTTTTCGCCCAAGGGCGACGACCGGACGGTGGAGCGGGCAAGAACAACCAAAATTATCGGCGGGGCGATTATCGGCGCGGTCATCGGCCTGATGGCCGGGTTGCTGGGAATCGGAGGCGGGGTCTTCATCGTCCCCTTGCTTATCTTCTTCTTGAAAATTCCGACCAAGACGGCTGCCGCTTCATCCACCTTCATCGTCTGCTTTTCCTCACTCACCGGCTTCCTGGGATACGCATCCATGGGGGAGGTCGATTGGTATTTCCTGTTACCTGCGGCGGTGGTCGCCTTTCTCGGCGGTCAGGCCGGAGCGAGGCTGATGAGTACCAGGCTGACGGGCCGGACGGTCAGGCTCCTGTTCAGCCTGCTCCTGTTCGGATTGTGCGCCAAGCTGTTACATCAGGGTTTTTATGGGGTTTGATGAATACGCCGAAACAGATCAAAACAAGAATCGGTTCGGGAGGTCCATCCTGATGATGAACGAAGCAATAGCGGTCGAAGGCCTGAGCAAGCGGTTTGAAGGAGTGCAGGCCGTGGACGGCGTGTCATTCGCCGTGGAGCGGGGAGAGCTGTTCGGATTTCTCGGGCCGAACGGGGCTGGAAAGACCACGACCATCAACATGCTCACCGGGTTGGCCCGCCCGGATTCCGGGAACATTCGACTCTGCGGCGTCGATTGCACCCAAAACCCGAGGGTCGCCCAGCACCTGATCGGCGTTGTCCCCGACGAGAGCAACCTCTACCCCGAGCTGACCGGGTTCGAGAACCTGTGTTTCTGCGCATCGCTGTATGGCATCCGGAAGGACGAGCGCCGGGAGCAGGCAAAGGCGCTGTTGCGCGATTTCGATCTCGTCAAGGCTGCCGACCGAAAGTTCGGCGGGTACTCCAAGGGGATGAAGCGGAAGCTCACCATCGCGGCGGGCATCATCCACCGGCCGGACATCCTGTTTCTCGACGAACCCACCACGGGCATCGACGTGGCCAGCGGACGCCAGATACGCCAGCTCGTGGCCGACCTGCATCAGGCCGGGACGACCATCTTCCTGACCACCCACTACATCGAGGAGGCCGAACGGCTCTGCGACCGCATCGCCTTCATCGTTGCCGGGCGCATCGTCGGCGTTGACTCGGTGGAACACCTGATCCAGCCCCTGCAAGGACGGCATGTCCTCGAAATCACCTGCCAGGAGGCCTTGACGGAAAAGGTTCGTGAAGGGTTGAGCCAGGCCTTCCCCTCGCTGGTTATCTCGCCCCCCGAGCAACAGTCGATCCGTGTGGAATCGGACTCCCCCGTGCATGTGGGGCCGTTGGTGCGCCGAATCGAGGAACAGGGATTCACGGTCACGGAAGCGCGTCGGATACGCCTCTCGCTTGAGGATGTTTTCGTGCAGATAACGGGCATAGAATCCGGTGCCATGCATCACGAGAAGGAGATGAAGGGGGGAAAGAAATGAACAAGCTGATCGCCTTCTGGAATATCTTGGCAAAAGACATGCGCACCTACTATCTGAAACCGCCGAACGTGAGCTGGGGCATCATCTTCCCCCTGGCGTGGACAGCCATGTTCTTCATCCGCTCCGGGAGCGGGCTGGAAAGCATTCCGCAGCTACTCCCCGGCGTGGTGGCCATCTCCATCCTGTTCGGCACCACCTCCATGCTCGCGGTCACGGTGACCTTCGAGAAGAAAAACCGCTCCTTCGAACGGCTGTTGCTGGCACCCATGTCATTTGAGCTCCTGATGCTTGCCAAGACGAGCGGGGCGATCTTTTTCGGCGTGTGCAACGCCTTTGTACCCGTGATCATGGCCCTGTTCCTGACCGACCTCGCCCAGATCGCCTGGGCGCAGTTCATCCCCGCAGTGATCCTCATCGCGGTGGCCTCCACGTTCCAGGGACTGTTCATCGCGGTGGCCGTCAGCGAGGTGTTCGAGGCGCAGACCTTTTCCAACTTCTTCCGTTTTCCCATGATCTTCCTGTGCGGGCTCTTCTTCCCCATCGAGAGGCTGCCCGCCCTGCTCCAGCCCGTGTCCTACGTACTGCCCCTGACTTACGGGGCCGACGTCCTGCATGGTGCTGTCCATGGCGGCCACATTCTGCCATGGTATCTGGACTTGCCTGTACTCGGCCTGTTCTGTGCGGCGCTGTTCTGGGCGAGCCTTCGAAACATCCGGAGGCGGTGGATTGCCTGATAGGTCCCGATCGCAACTCCCGGACGAAGTCCTGTTGGAGGCCTCGGGCAACGGGGACCGGCAGGCCTTCGGGGAACTCGTCCGACGCCACCAGTCCTGGGCCTGGGGCGTTGCCTGCCGTTTTCTCGGCTCCGGGAACGATGCCGAAGACATCGTCCAGGCCGCCTTCATCAGGCTGCTCGGCGCGTCTGGCCGCTATCGCCGTACCGCGCGTTTCAAGACCTTCTTCCACGTCATCATCTCCCGGCTCTGCCTGGATCATGCCAAAAGAAAAAAAACGGAACAGGCGGACGACTATCCGGAATTGGCCGATTCGTCTCCCGGGCAGGAGGAGGCGTTGATAATGAACCAGAACGCGGCCCGCGTGCGCCGGGCATTGGACGCTCTCCCTCCCAGGCCTCGCATGGCCGTCGTGCTTCGGTACTATGAAGGGCTCGGTTATGATGAAATGGCCGTTGTTCTTGAAACGTCACGGAAGGGCGTCGAGCGGCTGCTGTCCAGGGGACGCGAGGCCTTGCGGGATAAACTGGGATCACGATGAACTTTTTTCGGTCTAAGCCGGGGGTTTTCCGGACTTGGATCGTTTAATGGAAATGAGGTCGACACACATGCATTGCCGAAATTGCCATACACGTCTTTCCGCCTACCTGGACGGGGAACTGCCCGAACGGGAGATGCGGGATATGGAACGTCATCTGGACGGGTGTGCGTCATGCCGGGAGCGTCTTGCCGGGTTGGAGGCATTGGATGCGCCTCTTGCTTCCCTGAGCATTCCGGAGATGCCGGGCGATCTGGGATACCGGATCATGGCCCGGGCTTCGCGGGAGTATTTCGACACCCCGAAAAAGGGAGGCTTCCGGGTGATCGCCCGCAGGTGGCTGGGGTCGACGGCCACGGCGTCAGCCTTGGCGGCAGGCCTGCTTCTGGGCGGCCTGCTCGGGTGGAACAGCCACGGCAATCCGGTTTCGGAACGGACTATGATGCAGACGGAGAAAACGGTCTTCGCGTCCCTGAGCGCCGCTCCCGGCGGGTCGATCGAAGCCGCAGTGCTGGCCGGATTCAGCGACGGGGGGAGGTTGTAAACCATGCATTATTTGAAGCGGTCTTTGCTGGCCCTGTCGGTAGGATTGAACGTCGCTTTCATCCTGTTCTGGGGGATGCAGCATTTTTCCGGGCAGAATCAGACACCGCTGGAAAAGTCCCGCCCTTCTGGTGACCAGTTTTTTGCAGCGAGGTATGAAGGCGTGCAGGTGACTCCCGAACAATGGAAGGCACTGGAGCCCTATGCCTTGGCCTTCAAGACCAACACCGACCGCATCCGCCGGGAAACGATGCAGTTGCGAAAGCAGTTGCTTGAGTTGCTGGACAAACCCGTTGCCGATGAAGAGGTGATCCGAGTCATTCAGCAAAAGATTCTTGCGAACCAGGGCGACATGAAAGACGAGGTTCTTCGTCTCCTGCTCCATGAGAAAAGCGTGTTGCGGCCGGATCAGTTTTCCGGGTTGATCCAGGCGATTCGGGATTACGGAGGCCGCAGGCCCGGATTTGGGATAATGACCGGAGGAAAACCGGAACGGGATTAACGGCATGGCCGGGGAATGCCCTTGGGCCATGCATACAGGAGAAAACCATGTCGCTGATCGAACTGAACGGCATTTCGAAAAAATACCTGACGGGGGAGGTCGAAACCGAAGCCCTGAAACAGGTCACCGTCTCTATCGAGAAAGGGAAACTCGTCACGTTCGTCGGGCCTTCGGGCAGCGGCAAGACCACGCTGCTGAACATCATCGGCTGCATGGACAAGCCGTCGTCCGGGGAGGTCCGGGTGACCGGCGCCAGGGTGGACACACTGGGCAAGAAGGAGGCGGCGAATTTTCGCGGCAAGCATCTCGGCTTCATCTTCCAGTCGTTCAATCTCATCCCGGTCCTGAGCGTGTATGAGAACATAGAGTACCCTCTGCTCATGATCACCAGGACTTCGGCGAGCGAACGGCGGGAACGCGTGATGGCCGTTCTGGAGGCCGTCGGCATGACGGACCAGAAGGACAAGCGGCCGGACCAGATTTCGGGCGGACAGAAACAGCGCGTGGCCGTGGCCCGGGCGCTGGTGACCAACCCGGAGGTGGTGCTGGCGGATGAGCCCACCGCCAACCTCGACCATGATACGGCCCACAAGATCATCGATCTGATGAAAAAGATGCGGGACACCTACGGGACCACCTTCGTCTTCTCCACCACGACCCGCGCATCGTCGAACACGCCGATGTGGTGCACGGCATTGAGGACGGCAGGCTGCTTGCCGGAAATCCGCTTATCCAGGGAGGCAACGACCATGCTTAACATATTCAAGATCGCCCTGCGCAATCTGGCGCGCTACAAACGGCGTACCGCCCTCACTTCCCTGCTCATCGTCATCGGCGTGTGCATGGTGGTCATGTTCTCGGGCCTCGCCGGATCGTTCAAGTCCATGATGATCGGCATCATCACGGATTCGGTTATCGGGCACATGCAAATCCATCGCAAAGGCTATTTTTCATCCATCGACACCATGCCCCTCAACCTGAACATGAAGGGGCAGGCGTACAAGAAAATCGCGGAAACCCTCGACGCCACCCCCGGCGTGGAGGCGTATGCGCCCAGGCTGAAGCTCGGCGCGGTCCTCAGCAACTATATGGAAAGCACCAACGTCAGGCTTTCGGCCATCGACCCGAAACGGGAAATGGCCGTCTGCACGGCATTGGCCGGCAGGATGAAGCAGGGAGCCCCCGGCTCCGGCGAAGACCTGCTCGAAAAGGGTCAGGTCGTCATTCCCGAAAAGGTGGCCAAGAGCCTGGGGATGAAGCCCGGCGACTCCGTGGTGCTGGTCGCCACCAACAAGGACGGCTCGGTAAACGGCATGGAATTTCAGCTTGCCGGAATCATCGAAGACCTCATGGGACCGGGCGGAAAAGACGCCTACATGCACATCGAGGACGCCCGCAGCCTCCTGCGCACCGAACCGGGCGAGGTCACCGAGATCGTGGTCAGGGTTTCCAGCTTCAACAAGCTGAAGTCCATCGCCGGGTCGCTCACGGCAACGCTTGGCGGATTCACGAACAAGAAGGGGCAGCCCGCCTTCGAGCTGCACACCTGGGACAAGCTGTCGCCGTTCTCCAATATCGCGAACATGATCGACCTGATGCTGGTCACGGTGAAGATCGTCATGGTCGCCATCGTCCTCATCAGCGTGCTCAACGTGATGCTGATGTCGGTCTTCGAGCGTGTGCGGGAAATCGGGACCATCGCCGCCATGGGAACCTCCCCCGGAACGATCATGTCGCTTTTCGTGGCCGAGGGCGTGCTCCTGGGCGTGCTGGGGACGGCGCTCGGCCTGATCCTGGGCGTGGGCGGTCTGCTGGCCTTCAAGGCGGCTGGAGTGGCCTTCTCCTTCGGGCGGATGGATAACCTAATCGTGCGTCCGGACATCAACCCCGGCGAAATGCTCTTCCTGTCGGCCATCGTCCTGGTGGCCTCCGCCCTGGCGGCGCTGCAACCCGCGTGGAAGGCAAGCCGGATGGAACCCGTCGATGCGCTCGGCCACGTATAACCGCATGAGGATACCGCACATGTACTCTTTGAAATATGTCCTGTTCGTTGCTGCCGTCTGCCTTGTTTTTTGGCGGCGGCAATCAGGCTTCCGCCATGGATGCAGGGGAAGTGCTCCTGGCCGTGGACCGCAACCTGGCCCCGGTCAGCTACGAATCCTACCGCAAGCTCATCAACATCGAGCCGGACGGGAGCAAAAGGGAATATGTCCTCTACACCATCAAGAAAGGCCAGGACATGGTGGCCTCCGTCTTCCTGGAGCCTTCCAGCGACAAGGGGCGCGGGACCTTGCGCCTAGGCGACAACATGTGGCTCCACATTCCGAGCGTGGCCAAACCGGTCAGGATAACCAGCCTCCAATCGGTGACGGGTGGCATCTTCAACAATGCCGATATCATGCGCCTAGACTATAGTGCCGAATATACGCCCGAATCCTTGGAGGAAAGCGGTGACGCCTATTTGCTTCGCCTGAAGGCGAAGACCAACGAGGTTGCCTATGACAGGCTGGAGATGCTGGTGGCCAAGGACCGGTTGGTTCCGACGGAGATCAAGTGTCTCGCGGCGTCCGGGATGCTGATCAAAACCCTGCATTTCAAGAAGATGACCGACTTCGGCGACGGATTCGTCCGCCCGGCCATTGTCGAGACGGACAGCCCGCTCCACAAGGGGTACCTCTCGGTGATGATCTTCGCCCGGATGAAGGCCAGGGACTTCTCGGATGAAGTCTTCACCCTCAACTACCTGCCGCGGATAGAAACCCTTCGTCAGTGATGGCGGGAAGCAGAATGATGAAAGCCGGTACATGGCTCGGGCCGTTCTTCTGCTTGGCGCTCATCCTGGCTGCCTCGGCTTCGGCCCTTGCCCAGGATGAGCCCCTGTACGATGCGGATTTTGATATTCCCGCGATGGAAGAAAAGCTCTTCGAGTTCTGGGGGCAGGCCGAGCTTCGGATGTACGAACGTCTTATGAATAGGAATTCTGCGGTGTACGAGCAACGCTTCTTCGATTCCCCGAAGGACGAACTCCAGGCGGACATGCTGTTCCAGATCAAGCCCGAAATGTCCCTGAAATACGAGACGTTCGGATTCTATGCCCGTCCACGTGCCGACGTCGGGTGGAGCCAGTTGCCCCTGTCGGCGGCCAGCGAGCCTGACGAGCCGTCGGAACGCTTTTTCAAGGAAGACAAGCATTGGGCCGGTCAAGTCATGCTCGAGGAAGGCGTGGCCTCCTGGAGGCCGGACCCCCGGTTCACGCTGGAGGCCGGGAAAAAGGTCCTCAAATGGGGCAAGGGATATGCTTGGAACCCCGTGAGCTTCGCCAGCCGTCCGAAGGATGTGGACGACCCGGACCAGAGCCGCGAGGGCTACGTCATGGGCGTCGCCGATGCGATCTTCAGCTTCGACGGCCCGTTGCAGACATTGGCGTTCACCCCGGTGGTCGTCCCCGTATGGGAGCGGGTGAACACGGGGCTGGCAACGGACGAAAGCGTTCTCTACGGGAGCAAACTCTACTTCCTGCTGGCCGATGTGGACCTAGACGTCATGGCCATGGGCGGCGACCATTACGATACGTCCCTCGGCATCGACTTCGCCACGAATATCACCGACAATTTCGCCATCCACGGCGAAACGGCGGTCCGGTTGGGCCATGAGCAGACTGTTTTCAATAGTGACGGGACCAGCAGCATCCACGAACACGACGCCTGGAGCTTCCTCCTGGGCGCACGCTACCTGACCGAGGACGAGACGACCTATCTCCTTGAATACTATCACAACGGAGAGGGGTATACCGCCTCGCAACTGAAAACCTACTACGATTACGTGCACACGGCCTACGACACCTATCAGGCCACGGGGAACGCCGCCGACCTGAACAAAAGCAAAAAGGTATCGTCCGATTACAACCGGAGCAGCGTCGGGCAGGACTACCTGTATTTCCGAGTCTCCCAAAAGGAGCCTTTCAACATCCTCTATCTGACGACAACGGCGACCGTCATCATGAACCTCGGGGACCGAAGCCTCTCCCTCAACCCCGAAGCGTCCTACATGCTCACGTCCAACTTCGAATTGAGGCCCCGGCTCATCCTGCCGCTCGGTTCCTCCGACACCGAGTTCGGCAACAAGCTCAACGCAGCCAGGGGCGAACTCCGGTGCGTGTACTATTTCTGAGTCGAACACCGAACGATTGGGCGAGCACCAATTCCTCCCGCTTCTCCTTCCGGCAAATTTTGCGTGTCACCCAAGTGTCATTTTCAGCGGCAACTATGGTTTTTGTGGTAAATATGGCGTTTTCAACCCATTGAAATAACGGAAGTAAGCGACCTTCCGGTTGATTGTTTACGGCCTTTCACGCCGTTAACAGGGGTTCAAATCCCCTTGGGGACGCCAAGGAAACCAAAGGCCTTACGCCGCAAGCGTAAGGCCTTTTTCTTTTCACGTATGCGGGCCTCCCGGCCCCTGCTCCCCCACACCGCCTTCCCGCATGTTCGCCGCACGACCCGTCATTATGCCCGTACAGGCATAATTGTGCGAAATCATTGTACTGTTTTGTTCCTTTGCGTCCGCCGCCCCCTCCGCTTAGGTTCATAATGGCGCGGAAGCCCGACCGGACGCTTGCGGAGAATCGGCAGCACCCGTTGCGGGGGTGCGGTCCCTTGCAGGCCGGGTTTCCACCGGGACCGGGAAGGCCTCCCGGAACGGACGCAAGCCGGGGGAAGGCATGCACGAAATCGGAACCATATATCCCGCCGGGCCGGGGCTGTCGGCCCGGCGAGGCTGAGGGAAGCGGCTTGGACACCGGGTCCGGTTCCCCTTGGCCGATGCCTGCGGGGGCATTCTCTAGCCGCCGTACGCCATCGGCTCTCACGAACGGCACCCTGTGCCGCCCCGTCTCCCTTCTCCCCGCCCGCCTCCCAGCCCTGCGCCCTTCACATGCTTCGAGAGCAACCCGCATTTGCGGGATTCGCCATACCGACGATGGAGGAATCGATGTCCGAGTCAACCCGTAACACGCCGCCATCCGGCCCTGTGGCCGCCTGTGTCCCGTTCTCGGGGCTCGGGCAGGCCATGCGGGCGGTCGAGGCCGTAGCCCTGTTCTACGTCCCGCGCTGGGAAGGTGCCCCCGCCGCCATGCGGCTGCGGTCCCTATACGCCGGGGAGTACGGCTACGCCCTGCAATGCCGCCTGTGCCGGGAAACAAGGGCCGGATGACCACCAAACCAAAGGAGTGGATATGAGCGTCAACAGAAGAAGCTTTCTCAAACTGGCCGCAGTGACCGCCGTGTCGTCGGCGTTCGGCGGGCTGGGGTTCGAAACCGTGGCCGAAGCAAAGGCCGTGGACCGGATTGCCATGCTGCAGCCCAAATGGAGCAAGCAGACCACCTCGGTATGCTGTTACTGCGCCGTGGGTTGCGGCCTGATCGTCAACACCGACCTCAAGACCAAGCGGGCCGTCAACGTCGAGGGTGACCCGGACCATCCTATCAACGAAGGCGCGAACTGCGCCAAGGGCGCGGCCATCTGGCAGTTGGCCGAAAACAAGGAACGTCCGCCGCGGCCCATGTACCGCGCCCCCTACTCCTCCGAATGGAAGGAGGTCTCCTGGGACTGGGCGCTGGGCGAGATCGCGAAAAGGGTCAAGAAGACGCGCGACGAAAGCTTCACCGAAAAGAACGCCAAGGGGCAGGTGGTCAACCGCTGCAACGGGCTGGCCTCGGTCGGTTCGGCGGCCATCGACAACGAGGAGTGCTGGACCTTCCAGGCCATGCTCCGCGCGTTGGGCCTGGTCTGGATCGAACATCAGGCGCGCATATGCCACAGCTCCACCGTGGCGGCCCTGGCCGAGAGCTTCGGCCGCGGGGCCATGACCAACCACTGGAACGACATCGCCAACAGCGACGTCATCCTGGTCATGGGCAGCAACGCCGCCGAGAACCATCCCATCTCCTTCAAGTGGGTGACCAAGGCCATGACCAGAGGGGCCAAGCTCATCCACGTGGACCCGCGCTTCACCCGCACCTCGGCCAAGGCCGACCTCTACTGCCAGTTGCGCGCCGGAACCGACATCGCCGTGCTCGGCGGGCTGATCAAGTACATCCTGGACAACGACCTGATCCAGCGCGACTACGTGGTCAGCCACACCAACGCGACCTTCGTCGTGGGCAACGACTTCACCTTCAACGACGGCCTGTTCAGCGGCTACACCAAGAACGGCGACGACGCGGACTATGCCGGTTCGTACGACAAGTCCCAGTGGGCCTTTGAAAAGGACGACAAGGGGCTGCCCAAGAAGGACCCGACCCTCAAGCACCCCCGCTGCGTCTACAACCTGCTCAAGAACCACTACGCGCGGTACGACGTGGACAAGGTGGTCGCCACCTCGGGCATCGACAAGGCGGGCCTGCTCGAATTCTACAAACTCTTCGCGGCCACGGGCAAACCGGAAAAGGCCGGGACGATCATGTACGCCATGGGCTGGACCCAGCACACCGTGGGCACGCAGTACATCCGGACCATGGCCATGGTCCAACTGTTGCTCGGCAACATCGGCGTGGCCGGCGGCGGGGTCAACGCCCTGCGCGGCGAGTCCAACGTCCAGGGCTCCACGGACCACTGCCTGCTGTGGCACATCCTGCCCGGCTACCTGGCCACCCCCAACGCGTCCCTGAACACCTACGAGCAGTACGTCACCACCAAGGCCAAGCCGTATCTGGAGGGGGCCAAGGACCCCAAGAGCGCGGCCTGGTGGCAGTACTATCCCAAGTACATGGCCAGCTTCCTCAAGGCCATGTACCCCGAGGCCTCCCTCGACGACGCCTACACCTGGCTGCCCAAGGCCGAGGACGGGACCACCTACACCTGGCTCCAGCTCTTCGAGCACATGGACAAGAAGGCCTTCACCGGCTTCTTCGCCTGGGGCATGAACCCGGCCTGCGGCGGCGCCAACGCGAGCAAGAACCGCAGGGCCATGGCCAACCTGGACTGGATGGTCAACGTCAACATCTTCGACAACGAGACCGGCTCCTTCTGGCGCGGCCCGGGCATGGACCCCAAGAAGGTCAAGACCGAGGTCTTCTTCCTGCCGTGCTGCGTATCCATCGAGAAGGAAGGGTCGGTGACCAACTCCGGCCGGTGGATGCAGTGGCGCTACCAGGGGCCGACCCCCAGGGGCGAGTCCAAGTCCGACGGCCACATCATGACCGAGCTCTTCGAGGCCATCCGGAAGCTGTACGCGGCGGAAGGCGGGGCCTACCCCGAGCCGATCAAGGGGTTGGGCATTGAGCAGTGGAAGAAGGACGGGCAGTACGACTCCAACAACGTGGCCAAGCTCATCAACGGCTACTTCCTCAAGGATGTGACCATCAAGGGCAAGACCTACAAAAAGGGGACCCTGGTGCCGAGTTTCGCGTTCCTCCAGGACGACGGCTCCACCTCCTCGGGCAACTGGCTGTACTGCAACTCGTACACCGAGAACGGCAACATGGCCGCGCGCCGGAGCACGGAGCAGACCCCGGAGCAGGCCAAGATCGGGCTGTTCCCCAACTGGTCGTGGTGCTGGCCGGTCAACCGGCGGATCATCTACAACCGGGCCTCCTGCGACAACACGGGCAAGCCCTATGCCCCGCAGCGGCCGGTCATCGCCTGGAACGGCAAGAAGTGGATCGGCGACGTGCCCGACGGCGGCTGGGCGCCCGGCACCAAGTACGCCTTCATCATGGAGCCGCACGGCCACGGCCACGTCTTCGGACCGGGCCGGGCGGACGGCCCCTTCCCCGAGCACTACGAGCCCATGGAGACCCTGTTCACGTCGCACGGGTTTTCGAGCCAGTTGAACAACCCGACGGCCCTGCGCTTCACGCACGAGGCCATGGCCGTGGCCGACCCGAAGTACCCGTACGTGGCCACGACCTACCGCGTGACCGACCACTGGCAGACCGGCCTGATGACGCGCCACGTCCCGTGGCTGCTTGAGACCCAGCCGCAGATGTTCGTCGAGATGAGCGAGGAACTGGCCAAGGAGAAGGACATCAAGAACGGCGAAAAGGTCACGGTCGAATCCATCCGGGGCTCGGTCTGGGCCATCGCCATCGTGACCAAGCGGATGCACCCGCTCACGATCATGGGCAAGACCGTGTACCAGATCGGCATGCCGTGGTGCTTCGGTTGGCAGATGCCCCACGACGGCAGCGGGGGCGACTCGTCCAACCTGCTGACCCCGTCGGTCGGCGACCCCAACACCGGCATCCCCGAAACCAAGGTCTTCGTGGCCAACGTCCACAAGATGTAAGGAGAACGCAATGAACGGTAAATCATTCCTGGTCGACCTGACCCGCTGCACCGCATGCCGGGGCTGTCAGGTCGCCTGCAAGCAATGGAAAAAGCTCCCCGCCGAGAAGACCACCAACTGGGGCTCGTACCAGAACCCCAAGGACCTGTCCTCCAAGACCATCCGGCTCGTCCGCTTCTCCGAGATCATGGACAACGGCACCCTGCGCTGGCTGTTCTTCCCGGAACAATGCCGCCACTGCGTGGACGCCCCCTGCTCCACCGTGCCCGACAACCCCAAGGCCATCATCCACGACCCGGAGACCGGAGCCGTGGTCTACACCGAACTGACGGCCAAGGAGGACGGCGAGGCCATCCGCATGGCCTGCCCGTACGACATCCCCAGGATCGACCCCGAGACCAAGGTCGTGAACAAGTGCGACATGTGCATCGACCGCGTCCGGGCGGGCAAGCTCCCGGCCTGCGTCCAGGCCTGTCCCACCGGGACCATGAACTTCGGCGACCGCGAGGACATGCTCAAGCTGGCCCAGGAGCGGCTGTCCGCGGCCAAGAAGAAGTTCCCCAAGGCCGAGCTGGTCGACCCGGACGAGACCCGCGTCATCTTCCTGGCCGCCGTCGACCCGGCGAGCTACTACGAATACCTGTCGTCCGACGCCTCCGACGTCATGCCGGACTCGCTGACCAGGAAGCAGTTCCTGGCCAAGCTCGGCAAGCCGATCCGGAGCATGAACTCCTAGACAACCCCCGTGCCCCGCTCAAGGGGCGTGGACCCTCAGTACCGTCGGCCCGGCCTCACCTGCCGGGCCGACACCTTTTTTGATCCGGAGGGCCAGCCCCAAGCGGCCCCGTTCGCGGGGGTACGGGGGGAGGAGCCTCCCGCCGTGCGCACCGTCCCGGCCGGCCGTGGGGTCCGGCCGCTTCGATCCCGACAAAAAAAGGGCGGCCCCGCGAACGGGACCGCCCTGTGTCGTTACATCGGAATCGGCTAGAACGCGCCGTCGATACCGGTCACGCCGACCACCTTGTGGTTGACGAACTCCTTCAGGCCGAGGTCGAGCAATTCGCGGCCGTAGCCGGAATTGCGGACGCCGCCGAAGGGGATGTCGGCCTTGACCATGGTCGGACGGTTGACGAAGACCATGCCGGTGGAGACCCTGCGGGCCACTTCCTCGCCGTGCTTCAGGTCCGAGGAGAAGACCGAGCCGCCCAGGCCGAACGGGGTGTCGTTGGCGATGGCCACGGCGTCGTCCTCGTCCTTGGCGCGGAAGAGCATGGACACCGGGCCGAAGAACTCCCAGTAGCGGGCCGGGTTGTCCAGCGCCACGTTCTCCAGGATGGTGGGCTGCACGAACGCGCCCGTCTCCGGGACCTTGGGGCCCACTTCGGTGGCCGTGGCCCCGTGCTTCACGGCCTCGGCTATCTTTTCCTTGAGCTGGTCGGCCGCTTCCTGGGAGGACAGCGGAGCCAGAGTGGTCTCGGGATCGAAGGGGTCGCCGGCCTTGAGGCCCTCAACGCCCTTGATGTACTTCTCGCGGTAACGGTCGTACAGCTCGTCCACGATGATCATGCGCTTGGACGAGCAGCAGACCTGCCCGCCGTTCCAGTGGCGGCCGAACACGCCCCACTTCACGGTCTTGTCCAGGTCGGCGTCGGCCAGGACCACGAAGGCGTCGTTGCCGCCCAGCTCCAGGGTGGACTTCTTCAGGGCCTTGGCCGCCTGGGTGGCGACCACCTGGCCCGCCCGCTCGGAGCCGGTCAGGGCCACGCCGCGCACGCGCGGGTCGTTGATGATCAGTTCGAGCTGGTCGCGGGTGGCGTAGAGGTTGGTGAACGCACCGTCCGGCAGTCCGGCCTCGCGCATCAGCTTCTCCGTGGCCGCCGCGGACTGGGGCACGATGGAGGCGTGCTTGAGCAGCAGGGTGTTGCCCGCGGATAGCTGGGGAGCGATGATGCGGGCCACCTGGTAGTACGGGAAGTTCCACGGCTCGATGGCCAGCAGCACACCGAGCGGCTCGGCCAGGAGCATGTACTCGCCTTCGGTGGTCGGGTCCACGTCCAGCTTGCGCGGGGCCATCTGGGTCTCGGCGTGCTTGGCGTAATAGTCGAAGATGTCGGCGGACAGGTCCACCTCGGCCTCGGCCTCGGCCGTGACCTTGCCCATCTCCAGCGTCAGCAGCCGAGCGTACTCGGCCTTGTCCCTGCGCAGGATCTCGGCGGCCTTGTGCATGACGGCGGCGCGCTCGGCAAACGAGCTTTCCCTCCAGGATTCGAAGGCGTTCTGGGCATTGTCCAGGGCCTGGCGGACTTCGTCGTCGGTGGCGAAGTTGAAGGTGGCAACGGTTTCTCCGGAATACGGATTGATGGTGGCGTAACTCATGGTGTGACTCCTTGGGGGCTTGGCGCCCGGTATCGGCAACGTGCCCCGGATTTGCGTGGTTGAGGGAGGCGGGCCGCCCGGCCCGCGTCACCTGTTCAAATCCCGTCGTCGGCACGGTGCCCTGATGCTGTCCGGGCGGTCTGCCCGGGGCGGGTAAACTACATTGCTTGAGGCGGATTCCGCCCGATGCCCGTGGATCGGTGCATTCGGCTTCAGGTATGTAGTTGGCATTAAAAGATACAAGCAACTTGGGACATTAATACCATAATAATAATCATTGTCAATAAGAATTCACCAAATTTTGGACAACTTTTCCACGACCCGGCCGAGGAGGGGACGCCCCGCTCTCCCCCCCCCCCTCGATCAGGTCGCAATGGGCCCGCTCCCGGCCGGTTCCCGGTCAGCGGCCCCGGCGGCCGTCCGGGCAGACCCCGGCGTGCAGGGATTCCCGCACCCGGCACAGGAAGGCCCGGTTGTGCGACGAGCCCTCGCCCATATGGTGGTAGATGGCCATCTTGACGTAGTCGGTCAGGAAGGCCCAGACCAGGGAATAGGCCCAGACCAGCCCGATGGCCGCCCAGTCGATGGGGGCGATGAGCCCGAATCCGTAGGCGGCCAGGAAGGTGCCCAGGAGCTTGGTGCCCACGGCGGACCAGATCATCACCGGCGCGGGATACGGCCGCTTCCAGAAATACCCCCGGCTGCGTGAGACGAACAGGGTCAGGTGCCCGGACACGGCCATCTTCAAGAAGATGTAGGTCTGGACCTCGGCGATGGTCAGGTGCAGCCAGTTCAGTCCCAGATAGAGCATCAGAAAGCTGCCGCACATCCCGGTCACACCCATGGCCACCGAGACCGACAGGACCCGGTGCATGTCCCAGCGGACCGGATTGGGATCCAGCCAGGTGCGGTCGTAGGCGATGGTGATAATCGGCACGTCGTTGAGGAAGGCCAGCAGGATGATCATGATGGCCGTGATCGGGTAGAAATTGAAGACGATCATGGCCACGACCACGAAGATCATGATCCGGATGGTCTCGGTTATGCGGTAGATGGCGTAGCTGTCCATGCGCTCGAAGATCCGCCGAGCCTCCTCCACCGCGTTGATGATCACCGAGATGCCCGGCGCGGTCAGGACCAGGTCCGCGGCCATGCGCGCGGCGTCCGTGGCCCCGCTCACCGCGATGCCCATGTCGGCCTGCTTCAGGGCGGGCGCGTCGTTGACGCCGTCGCCGGTCATGCCCACGATATGGTTACGCGACTGCAACAGCTTGACGATGTTGAACTTGTGCTCCGGGAAGACCTGGGCAAAGCCGTCGGACTGCTCCACCTCCTCGGCGGCCTCCAGGGGCTTGGCTCCGTCCTCGCCGTCCGCCTTGAGCCACTTCCCGGCCACGGCGATGTTCTGCCCCAGGTTGAGCTGCCCGGAGATTTCCTTGGCGATGGCCAGGTTGTCGCCGGTGACCATCTTGACCTCGATGCCGTGCTTCCCGGCCTGTTCGATGGTCTCCCGCGAGTCCTCGCGCGGCGGGTCGAACAAAGGCAGGATGCCCAGGAAACGCCAGTCCCCGCCCGCGTCGCTGCGGGCAACGCCGATGGTCCGGTAGCCCTTGACCGCGAAGCCGTGAGAGGCCTCCTCGGCCTTGGCGCGGACCTCGTCGTCCACCCCGGCCAGGTCCAGGATGACCTGGAGCGCGCCCTTGCTGACCTTGAACTCCGCGCCGTCAGGCCCCTTGACCGAGGCCTCGGTGCGCTTGCCCACCGGGTCGAAGGGGACGAACTTTTCCTGGGTGTAGGTTGCCAGGACGCCCTTGTCCGCGAGCCCGTCCATGACGGCGATGTCGATAGCGTCCTCGTTCTCGGCCTTGGACGCCAGGCTCCCGGCCAGGATGAGCTCGGCCGCGTCCTTGGCCTCGAAGACCACGGGGTCGCCGAGCTTGAGCTTGTTCTGGGTCAGGGTGCCGGTCTTGTCCGAGCAGAGGATGTCCATGCCGGCCATCTCCTCAATGGACTCCAGGCGCGAGACGATGGCCTTGTGCTTGGACAGGGCCAGCGCGCCCACGGCCATGGTCACCGAGAGCACGGCGGGCATGGCCACCGGGATGGAGGCCACGGTCAGGATCAGGGCGAACTGGACCAGCTCCAGGAACGGGGTGCCCCGGAAAAGCTGGACCACGATAAGCACGGCCACCAGGGCCAGGCTGAGAAAGATCAGGTAGTCGCCGATCTTGATGACCGCCTTCTGGAAGTGGGACACGGCCTTGGCGTCGGACACCAGGCGGGCGGTCTTGCCGAAGAAGGTCTCCCCGCCCGTGGCCGTGACCACGGCCTCCATCTCGCCCTGCTTGGCCACGGACCCGGAGTAGGCGAGGTTGCCGAGGCCCTTCTGCACGGGCAGGGACTCGCCGGTCAGGGCAGACTGGTCCACGCTGAGAAAGTCGCCGTCGATCAACCGGCAGTCGGCCGGAATGATGTCGCCCATGCGCAGACGAATGACGTCGCCGGGCACGAGGTCGCGGGCCTCGACGCTCTGCCACTTGCCGTCGCGCAGCACCCGGCCCTTGAGGGCCAGTTTGCTCTTGAGCGCGTCCACGGCGTTGCCGGCCTGGTACTCCTGCCAGAACCCGACCACCGCGTTGAACACGAGCAAGGCCAGGATGATGAAGAAATCGGCCCAGTGGCGCACGGCCAGGGAAAGTATGGCGGCCACCTCGATCATCCAGGGGATCGGCCCCCAGAAATAGCCGAGAAACTTCATCAGGGGGCTGACCTTGTGCTCTTCCAGGGCGTTTGGCCCGTATTTCGCCAGCCGCCTGGCGGCCTCGTCGCCGCTCAATCCCTGCGCGGAACCGTCCAGCTCCTTGAAGACCTCTTCGGGGCTGCGATAATCCTGTTCCTTTCCGTTCGTATCCGTAGTCTGTGTGGTCATGGCGAGTCCTCCGCAACGAAAACATCGGCGTTGAGAGCGTGTTTTGCTGCCGCCCCGTCCGGGAGTACCCGCCCGCGACGCGGGCCGCGGGCTCCTGCCTCCCGGTTCCGGCGAGAGTGCAGCGACAGCGATACCTGCCAAGATAACACAAACGGCGCGTTTTGGGAAAGGGGCAACCGCTTCCAGTCGGTATGTCGAGAGGAAACCGGCGCTGATGCGGCAAGGCCTCCATTTAACGGGCGATCGGCGTCGAGCGCGACACGCGGACAGCGGCCGTCACCCAATCGCCACAATTCCGGGCGCAGGACGGGACGGGGTCAGACCGATTCCGGGAGCAGTTGGGCGCGCACCCGTGCGCCGAGGGCAAGGCGCTGCTCGAAGGCCGGGCAGTGCGCTTCCACCAACGGGAAGGAGGGGGCCGGTTCGAGGCGCAGGAGATAGCGCACGTAGGGGCCCATGAACAGGCTTTCGGCCACGGTGAAGGGACCGTCCTCGTCCGGGAAGGGACGGATGCGCTCCGGGCGCAGGACCAGCAGGCCGCCGCGCCCGGTCCCGGGCATGGGGCCGAAGAGTTCCTCCAGGCGCGCGCCCTGCTCCCCGACAAAGCAGTTGGCGCTGCCTAGGAACCCGGCGGCAAAGGGCGAGGCCGGGTTGCGGTACAGGTCCTCGGGCGCGCCTGCCTGTTCCAGCCGCGCGTCGCGCAGGAGCACGATGCGGTCGGCCAGGGCGAACGCCTCCTCCTTGTCGTGGGTGACGAAGACCGTGGTGATGCCGAGCCGGGCGCGCAGCTCGGCCAACTCGAAGCGCATGGCCTCGCGCAGCCGGGCGTCCAGGTTGGAGAACGGCTCGTCCAGCAGGAGCGCGTCCGGGCCGGTGACCAGGGCGCGGGCCAGGGCCACCCGCTGCTGCTCCCCGCCCGAGAGCTCGTGCACTCGGCGATCGCCGTAGCCTTCCAGCCGGACCATGGACAGGGCGTCGCGGACCGCCTCCCGGATCGCGGCCTCGCGCATCCCTCCCCGGCTGCGTAGGCCGTAGGCCACATTGTCCCGCACGCCCATGTGCGGGAACAAGGCGTAGTTCTGGAAGACGAAGCCGAGGTTGCGCCGTTGCGGCGTGAGCCCGCGCATGTCGCGGCCCCGGATGCGGACGGTCCCCGCGTCCGGTTGCTCCAGCCCGGCGATGAGCCGCAGGGTGGTGGACTTGCCGCACCCGGACGGGCCGAGCAGACAGCACAACTCGCCGGGCGCAAAGCGCACGGTCAGATTTTCCACGGCCGGGACCCCGGCGTAGGTCTTGCTCACGCCGGTCAGCTCGATGTCGGCCCCGGCCGGAGATACAATTGGGTTAGCGGATGTCATGGCGTTTCCCGTTTCGCGTTGCAGCCAGCATGATGAGCGCGGCCCCCGCACCCGCCATAGCCAGCATGAGGGTGGAGAAGGCCGCGGCCTGACCCACTTCGCCCCGGACCACGGCCTCGAACACGTCCACGGACAGAAGGCGTGTGCCCGGCGTGATGATGAAGATGATCGACCCCAAGGCCTGGACCGAGGTGACAAAGGCGTACAGCCCTCCCGCGAGCATGGCCGTGCGCACCGAGGGCAGGATCACTTTGAGAAAGGTGCGCAGCCGTGAGGCCCCCAGGCAGAACGAGGCTTCCTCCTGGGCGCGGTCCTGCCGGGCCAGGACAGAAGCCCCGGCGCGCAGCCCCATGGGCAGCTTGCGGACGACCAGGTTGAGAACCACGATGGCCCAGGTGCCGGTCAGGATGAGCGGCGGACGGTTGAAGGCCAGGGCGTAGCCCACGCCGATGAAGGTGCCGGGCACGGCGAAAGGCAGGGTGGCCAGGACGTCCAGAGCCCGCGCGCCGGGGATGCGTACCCTCTTTATAAGGTAGGCGAGGATCTGCCCGCCCAGGGCGGACACCGCGCCCACGGCCAAGGAAAAGACCAGGGTGTTGCGGGCGCTGGCGAAGCCGCGCGTGAACACGGCCTCGAAATACATGAGCGTGGGCGCGACCCCGGCCCCGGCGTTGCGGGTGAAGGCGGCCAGGAGCACGGCCCCGAGCAGGGCGAGCATGAACAGGGAAAAGAGCAGGCAGCCGAGCCAGACCGCCCGGCCCGGCCAGCCCAGGTCGAGCCGGGCCACCGGGCGCGACTGGTCCATGACCCGATCCCGGCCGAAGCGCGATTCGAGTACGCCGTAGCCCGAATAGGCCAGCAGGCAGAAGGCCAGCAGGACCACGTTCAGGGCCGAGGCCGTGGCCGGGTCGTAGCGCCCGATGAGCTGGGTGTACGAGGCCGAGGCCAGGGTGTCGAAGGGCCCGCCGACCACCAGCGGGGTGCCGAAGTCGGACATGGAGTGCATGAAGTTGAGCAGGAACCCGGCCACGCCCAGCGGCGAGGCCAGGGCCAGGGTGATGGTCCGCAGCACCCGCCACGGCCCGGCCCCCAGGCTCCCGGCGGCCTCCTCCAGGGCCGGGTCGATGGTCCGCAGGGCGGCCAGGGAGAGGAGAAAGGCCGTGGTGGTCTGGTCCACGCTCTGGAGCACGAGCACGCTCTTCCAGCTATACACGTCCCAGGAGATGTGCAGCCACCGATAGGTTATCAGTCCGTTGCGCCCGAAGAGAAAGATGTAGGCGATGGAGGTCACGAAGCCGGGCAGTATGATGGGCAGCAGCGCGGTCGCGGCCATGAGTTTCCGCAACGGCGCGGCGGTCTTGGCCACGACCACGGCCAGGGCCCCGCCCATGAGCGAGGCGAACAGCGACCCGGCCAGGGCCACGCCCAGGCTCGACCCGACCACGGTCCCCAGGCGCGGCCCGGCCCACAGCCGGGCGTAGGCCGAGAGCCCCCATTCCCCGCCGGGGCGCACGCTTTCGAGCAAGACGGTCAGGGCCGGGTAGCCCACCAGCAGGATGAGCACGGCAAAGGCCGCGCAGGAGATCAGGTACCCCCTGTTTCGGAGGGGCGGTGCGCTCGGCTCGGGCATGGCCGGTTCAGTCCTCGGCGGAAGCGGGAACGGGCCTCGGGCTGCCAGCCCGAGGCCCGCGCATCCCTTCTATTGATACTTGGGGAACAGCTTGTTGAACTCGGCGACCACCCGCTCGCGCTCGTTGCCCCAGCGCAGGATGTCGTAGGCCACCAGGTTGAGATCGGACAGCTTGGGCACGCCGGGCAAGGGCTCCACGTCCGTGGTAGGTACCCGAGGCGAGGCCTGCATGAGGACCTTCTGCCCCGCGGGGCTCAGGCACCAGTCCACGAACTTCTTGGCGTTCTCCGGGTGCTTGGCGCCCGCGATGATCGACACCGGCGAGGGCCAGGCCAGGACGCCGTCGGACGGGTAGATCACGGCCAGCGGCGCGTTCGGGTTCTTGCCCGCCAGGATGTGCGGGTCCGGGGCGATGCCCACGGAGAACTCGCCGGACAGGGCCATCTTGCCCGGAGCCGAGCCGCTCTTGGTCAGGAAGGGGATGTTGGCGTAGAGCTTCTCCAGGAACGGCCAGCCCGCCTTCTCCCCCTTCATCTGGAGCACGCCCGAGACCGTGGTGTAGGCCGTGCCCGAGGTGTTCAGGTTGGAGGCAGAGACCTCGTCGCGGTAGTCCGGGGAGGTCAGGGCCGCCCAGGTCATGGGCAGGGCCAACCCCTTGCCGGTCAGCCGGTCGGTGTTGGCCAGGAACCCGACCACCACCAGGGAGACGCCGGTCCAGTAGCCGTCCGGGTCCTTGAAGGCCTTGTCCACGCGGCTCGCGTTGGGGGCCTTGAACGGTGCGGTCAGCCCTTCCTTCTTGGCCTGGATAAAGGCGTCGGACCCGCCGCCGAACCAGACGTCCGCGCCGGGGTTGGCCTTTTCGGCGCGCAGCCGGGTGAGCACCTCGCCCGACGACATGGTCAGGAACTCCACCTTGATGCCGGTGGCCGCCTCGAACTGTTGGGCGATGACCTCGGGGCCGCCGTAGGCCACGTACATGGTCAGCTTCTTTTCCTCGGCCCGGGCCGTGCCCGCCACCAGGCAGACCGCCACGGCCAGGGCCGTGAACCAGCCCGCGTATTTCAGTGTGCGCATTTCGTACTCCAACTCCTTGAGGTTCATACAGGACTTTTCCACCTGTCAGCAGATCCTATAGGAAGTGGGGAGCTCCGAAAAATCGTTAGCAGCTATACACGGCGCTCGACGCATAGACACAAACTATTCGTCGAACAACGCACTCTATCCGGCCGCGTCGACCGCCTCCCAGAGAGTGACCTCGGTGGGGCAGGCCGTCAGGCTTGCCGTGGCCTCGTGCATGGCCGCCATGTGCGGGGCGCGGCTGTGGGCATCCAGATGGGCCGGGCTCTCCCATATCTCATAGAAGAGGAACGCGTCACCGCGGCCCGAGCGGTGCAGGTCGTAGCGCAGGCAGCCGGATTCGGCGCGGACCTCGTCCACCACCTTGCGCAGTTCCTTTTCCAGAAGGGCCTCGCAGCCCTCCTTGGCCACGATCACCGCCGTCACATAGGTCTTTGCCATCTTCTCGACTCCTTATGATTGCGCCGGGTCTCGCCCCGGCGGACCGGGCCAGGGTAGCCCACGCCGGGCGGCCGGGCAACCGGCGGATGAACCTTTTCCGCGCCGGGCTGAAAATCATGTAACCGCAGCAGGACGCGCGGCGATGTTACCACTGTGGGCGGTGCGTTTCCCGCCCCGCGGGTTTCCGGGCGGACCGGTGCCGGACGCGGCGCTCCCTCCCCCGGCCGGAGGCCCCGCTGTTTCGATCCGTCAATCCCAACGGCAAGGGGCACCGTCTCCCGCCCCACCCTGGCAAAGGATCGATCTCCCGGGGCCGCGCTTTGCGCGGCCCCACTTGTGGCCCCGGGCCGCATGAGGCATGCTGCGGACAGTGACGGCACTTCAACGATAACAGGGTCAGATGCCCGTACACCTGGACGACGCAGAGGTCATCGACCGCATCCTCGATGGCGACCGGGACGCATTCGCGCTCCTGCTCAAGCGGCACGAGAGCCATGTCTCCCGGCTGGTATCCGCGCATGTGCCCGCCGACCAGGTGGCCGAGGTGGCGCACGAGGCGTTCATCCGGGCGTACAAAGGGCTGCCGGGCTACCGGCCGGTCAAGCCGTTCCGCAACTGGCTGACCACCGTGACCTTGCGCTGCTGCAAGGACTATTGGCGCAAGGCATACCGGAACAAGGAAGCTCCGGTATGCGACCTGAGCGAGGACGGGCAGCGCTGGCTGGAAACGGCCATGGCCGGGGCCTCGACGGAAGCGTTCGAAACCCTGGTCCGGCGACACGAACTGGGCGAGATACTGAAGGCTGTCCTGGCCAGGCTCTCGCCCCTCGACCGAATGGTCATGACGTTATGCTATCTGGAGGAGCGGCCGACCAGGGAAACGGCGGGAATGCTCGGCATCAGCGTGCCCAACGTCAAAGTGCGCGCCTTCCGGGCCAAACGTAAACTCATCGGTTTTCTCAAACGCTACGGCATCCAAGGAGAGGAGCATGAAGCGTAGACCCACCATCCGGACTTTTCGCACCCTGCTCTCCGGGATTCATGCATCCCGGCCGGGCTGGCAACCCGATCAAACCTGGCGCGACGCCGTCCTGGGCGAGGCGGCCCGGCTGCACGCCTCGGCCATGAGCCCGGGCCTGAACCTGGACCGTCTGGCCCCCCGCTTCACCCTGGCGGCCGCGGCCGTATCCGGGATCAGCCTGCTCACCGCCTTCTGGATCCTCGACGACCTGACCACCCAGATCCTCACGGTCCTGACCAGTCAGGCCCTCCATTTCGGCGCGCCGGGCCTCGGCATATAAGGAGCACCCCATGCGGAATTGGAAGATCTGGACCGCCTTCATGGCGGTGTTCCTGGCAGGTGCCCTGTCCGGCGTGGCCGGAACCGGCCTGTTCCTCCGGCTCCACTTCGCCCCGCCCCGGGACCGCGAGGCATTTCGTGCGCAGATGGCCGAGCGGCTGTCCTCCACCCTGTCCCACGAGTTGGACCTGACCGGCGAGGCGGCCAAGGCCGTGCGGGCCGATGTCGTCGCCACCCTGGACCGCCTCGAGGCGGTGCACGCGGAGCTCCGCCCCAAGGCCCAGGCCATCATTACCGACGGCATCAGGCGGGTGAAGAGCCACCTGACCGAGACCCAGCAGGCCGAGCTCGACGAGTTGATCAAGCGCAACCGGGAGAAGCCCTTCAGCCTCTTCCGCCTGCCGCCCCCGCCTCCGCCGTCCCCGTTTCCATAGGCCGGTGCAAAACCACGCCCAAACACAACTCCCTTGTCGCCCCCGGACAAACTTGATAGGGGTCTGTTTCCAGTAGGCATCTGCCTGGCGGCCCCGGAGAGAACGCGCCCTGCGCCCGCTCCTTCCGGCCCTCCGCAGGCGAGTGGAGGGAGCAGGGACCGCGTATATCCGAACGCCGCCCCTCTCCCCCGCCCAACGCCCCAACCGGCGTGCCTGCGCGACAATTCGAGGAAGCGTTTCGGCACCGGTGTGTCGCTTGGTCTTCAAAACCAATGTGTGGCAGTGATGTCACGGGCAGGTTCGACTCCTGTACGCTTCCGCCAAATTTATCAATAATTTTAAGCACTTACGTGACTTAAACAGGGTCAGCACCCTCGAAATGGTCCATTTTTGCACCGCAAATTTGGACCATTTTTGGTCCACAAGACCATGAGTTTCGACTCAGAGGAGGGTGTAAATGTCCCATCTCATCCAGCACGGCGGGAACTACTTTTTCCGCTACCGCTTCTCCCCCAATCTGGAATCAGTCCTCGGCTTGTCCGTCTTCAAATTGAGTTTGAAAACAGGCAGCAAACGGGATGCCCAACGAAGGGCAAAAAGGCTCAACAAAATGCTTCAAGCTCTGCTTGATCCTGCCCACCCTCCCATGATCTCTGGAGACGATCTGAGGCGAATTCTCACGAACATCATCGATCAAGCTGAGGCAAACACTGCTTCTGGCAAATCGAAAGAGTCACCAGACACATCACCAAAGTTGTCCGACTTGATTACCGAGTACATGGAAACAATGATTTCCAAGAAGACCAGAGGCACCCAAGATAAATACGGATACGCGCTTCAAGAATTCATTGAAACAGTCGGCAACAAGCCAATCAGCTTGATTGGGCACAAGGACGCACGACTCTACGCCGAGACGCTGGGCAAGGTACCGCCAAACTACAGAAAGCACTTCGTTGGCAAGACAATCCGGGAAGTTGCTGCACTCTACCACAAGAGATTTACCTCAGCCCGAACCATCAACGACAAAGTAGGGGTGCTGGGTCGCTTCTTCACTTGGTGCATCAACCAAGGCCACATCGAAACGAATTACGCACAGGGCAAGAAAGTTCAGGGCGGCAAACCGGGATTCTCGACGCATGAGCCGTACACGCTGAACGACCTCCGAGAGATGTTCTCACACTCTCTTTATGTCGATGACAGACAATGGAAAGCTTTCAAGTTCTGGTTGCCACTACTCGGCCTTTTCACAGGCGCAAGGCTCGCTGAACTCTGCCAAGCATACTGCAAGGACATCGTCCAAATCGACGGCATCTGGTGCCTTCATATCCGACCAAGCCAAAAAGACGAAAACACCCGCCTGAAAACACGCAACGCAAACAGGATCGTGCCTCTTCACCCTGTTTTAGTCTCCGATCTCGGCTTTATTGAGTTCGTGAACCAAGTACGGAGGACAAGGGCTAAACGGATATTCCCAGACTGCAAACCGTATCGGGGAAAATACGGCAAAGACGCCTCCGCATGGTTCAATGACCGATTCAAGCCAAAGATCAAAATCACTCCCCCGCGCCCCGGCTTCAAGAAGGATTTCCACTCATTCCGAGTGACCTTCATTAACACCGCAAAACAGGCTGGTGCAGATATTCGCATGATCGAGGAAACGGCCGGGCATTCTGACTCCACAGGCCAGCGACAACAAAGCATGAGCGGCGACTACTACGCTTGTCCCTACAATATACGAACGAGATATGAAGGCGTGATCCTGAAAATCTCGTATGACATCGACTTTGCTCCTCTGGCTAGTAGCCACTGGAGCCTCCGTAAGCGGTGACCGCCTCAGTTGGCGATTGCATATCCACATCAACCTCTACCCAAAGGACTTACTCCGATGAATATCTCTATTCGCATTGAACCGGCTGACTATGTATCTCGTGTTGACTCCGTTCTGCTCGACCAAGAACGCGACCTCTTTTACTGTTCCGAGACCGGCGAAACGATCACCATGAACGATGACGGGCTGACTTGCTCTGTTGTGAAGCACTAGTCCTAATACGTGCCAAAAAGAAACGCCCCGTTAAGGGGCGTTTTTTGTTGTGGCGGTTACCTGTCACTATTCCGCATGGTGGTTGCACTCATTGGGGCATTTCCAGTATCCACTGGGAAGGCGGCACCCATTCGATAGTACATTTAATCCAGTGCATGATACGGGAACGGAGTACCAAGCAAGAGACATGTCGTGACCGCTTATGAATCCGCCCCGGCTTGAGGAACCACCCCCTGTATTGAGGCCGTCACCGGAGCAAAAAGCATCACCATCTCGTCGGTCATCTTGGTGAACCCATTCATGCCCTCCCAGATGTGTACTTTTGAGTGGGCGTCATCGACCGGCTCGAACTCGACACGGATGAAATTGTTTGCGCTCCACCATGCAGTCTTAGTCTGAGGGTCGATGTTCGTAGGCATGGGCCGGAGCGTGTTGAGCGGAGGAACGGCTCCGTCCGCGATCCCGGCCAGAAGCCTATTGTAGGCTTCGTTGTACGGCTCGTCCACAGTCAGGATTCGATACTTGAACGGCTCGGCCTTGAGTTGGTGCGTCGTGATAGTCCCTGCTCCACATGCCGTCATAGAGAGGGCCAAGAGAATGAGTGCGATGATCCGTTTCATGTTAGTCTCCGGTAGTTTTGAATATTTGCTCGATCAGAGTCTCAGCTTGAGCATGATCCTTTAGCTCATTGAGAGTGTCTTGGTCCAGCTACCAAGAATATAGGGAAATTTTGTCAGAGCGGTCTTCCGTGCCTCCAGTGCCGCGATCCGCTCGTCACGCTGCTTGATGGTGTCCTGAGCCAGCAGCACGGCACGGGCCATGATCTCAGCCGGGGTTTCGTCGGCCTTGGCGACCATGTAGCCACCCTTCTTGCGGATGCTGGGCAGGACTTCCGAGGTGATCCACTTCTTGAACGCCTTGGCTTCGGGCTTGCGGGAGCGGAGGATTAGCGAATACAGGCCGGATTCGTTGATGACCTGCATATCCTGCATCCCAGAGGGGGTGTTCACAGTATGAACACCCTTCTCGTCGTCATCGAGACCGGCTACACCACGGCGGCTATTTTTGATCTCCAGAACGTCGCACACATCCTTGGCAACAAACCAAGGCTCGTCGTTCTTGTCCATCAGGGTGCGGAGGTCGTTACCACCCGCATATTTGAAAATAGTCGTTTCCATTTTATTTTCCTTGCTTGTCTTTGCTTGTGAGAGGAGAGCCTTTCTTGAAGGCTCTCCACATTTGGCCGTAGTGCTTGAACGGGTTGTCGTCGTTCCACTTGTCCTGGATGCAGTCCCAGCACTCGCAGAGCAGGTAACCGGCATAAAGGAACGGCAGGACAACCACACCGCCAACACAGGCCAGCCTGAACAGGGTCTTGTTTTTGGGAGGCTGGATCACAGCATCCCGCCCTTTTTGAAGGCCTTCCAGATGTCTTTGTAGACTTCCGTGATCGGCTCACGCTTCCAGAATTCGGAAGCAGCCACACAGAGCCAGTAGATCGGCATGATGATGGCGAGGCCGACGAGTGACAGCCTGAAAGCGCCTTTGTTTTCGGGAAAATCCATTATTCGTCATCCTCCTCTTTGCATCGGGCAACGACCTCGTTGAAAAGGTCTTCAATGAACGGGTCGTTGCTGTCGTAGAGGGCTGACCAAAGTTGGTTCAGTTCCCCATAGCTCTCGACGGTGACGGAGAAGGTGATCGGGGTGAATCCGGCCTTCTCCCTTTCCGATTTGACGATCATTTCGCTACCCCCGCTCCGTTTCTTCTTCGAGCCGCTTGCTGACGTGCTCGAACAGGCCGTCGAGCGTTTCGCACTCGAATTCGTTGAGTTCGGCCCAGAGGTCTTCCAAGTCGCGCAGACTCTCGACGGTGATCGTGAAGGATGTCGGCACGAAACCGACATCCTGTTTCTTGGTGGTGACGTGCATTATGCGGCTTTCTGCTGCTGGGCTTTCCAGTCGTAGGCCAGACGCTCACACAGGGACCGGCCCTTGGCGGTCAGGTAGAAGCTGTGCGGATTCACAGTTCCCACGGGGTTGTGATAGTCCGTGGTCAGGCCTGTGTTCTTGGCATAGTCGGTGGGAAGACTGCGGTTTTCGCCGTAGACATTGCTGGTCTCCAAAACGCCTCCGTCAACCAGCAGAGCAATGAGTGCCTTGCGCCCGACACCGACTTCGCGAGCCACGTTGGTGAGCAGGAACTTCTGGCCCTCTTCGGTGATGCTGTCGTAGGCCTCGACCTTCGGCTTCATGGCCTTGTTGTCGATGACCACGGCCTCCAACTGGACCTGCAACGGGGCCAGGGCCTTCTGGATGGTCTCCTGCATCATCGCCATCATGTCGGTCGGATCGGTGGCCGCACGGGCGTTCTTGCGGAACCACGCATCCAGCACGGCGAAGGCTTCGGTTTGGTACTTAACGAGGGCCGGTTTGATTTCGGGCTTGACCCGGTTGGCGTTGATGCCGAAGAGCCAGCCAGACATCTTGTCGATGTGAAGCATCGTCATCTGGCGATTCGCGCCATTACGCACTACCGTGACGATATCTTCACAACAGGCCGACAACACCTCATCCTCCTTGATCTTTCGGCTCTGGCCTGTCCAACTCACGCCGATAGCCTCGCAAATATGGCGCGGAGACACATACTTCTCGCCATTTTCCAGCACGGCCACCAGAATCGGGGCACCGAAAACCATCACCTCTTCGTGGCGGATCACCGCCGGGACATTATTCTTGGGCTAATTTAAACAGTGGGGTGGGATCAGGGATACAGGTCTGATTCGTTGATGATGGTGGTCGTGGGGTTACCACGATTACCCTGTTTAATAGACAGGGTATTCTTTTCGTCATCATCCAAGTACCTTACGGACTGGGCCTGATCTTTGATGCCCAGAACGTCGCACACATCCTTGGCGACGAACCACGGCTCACCGGCATCGTCCGTCAGGGTGCGGACGCCTGTCGCTCAAATTTCGATTCTAAGGAGTTTTTGGATCTTCGTAGCAGAGATTTATCATGGTCGTGCCACAAGGCCGTTTACGGGGCAATTCTGAGCGAAATCCGGGCATGCTGGCGGCAGCCCTGAATCCATTTTTGTGCGGGATGCTGATATGTGTCTGTTGCTCCTCTCTGGGAGCAACCTATTTGGTAGCTGGGATAATCTGTCTTTTTGCGTGGAAGACTGTTTTGTGTGCTGGGTCTTGTCTGTTTCCTGTTCCCAGAGAAACTGTCGGAGACGAACGGTGCGAAGCACCTTCGGCACGAATGTGCCGAAAAACAGCTTTTAAATACTTCAAACTACCTTTTCCCAGAAAAGGTATCAGAAGCGTCTATTTTCTCTTTATTATTTTTCATTTTAAATGACATTTACTTTGTAATTTACTCTTCAATGTAAAATATAATATAAATATATAATAAATAGACGCTTGTGATACCCTCTCTAGAATGCATCAAAAGCGGTTTCTCACTTTCACAATCCGATCATGGTTCCAGTGTCTCTTGACCGTCGCAATGCCATACCCAGAACGCTCGGCAACCGCCTTCTGCGTTGGCTTGCTTCCCTCCTCAAGGAGAGATTCGACGGCCAATTCCATGTCTGGGATCGTGCCGTGTTCGACTTCGCGTTTCCGTTGCGCCCCTCTGGCCTTCCCTGCCTTGATGACTGACTGCTCTTTGTTGGTCTTGGCGATCTCACAGTACGCCGAAACCAAGTCGCCGGGGTAGAACCCCCTCTGGCTGACACCAAGGACCACGCCATAACCAAGAAGCGGATTCGGGAACCAATCCGACAACCTCTTTGCCCCTGTGAGCCTTCGGAAATGGTCTTGGCACCGCATGTACTGGCTCCAGTGCGCCGAAGCCTCTACAGCCCGATTCTGGGCGATTTCAAGAGGATGCTGATTGGTGATCTCTCCGACGACTTCGCCGCCCCTCGCTTCGACCTCGGCCAGCAGATAAACGAAGTAAACGTCATCACCATTTTGGACTTTGAGAGTTGGTTCCGGGACACAAGGCTGGGTTGGCTGGGCAGATTCGTCGTACACGAGAATGAAAGCCCGATGGACAGGCCCGACGTTGGCTTCCAGTTCCCTCTCCTCGGCAAGCTCCTCGGAGTCAAAGGCATGTTCAAGGGTGGATTGGGTCGCCAGCATGCAAAGTCGCTTCAAGTCATCGTCAGACATCGGGGATTCCTTCAAAAACACCCCAGCATGCACCGAAGCACATGCTGGGGCGGGTGGATTTGGTTAACGAATCGAGGCAGCGTAATGCGCTGCGGCCTGAGCTTCAAGTCTGTCGGCCAACTCAGGGTCGATGCTGCGGATTCGTTTTTGCTCGGTCACGTCCCGATTGATCCACGGATTGCCGCCCCATCCAGTGTCGATCTTCATTCCCTGTGCCTCCATCGCCCTCCGAGCGGCAACGGGGTCTTTCTTGTAGAGTGCGCCGATCTCGGTCATGGACATCTTTTTGGCCTCGGTCGTGGCCTTTTGCTCTTTAACCTGGGCCTCGACCTTCTGGACAGCGTCCACGAGCTTGTCGATGGTCTGGACCTGACGGGAAAGAGAATTCACATCTCCCATGGTCGCCTTGAGATGAATCCGGGTATCGGCTGCATCCAGCTTGATTGTGGAGACTTCGGCGGCGAGCTTGGTGACCATCGCCTTCAATTCAGAAAGTTGCTTTTCCATATTATTTCCCCTCCGGGAAGAGAAGTTTGTATGCCGCCCGATAGACGGCAGAGTGATTACCGCCGAAGCGGCGTTTCAGTGCTTCAATGAGCTTCCCGACTTGGTCGAGGTTCATTGAGGCGGGGACACAAAAAAGGCGAAGTATCCCTGAAAGCAGGAGCACTTCGCCTTGGTTGATCATTTGGATCAACTCGGCTGGATCATCTGGTAGGTCTACTGGTCTCAGGTGGACATCGACAGGGTCGTAGTCTTGCGCGTTCTGGACAAGATCATGGTCAACCGAGACACACTGCCAGACGAACATCGGGGGCTGATTCTTGATTACGAGTTCATTGCAGTCCTTCTGCAATTTCCGCAATTTCATCGTCATTTCCGACATGAGTCTGGCCCTCCTTGAGCATTGCGATTTGGGCTTCCAATTCCTCGATGGAGCGAACAGTCTTGATCTTCTCCATCATCGAGAACATCTCGCGCAGGACGTAGGTGTACTTGCTTCCGTCGTTCACGGGGATTTCGGCATTTCGCATCAGCCTGTAGATTTTCCCGACCTCGGCTGCTACATTATCCAGTGTGGATAGGTCGGGTCTGTAGCGGGTTTTCTTCGTGGGCATTGTGTTTGCTCCTGTGTGCTGGGATGGGGCAAAACCGGGGGTAAGGGGTCAAAAATTTTGGGCGACACGCGGTGCCCTGCTTCCTGCGGCTCCTTACCACGAGGGGGAGTAACGGCGATTGTCTTGCGGTTCTAGGCTTCTCGATCAAGCGAACCATGCACGACCACAGCTACTCTTGCCCCCAGCACTATCTATACTGCTGGTGCCTACTCGGCTTTCCCAAGCAATTCGTTCAGCGACCTCTGAGACCGCTTTCTTTCGGCTTCATGCAGATACGCCCTGACCTGATGTTCGAAGGTTTGGGGGTTATCAATGTAGAAACCAGCCAACCCCTTTTCCCATAGGGGTAACATCTCATTCAGAGCAGCCAGAACAAGGCGGCTAAACGGTGCGCCGGTCTGTTCGGCAACCCTGCTTACCCTGTTGTACATCTGGGTGGGCAAGGTAATGTGTTTGCTCGTACTTTCCATAGGTGATCCTCCTAGTGATCGAGTTTCTCAGCTTGCATGCCGAAGGCCATCGCAGCGACAGCACCTTTGTGCGGGTCGTCTGCTGTGACGGCATCAAGTGTCTTTTTCATGTCGAGAATTGCCAGATTCACAACCGCGTTCTTCGAGACTCCATAAGTCATCGCAAAACCGTCGATAAACTGGATCGTTTCCGGCTTAAGCCGGTACGTCTTGTTCCTTGGCCTGTGTAGACTGTTCATAATACCTCCAGTCAGTTTGCAGAGTGCAATACTCCGAGCCAAATGAAGAAGGGCAGCCCTCTTGTAGGACTGCCCTTTCTCGTACCCGGAGCACCGCATGGAATTTTCGTTTGTTACATAAGCTTTATACTCTTGAGGCCTCCGCTTTTCCACGGGGCGGGAATCACACTGCCCAGATTGTGTTGGCAACCGTGGCTTTGCGAGGCAAAAAAATATTTTCATTTCCCCGGCGATTTGCCCCGTAAAATACTGACTCGACTGGGGCGATCGGAAGGCCGTTTTCGTCTCGGCCACACAATACTACTCGCACCAGCAACAGTTTTTTCCACGGGACAAACACAAAAAAGCCCTAGAACCGTTGCGGCTCTAGGGGAAAAAAATTTGAATTAGGGGGGGGCTTTGCGGCCTCTGGGCGTAGTCACCCAACTCCATCAAGGCTTGTAGGGAATCCCAAAATCAACGGCCAGAGCCTTCTCAATGCTCTTCATATTCGACTGCCGCTTGTCTTCTGCGGTTGCCTCTGGCTGTTGATCGACTACGGAAGCGCCTTCTGTATGAGCCTTGGCTAAGTCCACCGCCTCCCGATATGTCTTTGCGATCATCAGCCGCACGACTTCCGATTGCGATGTATTCGGAGACGCGGCCTTCACCGCCTCCATGATCTGCCGGAACTGCCCTGCCGCCTCACCTCCCAGCGTCACTTTGAGAGTACGCCCACCGGCTTCCTTGATACTCTCGCGATGCTTCTTTTGACGAGCAGCGGCTTTCTGTCTCTGTTCCCGTTTGGTCTGCCTTGCCACTTTGTTCACTCCGTTACGGCTCACGTATTAATTGACATCACGCATCACACAATTACCAGCGTTACGAATCACGGTCAACAATGCGTTACGGATCACGCTTGACAAATACTTCAAACAGAGCTTATCAAATCTCCTAACGAACGTAAGCGAATTTGGTAACAGCCAACAAGGACGATTCCCATGAACGGCAACTTCATATCCTACCTCAGAGTCTCGACGCAAAAGCAAGGTCGCTCAGGTCTGGGCATTGAGGCTCAACGCGAAGCCGTGACCAACTATCTCAACGGAGGCAACTGGGAGCTTCTTGGAGAGTTTGTGGAAGTCGAATCCGGCAAGAAGGCTGACCGCAAGGAGCTTGCCAAGGCTCTTGAGCGTTGCCAGCTCACAGGGGCCACTCTCGTTATCGCCAAGCTCGACCGGCTTTCTCGTGATGCTCACTTTCTGCTCGGCCTTGAAAAGAGCCGTGTGAGCTTTGTCTGCGCCGATATGCCGGATGCGAACAATTTCACCGTAGGCATCATGGCACTCGTCGCCCAGCAGGAACGCGAGATGATCTCCAAACGGACTAGGGAAGCTCTGGCTGCAGCGAAGGCTCGTGGCGTCAAGCTGGGCTGTCCTAACGGGGCTGCTCACCTTCGCCAGTACGGCAATGAGCTTGGGGTGAAGGCAATAAAGGCCAATGCCGATGCACTCGCCGAGTCTCTGCGGGCTACGGTGGAGAAGATCAAAGAAGGTGGGACAACATCTTTTTCTGGGATCGCGAAGGAGTTGAACGCCCAGAAGATCAAAACCGCACGTGGCGGAAAGTGGCACCCTTCCAGCGTAAAGAGGTTGCTGGAGCGACTGGGGTAAGCGTCATTCACAATCTCTCTTTGGAGATGGACAGCAGCTAAACAACAACTTGGAAAGCAGCATCATCAATTTTCATAATCCGTGCTCTTGGGTTCCAATACAGTTTGCCTAGCGTTTTGAGTTCATGCGTCATGATGCTTTCTGGAGATACACTTCTTCCTGTTATACTTGCTATTGCATAATCTCTTTCATCAGCCACAATTGTCCCATATTGAAAAATATCACATGCGTAGTAATGGTGTTCATATCTGCCAAATCCAAATAGACACGATTCGCCAACACTTTGCAGCACAATATCCAAGTCAGAATTGTTCGCTTTCAGCTTACCCGTCCAGTTTCTGGATAAGTAAAGATGGCAACATCTGATAGATATATCTACAAGCTCACCGACTCTACATAGAGAATGCCACTCTTTATGGCACTCGACGTATCTTGAATACTGTTCTCTTTCGTACTTTAAAAAGCCTTCATATCCACCTTTGTCACCAAAATAGTATTGAAACCTTTCGCTTGATGGGTTGTCAGCATCCCAGTATTCAATCTGATTTTCTAGGTAACTTTTCCATGTTTGTGGAGATTGTTCATTGAAACTCTTCAACTTCCATTTACTACCAAGCTCCGTAGACAATTCCTCCCAGACAACTTTTTTTGATTCCAGTGCCATGTCTCCTCCACTGTTGTGCTTTTACTTCACACCCATACGACCAATCACGTGGAATGCGTCTTCTCATGTTCCACTATCGATTCCATTATCCTCCGAAACTTATCTGCAATCTCTGGAATGCAATCATGGTTCTTGGGCATTGTGAAATAGACCATTTGCTCTTCTTCCTTCAGGTGTGCCAACGAGTCGTTTTCGGGGGCATCAGTTACGCATACAACTATCCCGCACCCACCAGCTAGTCGGCGGCACAATGTCTCAGCCAATTTCCCTTGCGTTTTTCCATCATGAATAACCAGTAATCTGCCCGGATAGAGCAGTTTGTATTTTTCGAGGCGGGAATTCATGAGGTCCCATCCTTCTGTCTTGAAGTCATAGTCATTAAGGATAGCGGAGAACGCATCCAGTACACGCCCATGCAACTCATACTCATTCGTATTCAAGTCTGAAAATGACACCAGGTGGTAGGTGATGTTTCGCCACACTTTCCAGCCAATTGCCTCTGGGGTTAACTCATCTTCGGAATAGATCAGGTGAAGAAATCTTGCGCCGATCTGGGACAGGGACTGCTTGCCTTCCGCAGCCTCAAGGATGTGCATATCTATTAATTTTGGCAGGCAGTATGTGTGAGCCGAGACGTTAATAGCGGATGTCCCTTTAACGTCGAAATTGTGATACACATACATTTTTCTCACAGCTTCAATGTCATACGAGGTCAACTCTCGAACCGTCTTTAGTAAATGGAGTTTTTCATTTTTACCAATGTTCTCCGTTGCGAAAGACACGAACATTCTGGAGTAGTAGTCTGCCTTTTCGTCTTCGTCATCTCGGATCATGGACTCTATCAGCCGAGTGTAGTCCTCAATAACCTCTTCATCAAAAGAAATAGGTTCAATGTCATCGCTGAGGAGTCGCTTGGAGAAATCAGTGATCCGCTTTTTTGCTTGTTGGTTCTTCAATTCCGCTGCGCGATCCATGCATATTTGAAGAATCGTATATCCGACAGCCAAGCCCGGCCCCACGCCCGGTATTATCGCCAAAGCACCTGTAGCAACGGTTTCAGCCATTTTGCGAGACATTTGGAGGTTGACAAATTTTTCCATTTACTACCTCACGGCCTTGAGTTGTTCGAAATATCTATTTCAGATAGACGTATAATATGTCCGTCATGATGTTCGATCAAGACCCTTTTCTCTTGGTTTTTGCTATAGCAGAGCGAGCAGTTGCTTCGGTGAGTTGCTGAAAAATAGACCCTCGGACAGCTTCTTTTGGCTCCAGTTGTACTTTGATAAGTATTTTAAACCAAAGAAAAAACCTATTACGGCTCAAGGAGCACGCTTGGAAAACGTGTGCGGGGGAAACTCAGCTGGAGGTTCTAATCCCCTCCTCTCCGCCTAGTTATTCAACCCCCCTCAACCGAGGGGCTCTTCATTTCTGCACCCTCTTTATTTTCGGCATCACCTGCCAGCCCTTACCAGCCCTCGAAAAACTGCACCTTGATTTTGGTCCATTTTTGGTCCATTTTGACCAAAATTCGACGTTTTCCGGCTTTGCAAAAACCGGATCATTTCGTTGGTAACACGGTGGAACAACTGGTGAATCTCACCAATGTGTGGCAGTGATGTCACGGGCAGGTTCGACTCCTGTACGCTTCCGCCAATCGATCACAAGGGCCTGTCATACAGGCCTTTTCCTTTTCAAACCCGCCCAAGGAAATCATCGCACAGCCTTTAGCGCTGAAATTGATTTCATCCGCTCGATAATCAACGGCACTCTTGCCTGGCTAGCAGCGTCACCGGGGAGATGCCCCGGCAACGCATCAAGAAAATCATCGTCACTCAACAAGGTGTCGAATTGGTCTGCAAGATAATATTGCACCTCAATATCAGCTCCGGCCACATCATCCACGATTTCCAAGCGGCCATCGAGAACAGCAATAAAATCTTCCATATCATGACTCGCCATGTAGTCACCGCCACCGCGACCATGAAATGCTTCCAGCTTCGTTGCCAAAAAATAGGCAGGGCTTACGAAACGCAAACGCACCCCATCAATGGAACGTTCATGCGCATACCGAACGGCATTGGGATACCAGCGGTTAGCGAATCCCAGTATTTCTGGTTTTGTTGGCATAACATCAAGAATAATGGGATGATGCCTCCAACGGCAAATAACCTTGGACTCCATATCCTCCATGAAGCCTCTGGCCCTCAACGCATCTTGGAGCCGGTAGAGTTCACCTGTTGTCGTAAGCTCGACTATTACGTCGACGTCTAGCGTCGGTCGCACATTTGGTGTCGCAGGGTCGGTCAACAGGAGGCCTGTGGCGGCTCCACCAACGAAAACACATTGCCCTGCCAAGTCTCCCAGCAAGAGTGCGACCTCGACCACTCGATCGACAGCTTGATATTTATCGCGATTCATCTTTCCGTATTAATTTCAAGAGGATCACTTCCGCAAGCTTCAGGTCGCGCGCCCGCCCAATACGGATGGCATCCAACACTCCCAGAGCATGGTAAAGTCGTTCATCCATGGCAACCATATCGGGAACAGTCTTATATAACGGAGACAATTCCATACCCCGGCACTGCCCCTCGGGATGAGGCCATACAAAGATATCGTCCCCCGACACAGCCAAGTCTTTTCCCAACACAGGAACCGCGTGTGCCGTGGGTATACCACGAGTCACGGGCCCAATTACCGGGGGATATGCATACTTGACCCCATGGATCAAGAACTCCTCCAAGGCCCTGCGGATCGGACGTTTTCTATTGGAATCGAACAACCGGGACTGCACAGCTCTTTTAACCCCAGCGTGGACTTCAGAAGGACTCATATACAATTCGTACGCGAGTCGATTGTAGGACCAGTCATATGGGGTTGGCTGCACTGCCATCTTCACCAAGATTACGACGTCTTGTGGTTTCAACATACCCATTCTTTATTCGCGAATCGCGAATAGCGCAAGGAAAAAGTCGCTCGATTTCAACGGCGGCTTTAGAAAAGGATGGGTAGGTACCGGTCGTGCCGGCCACGGCAGCGCAATAGCGGAAAAATCAACTATGCCGAATTGATGGGGGGAGGCAGCAAAGCGTCCTGCACGACATACTCCTGTACGCTTCCGCCAATCGTCAACCAAAAGAGACAGTCTGGAGACTGTCTCTTTTCTTTTCAAGCAATGGTCCCCGCACCAGGCACGCCTGCGCACGGACCACACGACGTGTCCAACAAAGGGATTATCCATTTTTCATGCTCAACCCGATTCGCCGTCGCTGAACATCCACACTGAGCACGGTAACTTCCACCTCTTTGCCGGCAGCCACGACGTCGGAAGGGTCACGGACAAAACCGTCCGAGAGCTGGCTGATATGCACCAGGCCGTCCTGATGAACACCGATATCGACGAAGGCACCGAACTTGGTGACGTTGGTGACGATGCCGGGCAGCCGCATGCCCTCGTGAAGATCCTTGATGTCGTTCACCCCTTCGGCAAAGGAAAACACGCTGAACTCGGCTCGCGGATCACGGCCGGGCTTGGCCAGCTCACTCATGATGTCTCGAAGGGTCGGCAGGCCGACCTCATCGGAAACATAGGACTTGATGTCCACACGGGTTCGGGAGTCCTCATCCGTAACCAGTTCGGAAACAGAGCACCCCGCGTCCCTGGCCATCTTTTTCACCAGATCATATCGCTCGGGGTGGACGGCACTGCCGTCGAGAATCTCCTTGCCCTTGACACGGAGGAAGCCGGCGGCCTGCTCAAAGGCTTTGGGGCCAAGCCGAGGCACTTTGAGCAACTCGCGCCGTGACGAAAACGATCCATTTCCCTCTCGGTAAGCCACGATATTCTCAGCCAATACCGGTCCAAGACCAGAGACATGGGTGAGCAGCTCGACGCTGGCGGTGTTAAGGTCTATGCCGACCGAGTTGACGCACCGCTCCACAACGTCGTCAAGTCCCTTTTTCAAAGCGGTCTGATCGACGTCGTGCTGGTACTGTCCCACCCCGATCGATTTGGGATCAATCTTGACCAGTTCGGCCAGCGGGTCCATGAGCCTGCGGCCGATGGAAACGGAGCCGCGCACCGTGAGATCAAGATCCGGGAACTCACGCCTGGCCACTTCGGAGGCCGAGTAGATGGAGGCGCCGGACTCGTTGACCAAGACGATGGGAATACCAAGACCAAGCCCACGCACGAAGGCCTCGGTCTCGCGTCCTGCCGTGCCGTTGCCTATCGCTATGGCTTCGACGTCATATCGTGAACAAAGATTGCCGAGTATGTGCGCCGCGTCGGTCTGCTGTTTCCTTGAGCCGGTCGGATAGATCGTGGTATGATCCTGAAGTGCGCCCTGGGCGTCGAGAACGGTAAGCTTGGCACCCGTTCGGAAGCCGGGATCAAGAGCCAGTACACGCTTCTGGCCAAGAGGCGCCGCAAGCAACAACTCGCGCAAGTTCGAGGCAAATACGCCAATGGCCTCGGCATCCGCCCGCTTCTTGATTTCTGCACGGACCTCGTTTTCAATGGAGGGGCGCAGAAGGCGTTTGTAGCAGTCTTCAAGGGCCCGTTCGACCTCCTGGGCATCGGGGCCGGAACCGTGGACCAGATCACGAACCAGCAGACCCACGCCTTCCTCATCCGCCGGTCGCAAGGAGAGCCGGAGAACCTTTTCCTTCTCTCCCCGGAACATGGCCAAGGCCCGATGTCCCGGGACACGCACAAGCGGCTCATCCCACTCGAACCAATCCCGGAACTTCTGCCCTTCTTCCATCATCTTCTTGATGACCTTAGATTGGAAGCGGCCACGCTTCACGAACAGGACGCGGAGGGCTCCACGTATCTTGGATTGCTCGCTGACATCTTCCGCGATGATGTCCCGTGCGCCGGCAAGGGCGGTCTCGACGTCGGGGACACCCTTGTCAGCGTCAACAAAGCATTTCGCCTCCAATTGGGGGGTAACGCCCACCTGCTTGAAGATCAACTTCGCCAAAGGAGCCAGGCCGCGTTCCTTGGCAATGCTCGCGCGTGTCTGCCGTTTGGGGCGGTGCGGAAGATAGAGATCCTCAAGGATCGTCTTGTCCCTGGCGTTCTCGATGGCGATTTTGAGTTCATCAGTGAGAAGATCGCGTTCGGCCAAGGAGGAAAGGATGGCGTCGCGGCGCTTATCCAGTTCGGCCAACTCGGTGAGCCGGTCACGGACTTTGCCTACGGCCACTTCGTCCATGCTGCCCGTGGCTTCCTTGCGATAGCGAGAGATGAAAGGAACCGTGGCCCCTTCGTCGAGGAGCGAGGCCACGGCCTTTACATGCTTGTCGGAGAGCGCCAGTTCTTGCGAGATGCGCTGGATATGTTTGGCATTCAAGCTTTTATTCCTGTTTTTTTAAATAGATGACTGATTGTCTCTTCACCTGGGCAGGGTCCATGCCCAACGAATCGGCACACTCTCTATCACGGCCTCCTTGTCTGCGCCACCGTCCAGGGGGCTTCCCGTATATTGCCCTCCATACCACCCTGACCGTTTCCGTCCCGGATTCTGAATCGCCCTTGCCAAGCGGACGATTTTGGTCATCCCGGCCGTGGCGGCACGAACGGGGAACAAGAAAAATCATCCACGACAAATGAATGAGAGACAACCTCGGAAGCACACCCTCCACCGGCTCCCGTACGCTTCCGCCGATCGATCACAAGGCAAAGTGCGAACAAGCGCCTGCCCGTCAAGAGAAGGACAGACGCCCGTGCGCAGGCCCGGACCCGTTGCGCGGCATCGGGCCTGGGGACGGCGGCGGTCGGGCCGGGTTCCGGCGGCCAGGGAGGTGGTCCCTCCCCCCGACCGCCGTTCGGATTTGAAATGGCTTGGGCCCGCTCAGGCCCAGATCTTCTCGGGCATGTAGGGGTGGGTGCCTTCGATGACCGGCAGGCCGGACTTGGCCTGTATCTTGGTGATGACGTCGTCGGCGTGCGTACAGTGGTCGGACAGGCACGGGCCGATGTGGATGACGGTGGGCTGCTCCTTCAGGGGCACGTTCCAGAGCTTGACCTGGGCCAGCCGCTGGACGATGGACGCGCCGGGGCACCCGCCGCAGTTGAGGATGCCCAGGACCTCGGCCTCCTGGTCCTTGTAGCGCTCGAACTGGCCTTCGCGCCGGTTGAAGGCCACCAGGCAGCGGGAACAGCCGATGCAGACGTCGTCCATGGTATTGCGGCATCCGATGATGAGAATCTTTTCCATGCGAACCTCCTGTGGGTAGTTGTCCCTCCTCATTGTTTCATTTGAACGATTGCGTCAATATTCATACTGCATCGGGAATAAATACCGGCCCCAGAAGTCCGAAAACGGGTGACTGCGGGGGCATGGATGACGTATAAAAACGAGTCTCCCGAAGACAGGCCCGGCCACCTTCGCCGGGCTCCGCGCTTCCGTTGCGCCCTTCTCATGGCGATCGGCTGCCTCTTTGGCGAGCGAATCTGCACACCTCGTCGGAGATGTGCAAAAACGGGTAGTTTTTTTTCGACTTCGGCAATGATGAAAATATGTTGCACAAGCTTGAAAGGAGCCCAAAGTTGTGGTGGACTGCCTAGCATGTCGGTGCTAGGTTTCATCCCCCGGCAAGATTGGAGGTCTTTCGATGTTCAGTTTATTCACCAATTATAAAAAAGCGGCCATGAAATTTCTCTCCCAACACCAGGTTGGTCAACGGCTCTTCTCCACCGGGGACGGTGGTCGAAAAATGCGCTTCCTGCGTGAAAAGGGCTATGTGGTCTCCGAGCGCGTCTCGGAAAACCGCTGGGTCCACGAAATCGTGAAAAAGCCCTAGCCCCGCTCCCCCCTCCGGCCGGCGGAGCCGACCCCGCGGCCGGCCCCGTCTTCTTCCTTTCCCGCACCGCCCCACGGCGACCGGACACTCCCTTCCCACGGAAGGGACTCTTCTCCTTCGTCCCCGTTTCCGATCCGGTACTCCACTTTTTTCCGTGCCGGTATCGGGCATGTGAATTTTCTCGCAAACCCTTTGCCCGCCCTGGCCTCGGCGCCTGTCCTGAGAATGATTTTCAAATAACCTACTCAGCCGGTTCCCAATCTATTTCATATAGTTGTATCAAAATTAAGAACAGTTCCCACCTCGCATTTTCTGCTTGACGTATCCCTGACATCTAACATACCGGGCAGGTAGGTATTAAAACCTCGTGGTTGAGTAGGTATTTTAACCCACCCAACCGGGAGGAGTTTAAGACCGGATTTTCGCGCGGCGGGAGATGCCGCGCTTGGGGGGCCGGAGGTTTCCGGAAACGGGACCAGGGGAACGGGCCGAAAGGCCGGTTCATTGCCATCAACGCTTTTGAGAAAGGGATCGACACATGGCAAACGGTAAACGGATACTGCGATTGACTGCCATCGTGATCGCGCTGGCCGGGGTGCTCGGCTTCCAGTTGGAAGCCATGGGCATGTTCGACACGGCGAACGAGGCCGCCGGGAAACCGGACGTGATCATGATCGACACCATCGCCAAGCTGGAGTCACTCGAACAACCGGCGGTCGTGTTCCGCCACGACCTGCACACCAAGGCCCTGAAGGATCAGGGCATGAGCTGCGCATCCTGCCACAAGAAGGACGCCAAGGGGAACCTGACCCTGGCCTTCGACCGGCTGGAGGGCGAGGACCGGGCCGGGTTGTCCGCGTCCGGGCTCAAGGACATGTATCACGACAACTGCATCTCTTGCCACGTCAAGAGCGAGGAGAAGGGCTTCAAGACCGGTCCCAAAACCGGCGAATGCCGCAGTTGCCACCAGGAACGGCCCGAAGCGGCCGACCGCGTCCCGGCGGGTATGGACAACATGCTCCACTTCGTCCACTGGGACTCCAAGGTCATCCCGTCCGATCCGGGCAAGGAGACCAACTGCGGCGCCTGCCACAAGAAGGCCGGCGAAGAGGACAGTTGGCGCTTCTCGGAAGCGGCCAAGACCGAGCCCCTCAAGGACGTCTTTCACAGCCAGTGCGTGACCTGCCATGAGAGCCTGATCGAGAAGAAGGCCGACCGCTCCGGCCCGGTGCAGTGCGCCGGTTGCCACGGCGAAAAGGAAACCGCCGAGCGCGCGGTGGAGCTGGCCAAGAACCTGAAGGCCATGGGCGGCACCTTGCCGCGCCTGCCGCGCAAGCAGCCCGACGCCGTGCTCCTGGCCCCCGAGGCCAAGCCCGGCGCCGCCGACCTGAAGCCCACGGGCATGGCCCCGGTGGCCTTCGACCACAAGCTGCACGAGGCCCAGGCCGATTCCTGCCTGACCTGCCACAAGGACGGCGTCAACGCCAAGCTGGACGCCTCCTATGAGGCCCTGCACGACGTGAGCGACCCGGCCACCTGCGTGGGCTGCCATGCCCAGGCCCAGAAGAAGCCCCAGTGTGCCGGCTGCCACGAGGCCCGCCCGGCCGCCAAGGTCCTGTCCAAGGACTCCTGCGCCACCTGCCACAACGTCGGCGTCGGCGAGAAGTCCGGCATGATGTCCATGATGGCCACCGCGCCCGCGGACCCGGTCACCATGAGCAAGGAAGAAAAGCAGGCCGAGGCCGCCAGGGTCATCGCGGCCCGTCCCCGGACCCAGGCCATGGTCCCGGAAAAGGACATCCCCGAGTTCGTGACCATCGGCGCGCTGGCCGACCAGTACCGACCGAGCAAGATGCCCCACCGCAAGATCGTCATGAGCCTGTACAAGGGCATGCAGGGCGACAAGCTGGCCGCGACCTTCCACGCGACCCCCGAGGCCGTGTGCGCAGGTTGCCACCACAACGCCCCTGCCACCCTGACGCCGCCCAAGTGCGCCTCCTGCCACGGCAAGCCCTTCGAGACCGAAGGCAGGCCGGGGCTCAAGGCCGCCTACCACGGCCAGTGCATGACGTGTCACAAGGAAATGAAGCTCGAAAAGCCCGCCGCCACCAACTGCGTCGCGTGCCACGAGAAGAAAACCAACTAGCCGAAGGAGACATTGATGTTACGCAGAACCTTCCTCGGATTGTTGGGTGCCGCGGGCGCGAGCGCAGCGCTGGCCAAGCCGACCCAGGCCGGAAACAAGCACTTCGGCCCGCACCCCGACACCCACGGCGTGCTCTTTGACGCGACCCGCTGCATCGGCTGCCGCCAGTGCGAGCTGGCCTGCAACGAGGTCAACGAGCTGCCCGCACCCGATAAGCCGTTCGACGATCTGACCGTGCTCGACACCGAGCGCCGGACCGACGAAAAGACCTTTACCGTGGTCAACAAGTACCAGACCTCCCTGGGTCCGGTCTTCCGCAAGAACCAGTGCAACCACTGCCTGGAGCCGGCCTGCGCCTCGGCCTGCTTCGTGCGGGCCTTCAAGAAGCAGCCCAACGGCGCGGTGACCTACGACGCCTCCGTGTGCGTCGGCTGCCGCTACTGCATGGTGGCCTGCCCGTTCTCGATCCCGGCCTACGAATACAACGAACCGCTGACCCCCCGGGTCCGCAAGTGCACCATGTGCTACCCCCGCCTTGTCGAGGGCAAGCTCCCCGGCTGTGTGGAGCGCTGTCCCAAGGAGGCGTTGACCTTCGGCCTGCGGGCGGACCTCATCCAGATCGCCCGCAAGCGCATCGAGACCTACCCCGACCGCTACGTGGACCACATCTACGGCGAGCACGAGATGGGCGGTACCAGCTGGATGTACCTGTCCGGCGTGCCCTTTACCGAGCTCGGCATGCGCGAGGACCTCGGCACCAGTTCGGCCCCTGAACTGACCGCCGGACCCCTGGCCGCCGTGCCCATGGTGGTCGGCCTGTGGCCCGTGCTGCTGGGCGGCATCTACGCCGTCAGCAAGCGCAACGCCAAGGTCGCCAACGACGAGCGCGTCAAGGCCGTCAAGGACGCCCTGACCAAGGCGGGCGAAGAGGCCGAGAAGAAACTCCACCAGGAGCTGGGCAAGGCCGAGCAGGCCAGCCAGCGGCGCATCGAGGTCGAAGTCAAGAAGGCCGTCGAAGAGGCGCTCGCTCCCAAGGAAGAGGACGCCGGAAGCAACGAGGAGGAGTCCTAGATGTCTGTCGAAACCACTGCGGTCGCGAAGAAGTCCCTCTTCACGCCGTTCAATCTTATCGCAACGGTCATTCTCATCGCCGGGCTGGTGGTCACGGTGATGCGCTTCACTAGCGGCCTGGGGGCCGTCACCAACCTGGACCAGAACAACCCGTGGGGGATCTGGATCGGCTTCGACCTGATGTGCGGCGTCGCCCTGGCCGCGGGCGGGTACACCACCTCCGCCGCCTGCTACCTCTTCGGACTGAAAAAATACCACGCCGGGGTCCGCCCGGCCATCCTGACCGCCTTTCTGGGCTACGCCCTGGTGGTCTTCGCCCTGGGCTACGACGTCGGCCGTCCCTGGCGGCTGCCCTACCCCATCTTCGTCCAGCAGGGCACCACGTCCCTGCTCTTCGAGGTGGGCCTGTGCGTCATGCTCTACCTGACCGTGCTGTTCATCGAGTTCACGCCCGCCCTGTTCGAGTGGCTGGGTATGAAGAAGATCCGCAACATCGTGGTCAAGATGACCCTGGCCCTGACCATCCTGGGCGTGGTCCTGTCCACGCTGCACCAGTCTTCCCTGGGCGCGCTGTTCACCATCGCCCCCTCGAAGCTGCACCCGCTGTGGTACTCCCAGTATCTCCCGGTGTTCTTCTTCGTGTCGAGCATCTGCGCGGGCATGTCCATGGTCATCTTCGAGGGCACCCTCTCCCACAAGCCCATGCACCACTTGATGGACAAGGAGTACCTGGACAACCACGACGGCCTGATCCTGGGTTTCGGCAAGGCCGCTTCCCTCGTGCTGTTCGGGTACTTCGCCATCAAGCTCATCGGCCTGGCCTACGACAACAACTGGCATTACCTGACCACCGGCTACGGCGCCTGGTACCTGGTCGAGATGCTCGGTTTCGTGGCCCTGCCGTCCTTCCTGTACGCCGTGGGCGTGCGGGACAAGAATCTGACCGTGATCCGCTGGGCCGCCGGACTGACCGTGCTCGGCATCATCGTCAACCGGTTCAACATCTCCATGGTCGCCTTCAACTGGCAGCTCCCGGCCGCGCAGCGGTACTTCCCGAGCTGGGGCGAGATCACCATCTCCCTGTTCGTGGTGACCATCGGCGTGCTGGTCTTCCGGTTCATCTGCACCCGGATGCCCATCTTCTACGAGCATCCCGACTACAAGGGCGAACACTAGGAGGTTGCCATGGAATTCTACACGCTCCAAGACTACTACACGTTCACCAAGGGGACCATCTACCTGATCATGGGCGGCATCCTCGTGGCGGCGACCCTGTACTGGCGCTTCCTGATGGGCGGCAACAAGAAGGACGACTAGCCGCTAAGGCCATCGTTTAAAAATTAACGATATGACTATCAAGGAGAAGCGGAAATGTACGATTTCCTGACCGGGCCCATGCTCTGGCTGACGTTTGCCGTCAGCTTCGGCGGCCTGCTCGTTCGCGCCGTGATGTATGTCAAGGGCCTCAGTTGGCAGCTCGACCGCGTGGCGTACCGTCCCAATATGAAATACGGCATCCGGGGGGGCATCCGCTCCATCGTGGCCTTCATCATCCCGTTCAAGGCCCGGCTGTGGCAGACCCGCCCCGGCTTCACCCTCATCTTCTTCGCCTTCCACATCGGGCTGCTGGTCACCCCGATCTTCCTGGCGGCACACAACGTGATGCTCCAGAACGCCTTCGGGTTCAGCCTGCCCGCCCTGCCCACCGGGGTGGCCGACGGCCTGGCCTGGATCTGCCTGGTGGGCGGCCTGTTCCTGATCCTCAGGCGCATCGCTTTCCCCGAGGTGCGGATCATCACCACCTTCTACGACTACCTGCTGCTGGTCATCTCGGTGATGCCGTTCATCACCGGCCTGATCGCCCGGTACGAGATGGGGGACTACAACTTCTGGCTGGCCGCCCACATCCTGAGCGGCGAAATCTGGCTCCTGGCCCTGCCCTTCACCAAGCTCAGCCACGTGGTGCTGTTCTTCATGTCCCGCATGCAGTTGGGCATGGACTACGGCATCAAGCGCGGCGGCATGAAGGGCACGGACATGGCCTGGTAACCGGGCTTTAGCCTTACATTACGGAGAACCGAAATGCCTGAAGGAAAATTCTGCAACAAGACGCCCATCAACACCGAGGAACAGCTCAAGGCGACCCTCGGCGACAAGGGCGGCAAGCAATACTACGAAGAGATGAACCAACTGGACGTGGACTCGGACAAGCTCTGGGCCTCCATCCAGAAGACCATGAAGTCCAGGACCAAGACCTGGCTCGAAATCTGTGCCCACTGCGGCCTGTGCGCAGAAAGCTGCTTCCTGTACCAGGTCAACGGCCGGGTGCCCGAACAGGTCCCGTCCTACAAGATCCAGTCCACCCTCGGGGTGATGGTCAAGAAAAAGGGCAAGGTCGACAACGCGTTCATGCAGATGTGCATGGAGACCGCCTGGTCCAAGTGCACCTGCTGCAACCGCTGCGGCATGTACTGCCCCCTCGGCATCGACATGGGCGTGATGTTCAGCTACCTGCGCGGCCTGCTCTACTCCCAGGGCTTCGTGCCGTGGGAGCTCAAGATCGGCTCCGGCATGCACCGCGTGTACCGCGCCCAGATGGACGTGACCACCGAAGACTGGGTCGAGACCTGCGAGTGGATGGCCGAGGAAAACGAAGAGGACTGGCCGGGTCTGGAAATCCCCGTGGACAAGGTCGGCGCGGACATCATGTACACCTGCAACGCCCGCGAGCCCAAGCACTACCCCGAGGACATCGCCGAAGCGGCCATCCTCTTCCACGTGGCGGGCGAGAACTGGACCGTGCCCTCCGAGGGCTGGGAGCAGACCTCCCTGTCCATGTTCGCCGGCGACTGGGAGTGCTGCAAGGACAACGTCCTGAACGTCTACGCCGCCCTGGAGCGCCTCAAGCCCAAGCGGGCCATCGGCACCGAATGCGGCCACGCGCACCGCGCCACGGTCATCGAGGGCCCCTACTGGGCGGGCCGTCCCGACGGACAGCCCCCGGTCCCCTACATCCACTACGTGGAGTGGCTGGCCGAGGCCCTGCGTACCGGCAAGCTCAAGATCGACCCGACCAAGCGGATCAAGGAACCGGTCACCCTGCAGGACTCCTGCAACTACGTGCGCAACCAGGGGCTGAAGGACGTCACCCGCGAGATCCTGAGCTACATCGTGGAGCCCGGTTACTTCGTGGAGATGGCCCCAAACAAGGAGCACAACTACTGCTGCGGCGGCGGTGGCGGATTCAACGGCATCGGCAAGTACCGCGAGCAGCGCAACGTGGCCCTGCGCAAGAAGATGGAGCAGATCCTCGACACCGGCTGCAAGCTGGTCATCGCGCCCTGCCACAACTGCTGGGACGCCATCCGCGACCTGGAGGAAGAGTACAAGATCGGCATCCGCTGGTCCTTCCTCAAGCCCCTGGTCATCGGCATGCTCGACGTGCCCAAGCACCTGCTCCCCCCCGAGGAATAGACCGGAGACCGTGTAACCAAAGGACGAGGTGATCTATGTTCAAGAAGATTCTACTGGCGACCAGCGGTGCTCCGTCCACCTTCGGCGCCGCGCGGGTGGCCTTCGACATGGCCAAACGTTACGGGGCCGAGGTGGTGGTGTTCAACGTCATGGGCGTGCCCACCAAGGCCTTTTCCCAGGTGGTCAACGACGTGCGCACCGGCGAGGAGATCGAGGTCGACGACGAATACCGCGCCTGGGTGGAGGAGGAACTCAAATCCACCTTCGAGAAGCAGATCGAGTCGGTCGAGTACGCCAAGATCGTGACCACCACGGGCGTGCCCAGCCGCGAGATCCTGCGCGCCGCGCGGGCCGAGGACGCGGACCTGATCGTCATGGGCGCGAGCTCCGGCGATTCGTCCGCCTACCGCAAGGGCTACCCCGGCTCCACGCTCCAGCGCGTGGCCAAGGCTGCCCGCTGCCCGGTCATGACCGTGCACCGCGAGACCGCCTCCTACTGGGGCGGGTTCGGCAACATCGTGTTCGCCACCGACTTCTCCAAGCAGGCGGAGAACGCCTTCAAGTTCGCCCTCAATTCGGCCAAGGAACTGGGCTGCGACCTGACCCTGTTCCATGCCCTGGACATCAGCGGCAAGGTCCTGGACCAGAACGACATCGAGGACAAGCTCATCGCGGCCAGGGCCCGCATCCGCGAGACCTACGGCCCGCTCATGGGCGACTTCAAGGACTTCGACATCGAGGTCTGGGAGGGCGTGCCCTACGTGGAAATCGTCAAAATCGCCCGCGAGCGGTCCGCCGACCTGATCGTCCTGGCGCACCACTCCCGCGAGCTCGACCCGGAGCTGGCGTCCATCGGGTCCACCCTGGAGCAGGTCATCCTGCGCGCCGGGTGCCCGGTGGTCAGCGTGAGCAAGCCGGACAAGGTCTAGAAAAGAAGAGCGGCGCGCCCGGTGTGTGCCGGGCGCGCCTTGAAAAATATAAATGCCGCAGCCGGCCTTGGCGGGAGCGACTGCGGCAAATCAAGAATCAAGCGAATTGATTCGTGAGTACCAGGAGGAACGTTATGTCCAAGAAGATTCTCATCGTCGACGACGACCAGGAAATCCGTTCGTATCTGTCCGAACTGCTCGGCGACAACGGGTATGAAACCGTGACCGCCAATGACGGCGCCGAGGCCGTGGATATCGCCAAGAGCGAAAAGCCCGACCTGATCACGCTGGACCTGGAAATGCCCAATGAGTGGGGTCCGAGGTTCTACCGCAAGATCAGCCAGGACGATGCGCTCAAGCGCACTCCGGTGGTGGTCATCAGCGGGCTCAACGCGATCCAGTACGCTATTCCCAAGGCGATCGCAAGTCTTACCAAGCCTTTTGAACCCACGCAGTTGCTGAAGATCGTCAAGGACGCCATCGGCTAGCGGCCCCACGGGTTGGTTTTTTGCCGGCCCGCGGATCGGCGTCGATCCGCGGGCCCGATTTTCCGACTTGAACTCGCGCGCGGGTTGAGTATACGTTGCAGGCGTTGCGGGGCACCCCCCGCCACTTGAAACCAGGTTGAGCTCATGCCAAAGAAAATCATGGTGGTGGACGACGATCCGGACATCGTCGATTACCTCATCAGCGTATTCGAAGACCACGGGTACGACACCTGCCGCGCTTCCGACGGGATTTCCGCCTATGAGGTGGCCATGGCCGAAAAGCCGGACCTCATTACGCTGGACATCGAAATGCCCCACGAATGGGGACCGCGTTTCTACCGTCGGCTTACCAGTGAGAAGGAGTTCTCCGACATTCCGGTGATCGTCATCAGCGGGCTGTCGGGTATCCATCTGGCCATTCGGCGGGCCGTGGCGACCATCAAGAAGCCCTTTGACCCGGCGGATGTGATCCAGATCGTACGAGAGGCACTGGGCGAATAGCCCGGTCCGCAATCCTGGACTGAGGAGAGAGAGCCCGCTGGAAAGCGCCCGGGCGGCCGGCGGCAAGACTCTCCCGGAGGGTGAGATGGATTTCAAACGACTGTTGCTCGTGGATGACGAGGAAGGCGTCCGCCGGTTCCTCGGCCTCTCGCTGATGGACCTGGGCTACGAAGTGCAAACCGCCGCCAACGGCCAGGAGGCCCTGGAGGTCTTCGACGCCTTCCGGCCCAACATCGTCTTCACCGACATCAAGATGCCCGTCATGGACGGCATCGACCTGCTCCGGGCCATCAAGGAGCGCTCCCCGGATACCGAGGTGGTCATGATCACCGGCCACGGGGACATGGACCTGGCCATCGAATCCCTCAAGTTCGACGCCTCGGACTTCATCACCAAGCCGATCAACAACGATGTCCTGGAGGTCTCGCTCGAACGCGCCCGCGAACGCTACAGCATGAAGCTGCAACTGCGGGAGTACACCGAAAACCTGGAGAAACTGGTCGAGGAAAAGACCGACCGCATCGTCGAACTGGAACGCCAGAACGCCGCCTGCCAGGTGGTCCAGGGGCTGTCCTCGGCCCTGTCCGACGCGGCGCAAGAGGTCGAGACCGGGTACGGGGTGTTCAACGAACTGCCCTGCCTGGTGTCCATCCACAACCGCTACCTCGAAATCGTGGCCCACAACCGTCTGTTCGAGGAGCGCCTCGGCAACCAGGTGGGCAACAACAGCTTCGACATCTACTCCGACCGCACCTCGCCGGGCAACGCCTGCCCGGTGCAACGCACCTTCGAGACGGGCAAGGGCCAGCGCAGCAAGGAAAATTTCCTGACCAAGGACGGCGAGGAGATCCCGGTCACGGTCTACACCGCGCCCCTGCCCAACAAGGACGGCGAGATCGAACTGGTCCTGGACATCTCCGTGGACATGACCGAGCTCAAGCGCCTCCAGGACGAACTCTACACCACCCAGTACAAATACCAGCGCCTGTTCGACGAGGCCCCCTGCTATATCACCGTGCAGGACGCGGACCTGAACATCGTCGAGGCCAACCGGCTGTTCAAGCGGGATTTCGGCGAGGTCGAGGGGCACTTCTGCTTCGAGGCCTACAAGCACCGCAGCGAGCCCTGCGAGGGGTGCCTGGTGGACAAGACCCTGCTGGACGGCGAATCCCGCCAGCGGGAGACCGTGGTGACCACCCTGACCGGCGAGCAGAAGCACATGCTCGTCCAGGCCGCGCCCCTGCACGACGCCTCGGGCCGCATCTTCCAGGCCATGGAATTGTCCACGGACATCACCGAGATCCGCAAGCTCCAGGACCACCTGACCTCGCTGGGCATTATGCTCGGGTCCATGTCCCACGGCGTCAAGGGCATGCTGACCTCGCTGGACGGCGGCATCTACCGGCTGGAATCGGGCCTGAAAAAGGGCGACCACGAGCGCGTGGAAGCGGCCACCAAGACCCTCAAATCCATGATCGGCCGGGTCAAGAAGATGGTCCTGGACATCCTCTACTACGCCAAGTCCCGCGAGCTCGAAACCGAGGCCGTGGACGCGTCCAAATTCCTCACGGACACGGCGGACGTGGGCGCGGCGCGGGCGGCGGCAAACAAGGTGGAATTCGTCCGCGACATCCCGGACGATCTGGGGACCATGCAGGCCGACACCGCGGCCTTGTCCGCGGCCCTGGTCAACTTCCTGGAAAACGGCGTGGATGCCTGCGAAGGCAGGGAGGACGGCCGCCTGACCCTGTCGGCCGAACGCACGGCCGCCGGATTGGTCATCACCGTGTCGGACAACGGCATGGGCATGGACCACGAGACGCGGGACAAAATCTTCACCCTGTTCTTCTCGTCCAAGGGCAAGCGGGGCACGGGCATCGGGCTGTTCATCTCCAACCAGACCATCGAGCAGCACGGCGGGTCCATCCGGGTGAAGTCCGCCCCGCACCAGGGCTCGACCTTCGTCATCACCCTGCCCGACCGGGCCGGGCGGCCGGGAGCCGGGCAATAGTGGGCCGGCAACGGCCACGGGCCGGGGAAGCCGGTCCGGATACGGCCGTCGATTGATTGTCGCGCTGTTTTTCCCTATGCTTGCGGGACACGCGCCGGGCGCCCACCATTTTCACCGCCGGGGACAAAGACCATGAAACTGACCACACGCAGCCGATACGGCACCCGTTTGCTCCTGGACATCGCCCTGCACTCCAAGAACGGCAGCCCGGTCCCGAGCAAGGATACCGCCGAGCGCGAGAAGCTGTCCCTGAAGTACCTCGAAAAACTGATCAAGATGCTCAAGCAGGCGGGCTACGTGAAAGGCAAGCGCGGGCCCAACGGCGGCAACATCCTGGTCCGCGAGCCCGAAGACATCTCCATCGGCGAGGTGGCCCGCATCCTGGACGGCGAGGAGCAGGTCCTGGGCTGCGAGGGCGACCCGTCCACCTGCCCGCGCGCGGCCGTCTGCCTCAAGCGCTCCATCTGGGACGACGCCTCCCTGGCCATGTACAAGATGCTCGACTCCTATTCCCTGGCCGACCTGATGAAGGACGCCTACCTGTGTCCCGAGAATCCGCCCAAGAGCGACGGCTAGCCCGACCTGCCCAGCCGCCCAGAGGAAGGTGAGAAGGTGCTGAAGCGCTTCCGCGAGAGCCTGATCGCGAAGATGATCCTGTCGGGCGGGGTGACGCTCATCCTGTGCATCTTCCTGTGGACCGGGTTCAACGTCTATTACTTCAAGAACAATGTGGTCTCCAACGTCATGTCCGACATCGAGATGGTCTCGGACACGATCATGCTCGCCCTGCACTACGCCATGATGCTCGACAATGAAGAGGACATCAAAGAGAACATCAACAACATCGCCAAGCAGGAAGAGATCGAGAACATCCGGGTCTACAACAAGGAGGGGCGCATCGTCTTCTCCAACATCCCGGGCGAGATCGGCACGGTCATCGGCCAGGAGACCCCGGCCTGCCGGGCCTGCCACCAATACACGCCGCCGCCCCCGGCCCTGCCCCTGTCCAAGCGCACCCGGATGATCGAATCGAACGGCCGCCAGCTCATGGCCATCATGACCCCCATCGCCAACTCCGAGGGGTGCTCGCCCGGCCCCTGCCACGTCCACTCCAAGGACGAACAGGTCCTCGGCCTGCTGGACGTGACCGTGAACATGGACGCCAAGAACGCCATGATCCGGATGTTCGAGCGGGCCAACATGGGCATCTCCGTGGTCGTGTTCGCGGCCACCTTCCTGGCCCTGTTCGCCTTCACCTACCGGTTCATCTTCCGGCCCATAAAGCGGCTGATCACCGCCACGCGCGGCATCAGCGGCGAGGCCGACTACACGGACATCGACATCGAGCAGGTGGATGAGATCGGCACCCTGGGCCAGGCCTTCAACATGATGGGCCGCCGTGTGGCCGACAAGCACCGCGAACTGCTCGACCAGCGCGAGGAATACCGCAACCTGTTCGACAACGTGCCCTGCCTGGTCTCGGTGGTCGACACCGACTACCGGGTCATCCGCCACAACTCGGCCTACGAGCGGCACTTCGGCCTGCCCGACGGCAAGCGGTGCTGGCAGGTGAACAAGGGGCGCCTGGAAAAATGCGAGGTCTGCCCCGTGGACCGGACCCTGCGCGACGGCAAGTCGCATATGTCCGAGGAGTCGGGCATGTCCAAGGACGGCCACCCGATCCACTGGATCGTGTACACCTCCCCGGTGCGCAACGAGAAGGGCGAAGTGGTGGCCGCCATGGAGATGATGGTCGACATCACCCACCGCCGGGAGTTGGAATCCAAGCTGGCCGCGTCCGAGCACCGCTACCACGCCATCTTCGACTCCATCCCCAACGCGGTCTTCGTCCTGGACCGCAACACGCTGGAGATCCTGAACTGCAACGAGTCCTCCCAGGAAATGTACGGCTGGGGCCAGCTCGAAATGCGCGGCCGCTCCTTCATGGACTTCTTCCGCGAAGACGAAGCCGGGGACTGGGAAGAGGCCGTGCGCTGCCAGTCCGAGATCGAACTGTGCACCCACGTGGACAAGTCCGGCAGGCCGTTCTTCGTATTCCTGAACATCTCGCCCGCCCGGTTCGAGGGGCGCGGCACGCTCATCGTCACCTGCACGGATGTAACCCGCAAGATCGAGGTCGAGCAGCAGCTCATCCAGGCCAGCAAGATGACCACGCTGGGCGAGATGAGCACGGGCGTGGCCCACGAGTTGAACCAGCCCCTGACCATCCTCCAGGCCATCTCCAACCTGCTCACGCACCGGGCCGAAAACGGCACCGAGATATCGCCGGAGATCATGCGCGAGATGGCCGAGGGCATCTCCACCCACGTGGACCGGGCGGCCAAGATCATCGAGCACATGCGCGAGTTCGGGCGCAAGTCCGACCTGCGGACCATGCCGGTGCAGATCAACGAGGTCCTGGAGCGCGGCTTCGAATTCTTCAGCCAGCAGTTGCAGGTGCACAACATCCGGGTGGTCTGGGAACTGGAGGAGAGCCTGCCCCTGATCATGGCCGACTCCAACCGGCTGGAGCAGGTGGTCATCAACCTCCTGCTCAACGCCCGGGACGCCATCGAGGACCGCTGGAAGGACGACAAGGCGGGCGCGGACAAGCGCATCCTGCTCCAGTCCTTCAGCACGCCCGAGCGCATCGTCTTCCGCATCTGCGACACGGGCGCGGGCATCCCCCCGGCCATCCGCGAACGGCTGTTCGAGCCCTTCTTCACCACCAAGATCGTGGGCAAGGGCACCGGGCTCGGCCTGTCCATCTCCTACGGCATCGTCACCGACTACGGCGGGAAGATCCGGGCCACCACCTGGGAGGAGGGCGGCGCCTGCTTCGAGATATCCTTCCCCAGGGCGGAGTGCGAACTGTAGACGAACTCTGACGCAAGATCGGCCGGGAATCGCTTCCCGGCCTTTTTTTCGCCCGATCTCCCGCCTCCGGTGCTCGATTTTGCGGCAAATGGCAAAAAATAATGTTCCGCCCTGCCCTTTTTCCTCTTTTTCTGCTAACGGATTGTAAAACCCCATCTCCGTGGACCGGGGGCAATGGTCCGGGGGCGGGGGAACAACCAGGAGGAGGTATGCAGCGAACAACCAAGTCGGTTCTGTTGGTCCTGCTCGGCATTCTGATCGCCTTTCCGATCTTCAGCATGACCTATTACACCATGGTCAGGACTTCGACCCCGGAGTTCTGCGGGTCGTGCCATGAAATCCGCCCGGCCGTCCTGGCCTGGGAGAGTTCGACGCACCACAACAACGCCCAGGGATTCGTGGCCGACTGCATGGACTGCCATCTGCCCGCGCCCCAGGACACCGTCGACTTCTTCTTCACCAAGACCATGCACGGGGCCAAGGACGTCTTCTCCCACTTCACGGGCGGGGACGAGAGGTACGACAGGGCGGTCATGCGCGAGCATGTCTGGGCCACCATGAAGAACGACCAGTGCATGAAGTGCCACCGGAACATCCTGCACATGCCGGGCAAGAGCGGGGCCATGCTGGCCCACCGCCGGGTGCTCTATGCGGGAGGCGGCAGCGAGTACCGCTGCACCGACTGCCACCGGCATCTGGTCCACAACGACAGGCAATTCTACGAGTACAAGCAGTTCGACGCCCCCTACCGGGCCAGCGGGCTGCCCAATCTGGGTATCTAGGAGGTTGGTTTATGTATCGCAAAGTGACGTTCACCCTTGCCGCCGCGTTTGCCGTCATCGCCCTGACCGCGATTGCCGCGGGCGCGCAGAATTTCCCCAAGGTCCGCGAACTGCGCATGGACCGCGCCACGCCGCCCCAGGGCACGGCCTGCATCGAGTGCCACAAGCAGGAGACCCCCGGCATCTTCGCCGACTGGGCCATGAGCCGCCACGCCTCGGCGGGCATCACCTGCCTGGACTGCCACCAGGCCCAGCCCGGCGAAGGGGACATCACCACAAGCCATGAGAAGTACTATTCCATGGGCAACCTGCCCATGGGCGAGAAGCAGTACTACGTGCCCGTGGCCTCGGCGGTCACGCCCAAGGACTGTTCCCGCTGCCACCCGGACGAGGCCAAGCAGTATTCCAAGAGCAAGCACGCCAACACGCTGGAGATCATCTGGAAGATCGACCCCTGGCTCAACGGCGGCATGAACTCCGAAAACGAACGCAAGACCGGCTGCTTCTACTGCCACGGCACCGTGCTCAAGATGAAGGACGGTTCGCTCGACAAGGACACCTGGCCCAACGTGGGAGTCGGCCGCCTGAACATGGACGGCTCGCTCGGCTCCTGCACCAGTTGCCACACCCGGCACCGCTTCGCGGTCATGGAAGCGCGCAAGCCCGAAACCTGCGGCCAGTGCCACCTGGGACCGGACCATCCACAGATCGAAATCTACAATGAATCCAAGCACGGCGACATCTACCAGGCCTTCAAGCAGGAGTACAACTTCAACTCCGCACCCGGCGCCTGGACCCCCGGCGTGGACTACCGCGCCCCGACCTGCGCCTCCTGCCACATGTCTGGCTCGGGCAACGTGGCCACCACCCACGACGTGACCGAGCGGATTTCCTGGGAGACCCAGGCCCCGCTGACCATCCGTCCGTCCGAGTTCAAGCCGCTGCCCGCGGCCACGGACTGGAAGGTGGAGCGCGACAAGATGAAGAACATCTGCAGCCAGTGCCACGGCCAGGCCTGGATCGACGATTTCTACAACCAGCTCGACACCTCGGTGAAGGAGTACAACGAGGTCTACTTCAAGCCCGCCAAGAAGGTCCTGGACGAACTCTATGCAAAGGGACTGCTCGACAAGACCAAGTACTTCGACGAGCACCTTGAGGTGACGTTCTACGAACTCTGGCACCACGAAGGCCGCCGGGCCCGCATGGGCACGGCCATGATGGCCCCGGACTACGCCTGGTGGCACGGCTTCTACGAGTGCAAGCACCACTACAACCAGTTCATGGAGGAGGCCCGCCACCTCATCGACACCAACACCAAGGCCTACCGCTATCCCGACTTCCCCAACGCCACGGGCAGCACCACCCGCCCGGAGCAGATCTTCGGCAAGAAGTAGGCGCATATCCGGCTAACCGGTACGGGGGGCGTTCGCGCCCCCCTTTTCATTGCCGGCCCGTCCTGAGCCGAACGTACATGCATTGACCTTCCGCAAAAAAAACGCGATATTAATAATCAGAATGGAGCACGCCCCCCTTTGCACGATAGGGCGGGCGCCCCCCGGACGGGAGACACGGAATGAGCGAAGCATCCCAGCGCAAACGGCTTGAAGAAGCGCGGCAGCGCATCGAGGAACTCGAAGAGGCCCTTGATCAGGCCGCCAGGGCGACCTGCGAGGACCGTTACCACATGGTCTTCGAGAACGCTCCAGGCGGCATGGCCATCATCACGGAGGGTGGCCGCATCCTCCTGTCCAACGCCGAGGCCAAGCGGTTCCTCGGCCTGTCCGGCGAAGGCGACGAGCACAACGCCGAGGATTTCTACGTCGACGTAGAGGATCGCAACCGGCTCCTGGCCATGATCCGGGAGAATCGGCACATCCGAAACTTTCCCGTGCTCATGCACCGCGCCGACGGCACCTCCATGTGGGCCAGTCTGAGCGCCCGATCCATCGACTACGGCGGAGAGCCGGCCAACCTTATCTCCTTCACGGACATCACCGAGCACCGCCGTGCCCTGCGGCGGCTGGAGCTCGACGAGATCCGCTTCGAGCGTCTCTACGCCCTGTCCGAGATGACCCAGCATTCCGAGAAGGAGATCCTCGACTTCGCCCTGGAGGCCATCACCGAGGTGACCGGCAGCGAAATCGGCTACATCTACCGGATCAGCGACGACCAGACCGAGTTGATCCTGCACGCCTGGTCCGAGAGCGTCATGACGCAGTGCGACATCGAGAACGTCCCGAACGTCTACCAAGTCTGCGAGACCGGACTCTGGGGCGAACCCATCCGCAAGGGCAAGCCGGTCATCACCAACGACTACGCGAACCTGGACGGCAAGAAGGGCTGCCCCGAGGGACACATCCCGGTGCGCAACCACCTGGGGGTGCCGGTCTTCGACGAGAGCCGCGTGGTCTTCCTGGCCGGGGTGGGCAACAAGCCCGAGGACTACACCGAGGACGACGTCCGCCACATGGAGCTGATCATGAACGGCACCTGGCGCATCATCCAGCGGCGCCGGTCCAGGGAGGAGCTCGCCGCGGCCCATGCCGAGCTCGAGGAAAAGGTCCGGCGGCGCACGAACCGGCTCCAGCAGGTCAACCGCGAACTGGCCGGGCTCAATCTCAAACTGATGACCAAGGACCAGGAGCGAGAACAGGCCCGCATGGAACTGTTGCGCTACCAGCGGATCATCGAGACCAATCCGGACCTCATCTCCCTGATCGACAGCGAGTACCGCTACGTCATCGTCAATGAGTCCTACACCCACATTTTCGGCCTCAAGCGGGAGGCCATCGTGGGCCAGCCCGTGGGCATCCTCTTCGGCTCCGAGGCCTTCGAGGAACAGTTCCGGCCCGCCATCGACCGCGCCCTGGGCGGCGAAACCCTGACCGAAGCCACCTGGCTGCCCCTGCCCGACGCGGGCAAGCGGTACATGTCCATCACCTACCAGCCGGTCCGGGTCCAGGGCGACGGACACGACTACGTATCCTTCGAGGCCCGGGACATGACCGACCTCAAGCGCAGCGAGGAGGACCTCAAGGCCATCGCCGAGCGGCTGGACCTGGCCACGGATGCCGCGCACCTCGGCATATGGGAATGGGACCTGCGCACCGACGACCTGCTCTGGGACCACAAGATGTTCGACCTCTACAAGGCCGAGCCCCGGCCCTCCAAGGAGCTGTTCGACTTCTGGCGCAGTTGCGTCCATCCGGACGACCTGGCCGCCACCGAACAGAAGCTGGCCCGGTCCATCGAGACCAAGGAACCGCTCTACCTGGAGTTCCGCATCGTCCGCTCCGACGGGGCCACCCGGCACATCCGCCTCGAAGGGCTGGTCCAGGTGGACGACAAGGGCATGCCCACACGCCTCATCGGCATCAGCATGGACGTCACCGAGCAGCGCAAGATGGAGGACGAACTGCGCACCCTGGCCTCCACCGACCCCCTGACCGGGGCGAGCAACCGCCGCCAGTTCATGTCGCGCCTGAGCGAAGAGTTCGAACGCTGCAAGCGGTACAACACCTCCCTGGTCCTGCTCTCCCTGGACATCGACCACTTCAAGCGCATCAACGACACCTTCGGCCACCCGGCCGGGGACGACGTGCTCAAGGAGCTGGTCGCCCTGTGCAAGTCCACCCTGCGCACCACCGACCTCTTCGGCCGCGTGGGCGGCGAGGAGTTCCAGGCAGCCCTGACCCAGACCCGCATCGGCGCGGGCGAGAACACCGCCGAGAGGCTGCGCCGCCGCGTGGCGCGGTGCGAGGTCAAGACCCACGGACAGGTCATCACCTTCACCATCAGCATCGGCGTGACCGCCCTGGCCCCGGACGACAAATCCATCGAAGGGCTGCTCAAGCGGGCCGACGACGCCCTGTACCAGGCCAAGCGCAACGGCCGAAACCGGGTCATGGTCCTCTGATCCCCTTGACTCCCCGCGCCCATCTCCCTACCCTTTTCGATAACGAATACTGCGACCACTGCGAGGTTCCCTCATGTCCCTATTCAAGAAAGACAAGAAAGAAGAAGACTGGTTTCTGCCCGAAGACGTCCGCAAACAACTGACCGAGACCTTTCGGGCCCTCAAGGAGCCCGTGCACCTCGAGCTCTTCGCCCAGTCCGGCGTCAACGACGAATTCGCCGACTACACCGCCACGTTCTGCGCCGACCTGGCCCGGCTCGACGACAAGATCACCTTCAAACGATTCGACATCGCGTCCGACCGGGCCAAGGCACTTGGCGTGACCGCCTCGCCCACCCTGTGCATCAACCCCGACGACTACCACATCCGGTTCCTGGGCGCGCCGCTGGGCGAGGAAGGCAAGTCCTTCATCACCTCCATCGTGCTCGTCTCCCTGCGCATGAACGGGCTGTCCGAGGCCTCCCTCTCTCTGCTCGACCCTCTGGACGAGGAACGGCTGGTCCAGGTCTTCGTCTCCCCCTCCTGCCCCTACTGCCCCGGCCAGGTCATGCACGCCGTGAAGTCCGCCATCGCCCGGCCCGGACTGGTCAAGGCCGAGTGCGTGGAGATGAACGAGAACCGGGAACTGACCGAAAAACACGACGTCGGCTCCGTGCCGCACACCATCTTCAACGGGGGCACGCACGACGCCCTGGGCCTCATGCCCGAGGAACGCTTCGTGGTCGAGATGGTCTATCTCAAGTCCGCCGAGGAGCTCCTCGAAGAGGGCAAGCTGCCCGGCGTGGAGGGATTGCAGACCGCCACCGGCTACGGGACCATCGAGCCCGGCGCGGTGGATCTGGTCATCATCGGCGCGGGCCCGGCCGGGCTGACCGCGGGCATCTATGCCGTGCGCGCCGGACTCAAGACCGTGGTCCTGGAGAAGTCCATCGTCGGCGGCCAGGTGTCCCTGACCCCGGTGGTCGAGAACTACCCCGGCTTCACCGCCGTGCCCGGCAAGCAGCTCATGGACATCATGAGCGAACACGCCCGCCAGTACGTGCCCGTGCACGAGGGCGAGGGCGTGGAATCCATCCAGGTGGGCGACGCTGCCAAGGACGAGCCCATCGTGGTGACCACGGCCAGGGGCGAGTACCCGGCCAAGGCGGTCATCCTGGCCACCGGCGCGAGCTACCGCAAGCTCGGCATCCCCGGCGAGGAGACCTATTTCGGGCGCGGGGTCAACTACTGCGCCTCCTGCGACGGCTACCTCTACAAAGGCAAGTCCGTGGCCATCGTCGGCGGCGGCAACACCGCCCTGACCGACGCCCTGCACCTCAAGAACCTCGGCGTGAACGTGACCATCATCCACCGCCGCGATGAGTTCCGCGCCCAAAAGTCGTTGGCCGACTCGGTGGAGCGCGAAGGCATCCCGGTGCTCTGGAACACCGTGGTCGAGTCCATCGAGGGCGACGGCAAGAAGGCCACCTCGCTCAAGCTGCGCAACGTCAAGGACGACGCGCAGACCGAACTGCCCCTGGACGGCGTGTTCATGGCCATCGGCCAGAAGGCCGCCACCGAACTGGCCAAGGCCATGGGCGTGAAGCTGAACGGGGACGGCTACGTCGAGGCGGGCCCGGACAAGCGCACCAACGTGCCGCGCGTCTACGCCTGCGGCGACCTGACCGGCGGCCTGCAACAAATCGTCACCGCCATCGGCGAAGGCTCGGTGGCCGCCATGTCCGCGTTTGAAGACATCTCCCACCCCTACTGGAAAGAATAGCCATTGAAGAGCGGGGAAGGGGAAGGAAAACCTTGCGAGAAAGGTTCTTTCCTTCCCCTTCCCCGGACTCCATCCCGATCCTTCTCCAAAGCTTTTTATAGCCGCTTCGCTGGGTGGTCCGTGCTGCGCGCCTGACCGCTTTCGAGCAGGCTTTTGCCTCTGTTTCCCCAAAACGGGCTTGACTCCACAGGGGCCCCCTGCTACCCCTGAGTTCTCCGCTGTGACCATCGGTCACTTTCTGACCGTGAGTCGCAAAACGACCGTAGGTCACAATAAAAACCGTACGATTCCGGGGAACAAGGACAGGATATGGCGACCAAACAGCAGGAGAAATCCCAACAGACCATGCGGGAGCTCATGGGTTCGGCCATCGAGCTGTTCGGCACCAAGGGATTTTCCTCCACCTCGGTGGCCGAGATCACCGAGCACGCGGGCTACGCCAAGGGGAGCTTCTACCGCCACTGGAACTCCAAGGACGAGCTGTTCCTCCAGATCGTGGAGCAGAAATTCAAGGAGTACCGGGCCACCCGGCACGACCGCGTGCAGCGGGCCGCCGACCTGCGCGAGGCCATGGACATCATCTGGGATTTCCTGGAAACCATCGTGGCGGACCGCAACTGGTCGGCCATCTTCCTGGAGTTTACCATCCACGCGGCCACCAACGAGTCCCTGCGCCGCCTCCTGAACCAGTCCGACTACCGCCTCTCCGACCGGGTCTTCGCCGACCTGGTCCGCGACCACGTGACCAGCGACTTCCCCCCCGAGAAGATCGGGGCCCTGAACACCGCCCTGTTCGAGGGCTTTCTCATCCACCGCGCGCTCGGCACCGAGACCCTCTCCCTTGCGGAGGTGCGCGAGGCGGCCATCGACCTGGCCGTGAAGAACGGAACCAAGCGGGACTGAGCCCCGCTGCGACCATATCACATCATCAACAAGCGAGATGCCCCATGCGTAAGATCCTGCTGACCCTGACCGCCCTGGCCCTGATCGCCGCCGGACTGGCCTCCCCGGCCTGCGCCGAGTCCGTGCGCCTGACCTATTCCAGCTTCTTCCCCCCCACGCACATCCAGTCCAAGCTGGCCCAGCAGTGGTGCAACGAGGTGGAGAAACGCACGGGCAAGGCGGTCATCATCGACTTCTACCCCGGCGGGACCCTGAGCCCGGCCAAGCAGTGCTACGACGGCGTGGTCGAGGGCATCTCCGACATCGGACAAAGCGCCCTGGCCTACTCGCGCGGCCGCTTCCCGGTCATGGCCGCCGTGGACCTGCCCATGGGCTACCAGAGCGGCGTCCAGGCCACGGCCGTGGCCAACGCGGTCTACGGCAAGTTCAAGCCCGCCGAATTCGACGACGTGGAGCCCATGTACTTCCACGCCCACGGCCCCGGCCTGCTCTTCACCGTGGAGAAGCCGGTCCACACCCTGGCCGACCTCAAGGGCCTCAAGATCCGCTCCACCGGCAACTCCGCCAAGCTCATCGAGGCCCTGGGCGGCACCCCGGTGGCCCAGCCCATGCCTGCCGCCTACCAGTCCCTGCAAAAGGGCGTGGTGGACGGTTCGGTCCACCCCATGGAGTCCAACAAGGGCTGGAAGCTCGGTGAAGTGGTCAAACACTGCACCCAGTCCCAGTGCGTGGGCTACACCACCACCTTCTTCATCGTCATGAACAAGGACAAGTGGAACGAGATCTCGCCCGAAAACCAAAAGATCATCGAGCAGATCAACCGGGAATGGTCGGTCAAGCACGGCCAGGCCTGGGACGCCTCGGACGCCGAGGGCAGGAAGTTCCTGGCCTCCAAGGGCGGCGACTTCATCGATCTCGAACCCGCCGAGGCCGAGCGCTGGGTGCAGGCCGCCCAGCCCGTGCTGAATGGTTACGCCGAGGGCGAGGGCAAGGCCGTGGACGGACAGGCCGTGGTCGAATTCATCAAGGCCGAAATGACCAAGACCCCGTAGGCCGTGACGGCGCAACGGCTGCTCTGCGGACAGCGCCCCGGTTCCAAGCGGCAATACGGAACCGGGGCCGCACTGCGGAGGCGGTTTTTCGCGGGCAGGGCCCGGGGCATTCCATATACAAGGGGGGAGACTGCGGACTCCTCCTCGGACCCCATGCAACCATCCGGAGGGAGACAATGAAAAAACTTTTAACCACGGTCCTGGCCGTCGGACTGCTCTGCGCCGGACTGACCGGCCAGGCGCGGGCCGAGGTCAAGCTGACCTACTCCAACTTCTTCCCGCCCACCAACCACCAGTCCCGACTGGCCGAGGCGTGGTGCAAGGAAGTGGCGAAACGCACCGGCGGCAAGGTCGTCGTCGAGTACTACCCCGGCGGAACCCTGTCCAAGGCCGCCCAGTGCTACGACGGCGTGGTCGAGGGCATCTCCGACGTCGGGCTGTCTTGCCTGGCCTACTCGCGAGGCCGCTTCCCGGTCATGGCCGCGGTGGACCTCCCGCTCGGCTACACCAGCGCGGCCCAGGCCACGGCCACGGCCAACGCGGTCTACGAGCACTTCAGGCCCGAAGAACTCGCCGACGTGGAGCCCATGTATTTCAACGCCCACGGGCCCGGCCTGCTGTTCACCGTGAACAGGCCGGTCAGGAACCTCGACGACATGAAGGGCGAGAAGATCCGGGCCACCGGCAACTCCGCCAAGCTGGTCGGGGCGCTGGGCGGCACCCCGGTGGCCAAGCCCATGCCCGAGAACTACCAGCTCCTGCAAAAGGGCGTGGTCGACGGCTCCATGCACCCCATCGAATCCAACAGGTCCTTCAAGCTGGGCGAGGTCTGCAAGTTCGGCACGGACTCCTACTCCGTGGCCTACACCACCGTCTTCTTCATCGTCATGAACAAGGACAAGTGGGCCCAGATCGACCCCGAGTCACAGAAGATCATCCGTGAAATCAACCGGGAATGGACGGCCAGGCACGCCGCGGCCTGGGACGAGGCCGACGCCGACGGACGGCGGTTCTTCCTGGACCAGGGCGGCGAGATCGTCCAACTGAGCCCCGAGGAATCGGCGGCCTGGGCCGAGGCGGCCCGGCCCGTGCTGGACGACTACGTGGCCGAGGTGGCCGGGAAGGGCCTTGACGGCAAGGCCATCCTGGAATTCACGCGGTCCACCCTGAAATAACCGTTTGCAAGACGGGGCGGGACAGGGTTCCCGCCCCGCACCATGTTCAAGGATACACAATGGAAACGACAAAGCGGCCGCTCCAAATCGCCGAAAAAATCATGCGCGTCATAGCGGCCGCCTGCCTGGTGGGCATGGCGGCCATGACCGGCGCGGACGTGTTCCTGCGCGGAGCGTTCAACACCCCCATCTTCGGCTGCGAGGAGATCGTGGCCATCCTCGGCGTGGTCGCCGTGGGCTTCGCCCTGCCCTACGCCCACTACCAGAAGAGCCACATCGGCGTGGAGATCCTGGTCCGCCGACTGCCCAAGCGGGTCCGCGACGCCGTGGGTCTGGTCACCAACATGGCCACCCTGGCCCTGGTCTCGATCATCACCTGGCGCATGTTCCTCTACGCCGGGACCCTGGCCGAGTCCGGCGAGGTCTCCATGAACCTGGAGCTGCCCGAGTACTACGTGGTCTACGTCCTGTCCTTCGGCTTCTTCGTCTACGCCCTCTGCCTGCTGGCGGACGTCGTCAAATTCTTCGGGAAACGGGAGGCCTAGCCATGGATCCGACCACCGCCGGAATCATCGGCATCGGCATCATGGTCCTGCTCTTCATGACCCGGATGCCCGTGGCCTTCGTCATGATGCTCGTGGGATTCGTCGGCTTCTCGCTGCTGACCTCCTGGAAGGGCGGGCTCAACCTCATGAGCCGAAACATCTACGACGCCTTTGCCTCCTACGAGCTGTCGACCATCCCGCTGTTCATCCTCATGGGCCAGATCGCCTTCAACTGCGGCATCTCCCGGCGGCTCTACCAGACCGCCTACCGCTTCCTGGGCAACACCCGCGGCGGGCTGGCCATGGCCACGGTCTCGGCCTGCACCGCATTCGGCGCGGTCTGCGGGTCCAGCCCGGCCACGGCCGCGACCATGTCCACGGTCGGCATCCCGGAGATGAAGCGCTACGGCTACGCCAACTCCCTGGCGGCCGCCTCGGTGGCTTCGGGCGGGGGGCTGGGCATGATCATGCCGCCCTCGGTGGTCCTGATCATCTACGGCGTACTGACCGAACAATCCATCGGCGCGCTCTTCGTGTCCGGCATCCTCCCGGCCATCCTGCTGACCATCCTGTTCATCGTCGGCATCGACATCCAGTGCAGGATCAACCCGGCGCTCGGCCCCAAGGGCGACACCTTCACCTGGTCCGAAAAGTTCCGGTCCCTGGCCAACCTCATCGACACCCTGCTCATCTTCGCCCTGGTCATCGGCGGCCTGTTCTGGGGGCTGTTCACCCCCACCGAGGCGGCGAGCATCGGGGTCATCGGCGTGCTCGCCCTGGCCGTGATCAAACGCCAACTCTCCTGGCAGGCCTTCGTCAACTCGCTGTACGAGACCCTGCGGACCTCGTGCATGGTCCTGGTGCTCATCGCGGGCGCGGTGGTCTTCGGCAAGTTCCTGGCCGTGACCCGCATCCCCTTCGACATCGCCAACTGGGTGTCCGCCTTCGACATGCCGCCGTTCGCCATCATGGGCACGATCATCCTGATCTACTTCATCGGCGGCTGCTTCATGGACTCGCTGGCGTTGATCATGCTGACCATCCCGGTCTTTTACCCGGTGGTCACGAACATGGGCTTCGATCCCATCTGGTTCGGCATCATCATCGTCCTGGTCACCGAAATGGGAGTCATCACCCCGCCCGTGGGCATCAACGTCTACGTGGTCTACGGCATGTGCCGGAAGATCGCCCCGGACGTGACGCTGGAGGACGTCTTCAAGGGCATCCTGCCGTTTATGCTCTCCATCGTCATCGGCATCGCGCTGCTCTTCATCTTCCCGCAGATCATCCTGTTCCTGCCGGGTCTGATGTACTGACCCGGCCGCCCGACCTGCACGCCAAAAAGGCCCCGGGCTCGGTCCGGGGCCTTTTTCGTATCCGCCGCCGGGCGTGGATCAGTAGCGTTCGAGGCCGTCATCCTCCTCGCTCTCCTCCGCCGGAGGCAGCGCGTCGGGACGGAAGCACAAATCCGAAGCCCAGCCCTGCCCGCAGTTGAAGTAGGCCATCATCTGCTGGAGGGACTCACCCTGACCGGCGAGTTCCTCCGAAGTGGCGGCCACTTCCTCTGCGGCCGAGGCGTTCCCCTGGGTGGCGCTCGCCACCTGGTTCACGGCCGTGCCGATCTGCTTGATGACCAGATCCTGCTCCTCGCAGGAGGCGCGGATCCGGGACATCAGCTCCGACGTCCTCTCGATCTCCGGAACGAGTTCCTCCAGCATGTGCACGGCCTCGTCCGAGGCCATGGCCGTGGACTCGGAGAGCTGGCTGATCTCGCCTGCGGCGTTGCCGCTGCGCTCGGCCAGTTTGCGGACCTCGGCGGCGACCACGGCGAACCCCTTGCCGTGCTCCCCGGCCCGGGCCGCCTCGATGGCCGCATTGAGCGCCAGCAGGTTGGTCTGCCGGGCGATCTCCTCGATGATCGAAATCTTCTCGGCGATCTCCTTCATGGAGCCCACCGCCAGGGTCACGGACTCGCCGCTCCTGGACGCCTTGTCGGCCACCGTGGCCGCGATGCCGGCGGTCTCCCTGCTGTGGCCCGCGTTGCTTGAGATGGAGCGGGCGATCTCGGAGATGGACGAGGACAACTCCTCGGTACCGGCCGCCTGCTCGGTGGCGCTCTGGGACAGGGTCTCGGCCGTGGCGGACAGCTCTTCGCTGCCCGAGGCCACGTTCTGCACCGCCCCGTTGACCCCGAAGACCACGTCGCGCAGCCGGACGATCATGTCGCCCATGGCTTCGAGCATGCGCCCGATCTCGTCCCTTCCCGGCACCAGCACGTCCCTGCTCAGGTCGCCACCGGCCATGGCCATGGCCACCTCGAGGGCCTGGTTCACCGGCCTGGTGATCATCCTCGCCAGGAACCAGCCGATAGACAGCGCCAGGAGCATGGACAGGCCGATGCCGATGATGACGGCCAGCTCCGAGTGGGCCATGTCGTTCTCCATGTCCACGTCGGCATCGTGCCCGATCGTCTCCAGGGATGCCATCAACGCCCCGCCCAACTGATCGGCCCTGGTGTCCGAAAGATCGATCTCTCGCATCAGCCGCCCGTACTCGGCCTGGGCGGCCATGACCTGCTTGGCCACGGTGCTGAATTCCTTGTCGTGGATCCGGGCCAGTTGCTTGATCCGCTCGATCAACTCCTGGTCCTTCATGGCGACCACGATCTGGCCCTTGATGCTGCCGCCTTCGAGCAGCGTCTTGATCTGCCGGTCGAAACCCCGGACGCTGGCCTCGTACTCCTTTTCCAGGGCGGCTTCACGCTCGGCGGAACCGGGCTGGATATATTCCTCGAGAACGACACGGGACTGTCCGATGGTGGCCTTGATTTCCATCGCCATGTCCGCCCAGGAGATCTCCTGCGAAAGGATGTCGAAGGCGTCTGCCCCGGCCGTGATCCGCCGGTCTATGCGCTGGTCCACGGCCTTTTCGAACGCATCCAGGGCCTTGGCTACCGACTCGTGGGCTCCCTCCATGGCCTTCATGACCTCGGCCCGCCGTTTCAACGCCCTGAAGCCGGCCTGCTTGAGTTCGAAAGTCTGGCGGATGGCGGGAATGAATTCGTCCTTGTGCCGGGCCCGGACCTGAAGGGTCAACTCCCTGATGGCGGGGTTTCTCGCGGCCCTGATCTCGGCCCGTTCGTCGGAAACGCCCTCCTGGACGCCGGCGGCATAGAACTCGAAATCGGCGGCGACCTTCTCATGGTCGGCCCAGTTCTCATTCAGGGTCTTCTCGTCCGGGGAATCGAGGAACTCCATGACCATCTGCATGTCCGCGCGCACTGCGTACTTCATCTCGAGTGCGGCATCCACGATATGACCCGACGCGATCATGTCGTTCTGAGCCACCTTGACGTAGACGCCGGTGACCAGGAAGAGCACGACGATGATCAAGAACCCGCCAATGATCTTTGTCCCGATGGGGACATCCGCTAACCTCATTCCACCCTCCGTATCTTTCCGAGCAATCCAATGGGAAGGGAGACTTCACCTATTGTCAGGACATTAGGGGAATGTGGCGAATATTTATATTATAAAGCTATGGGGCGTTCGGACCGGCTCAGCGCGCACGGATGCGGGCCGCGTTGAGTCGGCCGTCCATGTACTGGGCCAGGGCGGCCACGGCCTGGTCCGAGGTGCGGAAGGTGCACAATCCCGCCTCCTTGAGCCGGTCCACCAGGGGATCGTACTGGCGGCCGCCGTCAACCACGCCGATGACCGGGGTGTCGAGCAGGGGCAACAGGTCGGACAGGAGCGCGGCGATGGAGCGCTCGTCATCCATGGTCATGGGCGTGTCCGGATCGGCCAGGGTGCGCATGACCGGGGACATGGGCACGAGCCCGGCCACCACCGCGTCCACGCCCGGGTCCGTGGCCAGGATGCGCACGGCCTCGGCATGGACATGGTCGTCGGCCCCCGGGGTGATGTCCAGGGGGTTGGTCACGGTGACCAGGCCACCCAGCCGGTTGGCGTCCACCAGGGCCGTCAGCGACTCGCGGGTCGCGTCCGCCAGCGGGGCCAGGACCATGGAGTAGTCGTCGGTCTGGATGGAGTCGGCCATGCCCACGGCCTCGAAGCCCGCGCCGGACATGGCGGCCAGCCGGTTGCCGCCGATGGTCTTGCCGTTGAGGCGCTCGGCCAGCATGAACAGGTTCTCGAACTGGGAGAAGGAGTGGGCCATGATGGCCCCGGCCTGGCGCACGCAGGACTCGCAGACCGCGTAGTCCCCGGCCAGGGAGGCGGTGTGGCCGCTGGTGGCGGACTTGCCCTCCGGGGTCCGGCCCGCCTTGTAGAAAACCACGTCCTTGCCCGCGCGCACGGCCCGGCGCACGGCCCGACAGAAATTCAGCCCGTCCATGTCGTTGAACCCTTCGGCGTAGACCGCGATGACGTCCACGTCGTCGGCCTCGGCGAAATGCGAGACCATGTCGCCCAGGGTCAGGTCGGTCTGGTTGCCCACGGAGACCATGTAGGCCGGGTTGAGGAAGGGGCACTGGGAAAGACGGGTGAGCATGAACGCGCCCGACTGGGAGATGAAGGCCGCCCGTTGGTGATCGCCTGGGGCCAGGGGAGGCAGCTTCTCCTCGGGGATGAACCAGGTGTCGTAGCGGCCGGGCCGGGAGACCACGCCCATGCAGTTGCCGCCCAGGAAGACCGGGCCCGCGCCGCGCGCGTGCGCCTCGTCGATGCGGGCGATGACGTTTGCGGCGCGCTCGCGGCTCTCCTCGGTCTCGCCCAGGCCCCCCGGGATGAGCATGACCGACTCGGCGCAATCCAGGGCCACCAACTCGTCCACCAGGGCCGGGACCTGCTCCGCGCCCACCGCGACCACGAACAGATCGAGCCGACGGTCCAGGGACTTCAGGTCCGGGACGCAGGCCACCCCGTCGATCTCGGTCTCGCCCGGCTTGACCAGACGCACGTCCTCGGCCGGGAAACCCGCTTCGAGCACGTTCTTGAGGATGATCCGCCCGAAATTCATGCGCGAGGCCGAGACCCCGACGATGCCGATGGTCGACGGCTTGAGCAGCTTGGCGATGCGCTCCACGGGCCGGGGGGCGCGTACGTCGGTCCGGTCCGAGAAACGGCACAGCCCGTCCAGGGGGACCATCAGGTAGTCGGCGTAGGCGAACGGGTTGATCTCCAGCTCCTCGATGTGGAAAGGCGCGTCCGGGTTCTCAGGGGAGTAGTGGTTGGCCATGTCGATGAACGAGGAAAAACACTCGATGAGTTGTTCGTCGGTGACTATGCGGCGCTGGCCCCGGGTCAACCCGGCCAGCTTGCGGTAGGAGATGGTCTTGCGGAAGAGCTCGAAGAAACGCGCCCCGTCGGTCAGGGCCGTGGAGGCGATGGTCAGGGCCTGGCCCTTGCGGAAGCGCTCCGCATACAGCTCGGTGTCGGTGCCGCCCAGCCCCGCGGTGACGACCATGCCGAACTCGCGGGTCTTGCGGATGCCGACCAGCAGTTCGTTGCCGAAGGCCGTGGAGTCCGGCTCCATGAACTGGACCATGAGCACCCCGCGCAGGTCGCGGGCCACGGCGGTGACCAGGGGCTCGCCAGCAAGGCCGCGATACGGCGCGGGCGCGGAGCCGGGGTCGCGCTCCAGGGCGGCGGCGAAATTCTCCGGGACCTCGTAGAGCATGCGCCGCACGGCCGAGCGGATGGCGTCCGGGCGGTTCTCGACCACGCGCACCCCGCCCGCCTCGGTCTTGTGCACGATGGAGGGCGAGACGATCTTGAGGACCACTTTTTCGCCGGGCAGGACCGAGAGCTGCTCGTCCGTGAACCGGCCCGAGCGCGGCAGGAGCACGCATTGCGGCGGGGTCTCCGCCCCCGAGGCCTTGAGCAGGTCGTAGACCTCGTACTCGAACAGGGAATCGCGACCCTGTTCATTCGCCTGCGCGAACAGGGCGTCGATGGCCTCGAAATTGATCTCCACCTGAACCGAACCAAAGGCATAATGGGCATCCGCCACGCCGTTCTCCGAATATCCATCGGGCGTCACGCGCCCGGCTGCTGGTTATTTGACGTACTCCGCCCGATCGTAGGCCTGGACGATCCGGTCATAGCTTCCGCTCTCACGGATGGCCGCAAGCCCCTTGTCGAAGCCGTCGCACAGGGACTTCTCGACGAAGACCACCTGCCGCTCCTGGGCCGGGAAGATCGGACTGAACCTCACGGCCTGGTCCAGGTCCACGGCCCGGCCCGCCGGCGAGTTCTTGAGCCGGTTGCGCCAGTAGAGAAAGACGCGCTTCTCGGAGATGACCACGTCGACCCGCCCGGAAAAGAGCATGCGCACCTGCAGGGACTGGTCGGACAGTTCGCTGTACAGGTCGTTGCCCCCGGTCATGGCCGCGAAATCGGGGCCGAGATAGCTGGCCGCATCCTGGAACCCGAGGACCACGTACCCGGCCAGGTCGGCGATGGAGCCGATGTGCAGATGCCGTCCGGCCAGGCTCACGGCATAGTTCCGGAAGGTCAGGGTCGGCACGGAGTAGAAGACCGGGCGTCCGATGCGCTCGGCCATGTCGTAGCCCACGCTGGTGGCCAGGCAGTCCACATCCCCCTCGGCCAGGGCCAGGGGCAGCCGCAAGTTCGGCAGGTAGACGAACTGCGCCTCCATCCCGGCGGCCCGGAAGGCCGCCCGGAGGAGATCCACCTCAAGCCCGGCGTCCTGCTCCCGGAGCACGTAGGGCGCGATGGCGAAGCCCACGCCGACCCGGATCTCGCGCGCCGGGGCGACGGTCGCGGACAGCAGGACCGCGGCCAGCGCGGCCGCGAAGTAAAAGGGGCGCAGTCTCGACATCATGCCGGACCCTACATCGACTCCACCGGCGAGTCCAGCCGGGAGCGGCCGCTCACAGCCAGTCCACCGAGGGCTCCGGGCGCGGAGGGAGGGCCGGATAACGCCGGGCCGGACGGCCGAGCATGAGCGCTCCGTAGACCGCTTCGTCCCCGGCCACGCCGAGGAGCTCGCGCACACCGGCGTCGTACGCGGCGGCGGCCATCAGATAGCCGCACCAGCAGGCGCCGAGCCCGGCGGCCGTCAGGGCCAGCTCCAGGTAGGCGGTGGCGATGACCCCGTCCGGCTGCGGGGTGATGCCCTGCTTGGGCCCCACGGCCACGGCCAGGGCCGGGGCGTTGCGGCAGATGATGTCCGTACCGCCGTCCCAGAGACGGACGATGCCGGGCAGATGCAGGGAAGCGGCCAGCCTGGACTCGGCCTCGGACTCGGCGCGCATCCATTCGGCCACGGCCCCGGCCACCTCGGCTACTTTGGCGCCTCCCTCGGCCACGACCCAGCGGGTGGGCCGGGCGTTGTGGCCCGACGGGCAGTATTCGGTCACGGACAGGACCCGGCCGAGCAGGCCCCGGTCCACGGGCTCGTCGCGGAAGGCGCGCACGGACCGCCGCGCCTTGAGGAACTGCTCGCTCTGGTCAAGGGATATGTTCAGCGAGCGGTCCACCGGGACGCTTCCGTCGGCAAAGCGCGTGAGCCGGATGGCGTCCGCCGGGCAGACGGCCATGCAGTGGCCGCAGTCCAGGCAGTAGGCCTGTTTCCTTTCGTGGGGTTCGGGCAGCCCGCCCTCCTCGAAAACAATGCACCCGGCCGGGCAGTCGGCGGCGCAGAGTCCGTCCCGCTTGCAGCGGGTCTCGTCGATGGTGAACAACGACATATTCTCTCCTCCTTGGAGTGGCCGGGCCAGTGTGTCTTCTTGCGCCGTTCACGGCAAGCATTACGTTGACCGGCAAGCGGTTTTACCGTATTTCCTGTGCCACGGGCAGGATGGGGAGTCTTGCCCTCTTTGCGACGATTCGACCGAAAAACGGTCCATTCATACAACGAGGTTTTTCATGAGCAGCAAACCCGAGGCCCCGGAAAAGGGCAAGGACTTCATCCGCCAGATCATCGACAGGGACATGGAAAGCGGCAAATACCACGGCCGTGTCCACACCCGGTTCCCGCCCGAGCCCAACGGCTACCTGCACATCGGCCACGCCAAGTCCATCTGCCTGAACTTCGGCCTTGCCCGCGACTACGAGGGCAAGTGCAACCTGCGCTTCGACGACACCAACCCGGTCAAGGAGGACATGGAATACGTGGACTCCATCCGCGAGGACGTCCACTGGTTGGGCTTCGACTGGGACAACAACTTCTACGCCTCGGACTACTTCGAGAAGCTCTACTTCATCGCCGAGCTGTTCATCAAGATGGGCAAGGCCTACGTGGACCACCAGTCCGCGGACGAGATCCGCGAAAACCGGGGCACCCTCAAAGAACCGGGCAAGGACTCCCCGTACCGCGACCGGACCGTGGAGGAGAACCTGGCCCTGTTCCGATCCATGCGCGCGGGCGAACTTGCGGACGGCGAGTGCATCCTGCGCGGCAAGATCGACATGAGCGCGCCCAACGTCATGCTCCGCGACCCGGCCCTGTACCGCATCAAGCACGCCGATCACCACCGGACCGGCGATGCCTGGTGCATCTACCCCATGTACGACTTCACCCACGGGCTGTCCGACGCCATCGAGGGCATCACCCACTCCATCTGCACCCTGGAGTTCGAAAACAACCGGCCGCTGTACGACTGGTGCGTGGACACCCTCATGGAAGGACTGAAGCGGCCCGAGCTGTTCGGCGAGAACGCGTCCCTATATAATGAACTGGCCGCGCTCCCCGGCTTCACCGACCGCCCCCGGCAGTACGAGTTCGCCCGCCTGAACATCACCGGCACCGTGCTCTCCAAGCGCAAGCTCATCCAGCTGGTCAAGGAGGGCTTCGTGAACGGCTGGGACGACCCGCGCATGCCGACCATCTCCGGGTTCCGGCGGCGCGGCTTCACGCCCGAGTCCATCCGCGACTTCTGCGACCGCATCGGCGTGGCCAAGGCGGACTCCATGGTCGAATACGCCCTGCTTGAGGCCTGTCTGCGCGAGGACCTGAACAAACGCGCCCCGCGCTACATGGGCATCATGGACCCGGTCAAGCTGGTCATCGAGAACTACCCCGAGGACCAGGAAGACGTCTTCGAGATTGCCCTCAACCCCGAGGACGAGTCCTACGGCGCACGCAAGGTACCCTTCACCCGCGAACTCTGGATCGAGCGCGACGACTTCATGGAGGAGCCGCCCAAGAAATTCTTCCGCCTGGGCCCGGACCGCGAGGTCCGGCTGCGCGGCGCGTACTACGTCAAGTGCACCGGGTATGAAAAGGACGCGGACGGCAAGGTCACCGAGATCCGGGCGACCTACGACCCCGAGTCCAAGGGCGGCTGGCTGGAAGGCGGCCGCAAGGTCAAGGGCACCCTGCACTGGGTCTCGGCCAGACACGGCCTCGACGCCGAGGTACGCAACTACGGCCCGCTGTTCACCAGGGAAAACCCCAACGCCGTGGAAGAAGGCAAGACCTTCACCGACTACGTGGACCCGCACTCCCTGGAATCGCTCAAGGGATGCAAGGTGGAACCGGCCATGGCCGACATGGACGCCGGGACCAACTTCCAGTTCGAGCGCACCGGCTACTACTGCGCCGACCTGCGCGACCACAAGCCGGGGCAGGCCCTGGTCTTCAACAGGACCACCACCCTGCGCGACACCTGGGCCAAGATCCAAAAAAAGTCCAGCTAGTCCGAACCAAATAAATCACCAATGAAAAGGCCGTGTTATGCGGCCTTTTCATTGCCCTTGCGCGCGCCGTTCGAAAAAATATCCATTTCCCGCTTGACACTGATTGCTCAATCAATCTATACCTGCATCAACGACTGATTGCACAATCAATCGATACGAGGAAAACGACACGATGACCAAGAAGGAAGCCATACTCAGCGCAGCCCAGGAGGCCTTCGGGCAACTGGGGTTCCACGCCGCCACCGTCAAGGACGTGGCCGGGCGCGCCGACGTTTCCTTCGGACTCGTTTCGCATTACTTCGGCAGCAAGCAGGAGCTCTTCCTGGCCGCCGGATTCGACATGGCCGACCGGCTGATACTCTGCCTGAGCGAGGCGACGGCCAAGGCCAAGAACGGCATGGAGGCCATCCGCGCCTACATGACCGCGTATTTCGCGTTTACCGAAGACCACCGGGTCGGTTTCCCCGTCCTGCTGCGCTGTTCTCCCTTCAGCCACATGGAGCCCGGTGTGGACGGCGCCAAGGTGATGGAGAAGTTCAGCATCTTCATAGACGAATTGAAACGCTGCGTCGCCCTGGGCATCGAGGACGGGACCATCCGCTCCCTGCCCCTGGAACAGACCGCGCTGATCATCTACGGCAACATCGTCGGCTCCGTCCGTACCAGCCTCCTGTCCCCCTACGAGTCGACCGGGCTGTTTGCCGAGACCATCAATCACGTGGAGCGCAGCATCACCGTGGACACGGACCAGGCAAGCGACTGTAGCCGGATGCACGATCAGCCGTTGGCCCAATAGGGCGAACCGGCAACGAGAAGAGAACGAGCGAGGTAACGAAGATGTTCAAGAATCTTACCGCCGCAAGAATACTGGAAATCATACTGGGCAGCCGCGCTTGGCTGAACTACATGGAATCCTTCAAGACCTGGTCGCAAGACTGGGCGGATAAACAGCACCCTTAGTCCCGAACGGATCAACACCTCCTAAGGCGCACAGAAATGGACCGCAACCCACACCTGACAGCCTGACAGATACGTTTCGGACACCCCGGCCTAGCCGGGTATCAGGGAGCCGCGAAAGCGGCTCCCTTTTTTTGTGTCTCACCGGTGTCGCACTTGCAACATAAATGTTGCACAACGTCGCATCATGCGACATGTGCGACACTGCTGCGACAGTAGTATGGGCGAACCTATTTTGGGTGTTTTTTTATAACCTATAGAAATAGCAAATTATAATAGAAATAACCCAACTTTGGCACGCCGGTTGCTAATTAGCTCATAGCGTTTCGCCAGTAACCAACAAACTCTGCGGGAGGGCATGATGTTTGAAAAGAACGTAACCAAGGTTGTCCAGGACTGCATTCTCGACAGCGGCATTCAGGCCAAGATCGTCGCCCAGAAGATCAACAAGCCGTATTCGACCCTGATGCGCGAAATCAATCCCTTTGACGCCAGCGCCAAGCTGGGCGCGGAGACCCTGCTCGAAATCATGAAGGTGACCCACGACATCCGTCCGCTCCAGTTCATGGCTTCCGAGATGGGCTTCAACCTGGAGACCGGCAACGCCTAGCCGATTCCAGTGACCGATTTTCGGCCGGGCCTCGCGCCCGGCCTTTTTTTTGTCTTTGCGGAAGCACCGGAGAATCCCGTCGGATGCCTTGCCAATGTCGCCCGTTCAGCTTAGAAATACATGGTTATCTGAGAACCCGAGGACGACGAGCGACACATGACCACACACAACGGAGCCAGGCTGCCCAGGGCCGACTCTCTCAGCCGCCGGGCCAAACTGGCCCAACTGGCCTTCATTTCGGCCATCGTCCTCGTCTTTTCCTGCGCGCTGATCCTGTTCAACGCCTACCGCCTGCACGTCCGTCTGTCCGAGCGCGCGGACAGCATCGCCCACCTGGCCCGGACCAGCCTGGCCAGCGCGGTCTGGCAGGTTGACTATGCCTCGGCCCGCGACTTCATCGACGCCGTGCTCCAGGACGACACCGTGGCCTTCGCCCAGGTGGTCACCGGCCGCGAGGTCATGGCCGCCAAGAGCCGCCCGCGCTTCACCGGCCACGACTTCGACTATTTCACCAAGGACCGCCGGTTCATCACCAAGTCCGTGGAGATCCGCAAATACGGCGACTGGATCGGTTCCTTCAACCTGGCCGTGACCACCGAGGGGTACGTCCAGGAGATGGCCATGTACGTGGGCCTGACCCTGGCCCTGGCCCTGCTCCTGATCCTGACCCTGACCCTGGCCGCGGTCCGCTACATGCGCAAGCACTTCCTGACCCCGCTCATGGACCTGGAGGAGTCGGCCACGACCATCGCCGACGGCAACCTGGACGCGCCCATCGACACGTCCGCGTCCAACGAGCTGGGCAGCCTGGCCCGGGCCATCGACGACATGCGCCAGTCAGTGCGCCACCTGATCCGCGACCTCCAGGAGGCCAATGCCAAGCTCCAGAACCACCAGAACCTGTTGGAGAGCAAAGTCAAGGAGCGCACCGAGGAGCTCAAGCGCAAGAACGAGTCCCTGAACGGCGCCCTGGACCAGGTCCGCCGGGCCAAGAAGGCCGCCGAGATGGCCAACACGGCCAAGAGCAGCTTCCTGGCCTCCATGAGCCACGAAATCCGCACGCCCATGAACGCCATCCTGGGCATGGCCGACATCCTCTGGGAGACCGAACTGTCCGAGGACCAGGCGCACTACGTCGACGTCTTCCGCACCGCGGGCGAAAGTCTGCTTGAGATCCTCGACGACATCCTGGACCTGTCCAAGATCGAGGCCGGGCACCTGACACTGGAAAAGACCTGGTTCCAGTTGGCCGACATCCTGGACCGGACCTGCGGCGTGATCCAGGACAAGGCCTCGGAAAAGGGCCTCCGCCTGAGCTGCAACACCGCCCCGGAGGTGCCGGGGAGGATCAACGGCGATCCCACCCGGCTGCGCCAGATCCTCCTCAATCTGCTGGGCAACGCGATCAAGTTCACGGACACGGGCTCGGTATCCCTGAACGTGGACCTGGCCGCGAAGGACGACGAGACCGCCCTGCTCCACTTCTCCATCACGGACACCGGGGTGGGGGTGCCCGGCGACAAGCTCGGCGCCATCTTCGACGCCTTCACCCAGGCGGACAGCTCCACCACCCGCCAGTTCGGCGGCACCGGGCTGGGCCTGGCCATCAGCAAGGAGCTGGTCCACATGATGGGCGGGCGCATCTGGGCGGAAAGCATGCCGGGCAAGGGCAGCATCTTCCACTTCACGGCCCGCTTCGGGGCCGCCGCCGGGACCGAGAGCACCCCGCCGCCCGCACCGGTTCCGCCCGACGACGAAGCCCTCCTGCCCCCCCTGAACATTCTCATGTTCGAGGACTCCCGGTACAACGCCTTCGTGGCCCAAACCTATCTTGGGTCCACTCCCTGCACCATGACCGTGGCCGAGGACGGCGCGAGCGGCGTCGAGCTCTTCAAGAAAGGGGGCTGGGACCTGGTCCTCATGGACATCCAGATGCCGGTCATGGACGGCTTCGAGGCCACCCGGGCCATCCGCGAGTGGGAGCGGGAGCACGGTCTCGACCCGGTGCCCGTGGTGGCCATGACCGCCTTTGCCATGGACGAGGACGCCCGGCGCTGCATCAAGGCTGGGGCGGACTACCACCTGCCCAAGCCGGTCAAGAAGAGCACTCTGTTCGAAACCCTCCGCAAACTGGCCGCAGGCCGTCCGGCCCGGCCTAAAGGAGACGACCATGCCTGATTGCCGCCTGTTGTGGTGTCACGGTTCCCTGAGCCAGCCCTGGGGGACCAAGAGCCTGGCCCTGGCCGACGTTGCCGGGGAGTTCGATCTGACCATGGAAGGCCCGGATTTCAGCGACCTCGCCGACCCCGACGAGCGGGTGGAGCGCCTGGTTTCCATCCTGGCCGAGGACGACCGGCCCGCCATCCTGGCGGGGTCGAGCATGGGCGGCTACGTGGCCGCGGCCGCGGCCCTGCGCGCGCGGATCCCGGCCCTCTTCCTCCTGTCCCCGGCCTTCTATCTCCCCGGCTACGCGGTGCACGTCTTCCCCGCCCTGCCCGGGCGCGTCACCGTGGTCCACGGCTGGAACGACGACGTGGTCCCGCCGGACAACGCCATCCGCTTCGCCCGGACCCACAAGGCCACCCTGCATGTGCTCGACGACGGCCACCGCCTGGAGGCGTCCACCGAGACCCTGTGCATTCTCTTCGCCCGGTTCCTGGCCGGAGCCACGGCGGACTTCGAGGAACGCGCATGACCCGGACCCTGACGGTCCTTGGCCTGGCGCTCCTGTGCGCGGGCCTGGTCCTCCCGGCGCATGCCGGGGACTTTCCCCTGCGGCCCTATTACCCCGAGGTGCCGGTCATCACCGCCGGGCAGCTCCTGGCCGACTACGACGACGCCGTGATCGTGGACACCCGCTCCCGCCTGGAATACGAAGTGGCTCACATCAACAAGGCCGTGCTCCTGCCGCCGGGCAAGGGCGACTTCGCCCGACGGCTCAAGGCCCTGCGCCCGAAGTCCGCCCCGGAGCCCCTGGTCTTCTACTGCAACGACCGCACCTGCCCCAAAAGCTACCAGGCGGCCCGACTCGCCCTGTCCCAAGGGTTCGGCCATGTCTACGCCTATGACGGCGGCATCTTCGACTGGATCACCGCCGCCCCGGACCGGGCCACCCTCATGGGCGAGACCCCGGCCCGCAGGGAGCGGGTCATTTCCCCAAAGACCCTGGAACGCAGGCTGCTGTCCTTCGAGGAATTCGAACGCGAGGCGAAAAAACCGAACACCCTGGTCATCGACATCCGCGACCCGTTCCAGCGGGACGTGATCCCCCGCCTGGGCCACGTCCGGGCCATCCCCCTGGACCCGCTGCTCGACCTGGTCACCTCGCGCATCTGGACCGAAAAGCGGCTGCTCTTCTTCGACGCGGTGGGCAAGCAGGTCCTCTGGCTGCAATACTTCCTCAAGGCCTGCGACTATTTCGACTACGGGTTCCTGGACGGCGGCGTCCGCGCCATCGCCGGCGATCCCGCCCTGGTCCGCCCGGTGGTCGAGGCCGACCGGACCGTGGCCTGCGACCAGGACCTGCTCCTCAGACTCAGCGCCGACCGGCGGCTGAACAACGCCGACAGGCGGGTGATCAGCTACCTGGCGGCCAACGTCCGGTCCAACAACTACGTGGTCATCGACATGTCCCGGCCCGGCGGCGACACCGGCATCGACCCCGCCGTGCTGCTCGACTCCGTGAGGAAGCTGTCGGCCCTGGGCTACGCCGCGCACTCGCTCATGCAGGACACGCTCATCGTCCGCATGGACCCGAGGCTGGCCTGGAAGGGGCCGTCCGACACCGACCTGTGGAAGGACAAGGTCCGCGAATTCAACACCGCCATGGGTAGGTAGCCATGCGCATTGCCGCATCCTCGTCCTCCGTCCCGTTCCTCTTTCCCCTCGTCCTGTTGGCCGCCGTGCTGCTCGCACCGCCGCCCGCCCCGGCGCAGGACCGGGAAAAGGCGTCCATCGTCCTGCAATGGCTGCCCCAGGCCCAGTTCGCCGGTTATTTCGTGGCCCAGGACAAGGGGTTCTACGCGGAGGAGGGCATCGACCTGGCCATCCTGTCCGGCGGCCCCGACATCCAGGCCAGCGAATATCTCGAGGACGGCCGGGCGGACTTCGCCACCCTGTTCCTGACCACCGGGCTGCAACGCAGCGAGAGCGCGCCCCTGGTCAACATTGGCCAGATCGTCCAGCACTCGGCGCTCATGCTCATCGCCAAAAAATCCTCGGGGATCAAGACGTTCCGTGACCTGGACGGCAAGAAGGTCGGTCTGTGGGCCAACGAGTTCCAGATCCAGGCGCGGGCCCTGTTCCGCCGCCAGGGCATCACGGTCACCGTGGTCCCGCAGACCTCGTCCCTGGACCTGTTCATGCGCGACGGCGTGGCCGCCTGCTCGGCCATGTGGTACAACGAGTACCACACCCTGCTGACCTACGGCCTGGACGAGTCCGACCTCCAGCCCCTGTTCTTCAACGACGCAGGCCTGAATTTCCCCGAGGACGGCGTCTACTGCCTGGCGAAGACCGCGAGCGAACGCCCCGAGCTGTGCCGCAGGCTGGTCCGGGCCACCCTCAAGGGGTGGCGCTACGCCTTTGCCCACAAGGACGAAGCCCTGGACATCGTCCTCGCGCACATGGAGGCGGCCAAGGTCCCGGCCAGCCGGGCGCACCAGCGCTGGATGCTCGACCGCATGGAGGACGTGACCATGGCCGACGACGGGGCCATGGGCGTGCTGCGCCGGGAGGACTTCGAGCGCGTGGTCTGGGCCCTGACCGACACCGGGTTCATGGACGCCACCCCGAGCTACGAGGACTTCTACAAGGGGATGGCCCGATGAAACGGTACCCCATCGCCTTCAAGCTGACCTTTCTGATCCTGTCCTGCGCCTTCGTCATCGTGGCCGCCATCGTGGCCTACAACTACGTCTCGTCGCGCGACGTCATCCTGCGCCAGGCCGAGGACAACTCCCGCCTGCTCGTGGACGGGACCGCCGGGCGCATCGACTCGGTCCTGTCCGGGGTGCAGAAGGTGGCCGAGAACGTCGCCTTCTCCCTGGAGGACGCCACGCTGACCACGCGGGAAATCCTCGAACTGAACCGGCGGGTGCTGGCCAACAACCCGGAGATATACGGCATGGCCATCGCCTTCGAGCCGTACTTCCTGCAACCCGACAAGCTCTATTTCGCGCCCTACTACTTCCGCTCGGGCGGGCGCATCGGCTTTACCATGCTCGGCGACGCCAAGTACCGCTATTTCTACATGGACTGGTACCAGATCCCCAAGGAACTGGGCCGCAGCTCCTGGACCGAGCCGTATTTCGACGAGGGGGGCGGCGGCGTGCCCATGGCCACCTATTCCGTGCCCTTCTACCGCACGGTGGACGGCAATTCCGTGTTCGCGGGCGTGGTCACGGCGGACATCTCGCTCAGCCGGCTCCAGGAGCTCGTCAACTCCATCCGCCTGTACGATTCGGGCTTCGCCTTCCTCCTGTCCCGGCACGGCACCTTCATCACCCACCCGGACAAGAACCTGGTCATGAACCAGACCATCTTCTCCCTGGCCGAGGAACGCGGCTCGCGCGAGCTGCGCGAGCTGGGCCAGCGCATGCTCTCGGGCGAGGCCGCCTTCACGTCCGTGGGCACGCTCCTCTCGCCCAAGGCCAGCTACATGTTCAGCGACGGGCTCCAAAACGCCGGCTGGACGCTGGGCGTGGTCTTCCCCCGCGACGAGATGCTGGCCGATGTCGTGCACCTGTCCAGGTCCATGCTCCTCATCGGTGCTGCCGGCTTCGTGCTCCTGGTCCTGGTCACCGTGGGCATCGCCCGGCGCATCACCCGCCCCCTGTGCGAGCTGTCCGCCTCCGCCCGCGAAATCGCCTCGGGCAACCTGGACCTGCGACTCCCCGAGATCCGGGCCAACGACGAGGTCGGCGACCTGGCCGAATCCTTCAAGTACATGAAGACCTCCCTCAAGGAGTTCATCCACGATCTGACCGCCACCACCGCTGCCAAGGAGCGCATCGAGTCCGAGCTGCGCATCGCCCGCGAGATCCAGATGGGCATCCTGCCCAAGCTCTTCCCGGCCTTCCCGGACCGCCGCGAGTTCGAGGTCTTCGCCTCCATCGAACCCGCCAAGGAGGTCGGCGGCGACCTGTACGACTTCTTCTTCGTGGACGACACCCACTTCTGCTTCCTGGTGGGCGACGTGTCCGGCAAGGGGGTACCCGCCGCCTTCTTCATGGCCGTGACCAAGACCCTGCTCAAGGTCGTGTCCGAGCGCGGCCTGGACCCCGGCGACATCCTCACCAGGGTCAACGCGGACCTGTCTTCGGAAAACGAGTCGTGCATGTTCGTGACCCTGTTCCTGGCCATCATGGACATCGAGAGCGGGGAGACCCGCTTCGCCAACGCGGGCCACAACCCGCCGGTCTTCCTGCCCTGCGGGGGCAAGCCCGAGTGGATACGGCCCTTCGGCGAGCCCGTGGCGGGCATCATGGAGGGCATGCGCTACTCGACCAAGACCATGACGCTGAAGCCCGGCGACCTGCTGTTCATCTACACCGACGGCGTGACCGAGGCCATGAACCCGGACGGCGAACTGTTCGGCGACGACCGGCTCATGGCCATGCTCGCCGCCGAAAACGAACCCTTCGCCCCCAAGCTGGTCAAGGACGTCGGCGAAGCCATCCGCGTCTTCGCCAAGGGCGCGGAGCAGTCCGACGACATCACCATGCTGGCCATGCAGTTCATGGGCAAATGCACCCCGTAACCGCGCTCAGGGCGTAAACCGCCAGGCCAAGGTGTTTGCGCCAACAATTCGGGAACACACCTCTTTTATCCTCCAAATCGGATGCCAAAGCGGCTCCGGCCCTTTTTTTTTGCCCTGTTTTTTCAAATTACGTTGACGAAAAAGGAAAAAACGCGATAACTTCCCCTACTAGGCAGAATATCCAACATGTGGGGGGGTAAACATGTTCGAGAAGAATCTGACCAAGAAAATGCAGGACATCGTTTTGGAAGGACACATCCCGGCAAAGGAAGTGTCGCGGGTGATCAAGAAGCCGTATTCGACGCTGCTTCGGGAGCTCAATCCCTTTGACGCCCACGCCAAACTCGGGGCCGAAACCATGTTCGAGATCGTCAAGGCGACCCACAACATCTCGATCCTCGAATTCATGGCCCGTGAACTGGGCTACACGCTCAGACCGCTGGACGGACTGCAAGGCGCCAGGCAGGGCGCCAGGCCCCGCCGCGCCCGCGAGCAGGAAGCGACCATGTAAATGGCCACACTCGGCGCAACAACACACTGCCCGGAGCGTGCCCGTCATGTTCCGGGCAGTGATCCTTGAAGATCAGGCCATCCACCGGCCCTTTCATTTTGACTTTGCCCATCGATTGGTTTTTACTGTCTCAAGCAATCAAACGCTCCAAGGAGGAAGGGCATGTCCCAGGATACATTCAAAAAAGCACTCGCCGTCGGCCGCCCGCCGAACGTCGTCAAGAATTTCCCCAACTCGCAGGCGCTCATCGTCAGCGGCAAGGTCGTGGACCGGGCCATGCGCGCCAAGGGCCACTGCATGACCATCGCGGCCAACGGCCGGAACATCTTCGTCATCGAAGGCGCGCTCAAGGCCGCCCAACAGGCCAATGCCGCCATCATCATCGAGATCGCCCGCTCCGAGTCCACCTACTGCCCGACCACCCTGTGGAACGTGGCCCGCCGCGTGGACTATCTGTGCAACAAGCTCGGCATCATCGTGCCCGTGGCCGTGCACGCCGACCACTACTTCATGAAGAAATGGGACGACGTGGCCGAGGCCAAAGCCGAAATCCCGTCCGTGTTCGACTCGGGCGTGACCTCCATCGCCATCGATGCCTCGCACATGACCGACGACCTCAACCTGCTCGGCAACTTGGCCGTGTCCCCGACCATCCCGGCCTGGGCCGGATACGAGACCGAGATCGGCGAGATCAAGGGCGAGTTCGGCCTGTCCAGCCCGGTGGAGGCCAAGTACCTCATCCAGGGCCTCAACGCCCACGGCCTGTGCCCGGACTGGATCGCCCTGAACAACGGCACCACCCACGGCATCGAAGCCTCGGGCGAAGGCATCCAGGTCGACCTGACCGCCGAAATCCACGAGGCCCTCAAGCCCTATGGCACCTCCGGCGCGCAGCACGGCACCTCGGGCAACGACTCCGCCCGCCTGCGCGAAATCGCCGCCAAGACCGCCACCACCAAGGCCAACGTGGCCACCGCCCTGCAGATGATCTCCTGGGGCGTCAAGGTCAACGACTTCGGCAACGCCATCATGGACGGCGACCAGTTCGCCAAGGTCTCCGGCCAGGGCGTGGAAGACGCCCTCTGGGACGAGATGGTCGCCTACGCCGACGCCAACGGCATCAAGGGCGGCAACTACAAGAAGCTCAACCTCATCTTCGAGCGCCGCTGGCTCGGCCAGAGCGAGTCCGTGCGCGAGCGCATGGCCGGGGCCGTCCAGGACTTCGTCTATGACCTGCTGACCAACGTGTTCAACGCCAAGGACACCGCGCCCATCGCCCAGGACCTCATCCTCGAAGCGGGCTCCTACGACCTCGGCCCCAAGGCCGAACAGTTCGAAGACCCCGCCCAGTGGACCGAAGAAAAAATCAAGGCCCAGGCTGCCGCCATCGACACCGACAAGGGCCCCCACGGCAACTTCGACGACTAACCGAGCGAATGACAATGCAAAAGGGGCGCTCCTGGCGGAGCGCCCCTTTTTCGCCTCCGGCGGCCGAAGAGGAAAGGAAACCCTTCGAGGAAAGGGTTTCCTTCTCCCTTCCCCGGACCCCCATCCCCTTTTCCTTCCTGAAGCTCTTCGGGCCGCTTCGCGGATGGCGGGATCGCGGGGAATTCGCTTTTTTTCTCAGTTCAAATACGCCGCCCTGACGGTTCGACATGGCCCTCGCATTTCCAGGCGGCGTGGGCACCGTCCCGCCAAGCTCTCCGAGCACCTGCCTCTCGCCGAAGGCGACAAAGGGTTTCCAAAGGGGGCCCGCCCCTTTGGCCGCCGGCGGCGAAGTCACCCATCCATCGCCGCCGCAGGCGGCTTCCCTTCCCGCCTTTCCTTCCTCCCCGTCCAACTAAACGTTGAACAGGAAGTGGACCACGTCGCCGTCCTTCATGACGTACTCTTTGCCTTCGACGCGGAGCACGCCTTCGCTGCGGCATTTGGCTTCGGAGCCGTGTTTGACGAAGTTGTCGTAGGAGATGACCTCGGCGCGGATGAAGCCGCGTTCGAAATCGGTGTGGATGACGCCCGCGGCGCGCGGGGCCTTGTCGCCGTTGTGGATGGTCCAGGCGCGGACCTCCTTTTCACCGGCGGTGAAGTAGCTGATCAGCCCGAGGGTGTGGAAGCCGGTACGGATGATCTGGTCCAGGCCGGACTCGGTGATGCCGTAGGACTCCAGGAATTCCCGGTAGTCCTCGTCTTCCAGCCCCACAAGTTCCTCTTCCATCCGTGCGGAAATCTTGACGAATTCGGCACCGCGCTCTTCGGCCAGGCCGCGCACGGCCGCGATGTAGTCGTTGTCCCCGGTCAGGCCGTCCTCGTCCACGTTGGCGCAGTAGATGACGTTCTTGGCCGTGATCAGCCGTAGCTCCCTGAGCAGCTCGGGCAGGGCCTTTGCATCGCTCTCGAAGGTGGACGCGGGCAGCCCCTGGTCCAGGTGGGCCATGAGCTGTTTGGCGGCCTCGATCTTCGGGGCCAGGGTCTTGTCGCCCTTGAGCATCTTTTCCATGCGCTCGATGCGGTTTTCGAGCACCTGGACGTCGGCCAGGATCAGCTCGGTCTCGATGATCTCGATGTCCCGCAGCGGGTCCACGGAGTTGGCCACGTGGATGACGTCGTCATCGTCGAAGCAGCGGACCACGTGCAGGATGGCCTGGGTCTCGCGTATGTTGGCCAGAAACTTGTTGCCCAGCCCCTCGCCCTTGCTCGCGCCCGCCACCAGACCCGCGATGTCCACGAAATCCACGGTGGAATTCAGCACCCGCTGCGGCTTGACCAGACCGGCCAGCACGTCCAGCCGGGCGTCCGGCACCGGGACCACCGCCTTGTTCGGCTCGATGGTGCAAAACGCATAGTTCGCGCTCTCGGCGTTCTGGGCCTTGGTCAGCGCGTTGAACAACGTGGACTTGCCCACGTTGGGCAGTCCGACAATACCTATACTCAGCGACATGGAAACTCCCAAAAAAAAGATTGCCGGAACACAACCCCCGGCGCGGCCCTCTCCTTACCCGTCTTCAGCCCTTGAGGCAAGGGAGGGGGGGGCGCCTCGGCGGCCGGGAAGGGGAAGGAAACCCTTCGAAAGGGTTTTCCCTTCCCCTTCCCCCGGACCTCCATCCCCTTTCCTTTCCTGAAGCCTTTGGTGCCGCTTCGCGGGTGGGAGGGACGGGGGGAAGGCTCGTTCAATGTAAGGGATGCCTGTTACGGTATGGCGAAAAAGCAATGCCGTGTGGAATCCATCCCCCCCAAAAAACACCACCCGCGATTCGGGCAGAGAAAACGGCGCGCATCTTCCGGAGAAGAAGCACGCCGTGATTCCGTTTTCTCTGCCTGAATCGCGCAACCCGCACCGCGGAAGGCGTCCGCACGCCCCCGAGCGGAGCGAGGCGATGGGGGTCCAGGGGGCCCTGCTCCCTGGCGGGTCCAGGGCAGCGCCCTGGTCTCTCCGAAGGAGCCCCCCGGGAGGGCCCGCCGGAGGCATCCCCGCACGCCGCAGTCCCGCCCTACTCCGCCTTGGGCCGTCTGGCCTCGACGGTCTTTCCGGGCTTGAGCTCGTAAGTCTGGCCGAAGATTTCCACGGGCACGATCTTGTCGCCCTGGTGGAAGGCGGTCATGTTCACGCGGTCCTGTTCGATGACCAGGTCGAACCAGATGGACCGCCACATGAAGGACAGGCGCATCTCGCCCCAGTGCGCGGGCGGGTCCGGGTCCACCTTCATGGGGGTGGAGGACAGGTTGAGCCCGGCGAAGTCCTGCTTGATGACCTCCAGGGTCCCGGCCATGACGCCGGTGTGAATGCCCTCCACGGTGGTCCCGCCCTGGGTGTCGTGGATATCGGAGTCCATGGCCTCCATGAACCAGTCCCAGGCCACGTTGCTCGGGTAGATGTACTTGGCGATGACGGCGTGAACCACCTTGGACAGGGTGGAGCCGTGGCTCGTCCGCTTCTCGTAGAAGTCGTAGTTGTCCTTGAGCAGCTTGACCGGATCATCGATCTCATGGCCGAGCTTGCGCAGGATGCGGGCCACCTCGTCGGGTTCGAGGATATACCAGGTCATCAGGGTATCGGCCTGTTTGGCGACCTTGTAGTTGTCCGGGGAATCGCCCTCGGCCTTGAGGATGCGATCCATGCGGTGGATGGAATAGAACCGCTGACGATAGGAGTCCCAGTCCAGCTCGGGCAGGTCCATGTAGCCGTCGAACTGGCTGATGATCCCGTCCTCGGTCATGATCACGTTGAGCTTGGTGGTCATGTCCCGCCACTTGGCGATTTCCTGGTCGGTCAAGCCGATGTACGCGCTGATCTGCTTCCGGATTTTGGGCGGCAGGGCGTCGAGAATGAACAGGGCCTTTTCGAGCAGCCAGACGACCATGATATTGGTGTAGGCGTTGTCGCGCAGGCCGGGCTCGTCCGAGCCGGGCAGTTTCTCATGGAACTCGTCCGGGCCCATGACCCCGTCGATGTGGTACTTGTCCCCGGCCTCGTCATGGGAGGCGATGTTGCCCCAGAACCGGGCGATATCGAGCATCAGTTCCGCGCCGTGTTCGCGCAGGAACGTCTGGTCGCCGGTCCAGGACACGTAGCGCCAGGCATTGACGAAGACCGCGATGGACACGTGCCGCTGGCGGCGGGACAGGTCCGGCCCCCAGGACTTGGCCTCGGGGTTGTAATGGACCTCCTGGGTCTCCTCGCTGCCGTCGTCCGCGGTCTGCCAGGGGAACATGGCCCCCTTGTACCCGTTTTCGCGGGCGTATTCGCGGGCCGCGTCGAGGCGGTTGTAGCGGTACATCAGCAGCGCCTTGGAGATGTCCGGGAAGTTGGCGTCGAAAAACGGCAGGATATAGACTTCGTCCCAGAAGATGTGGCCCCGGTAGGCCTCGCCGGACAGGCCGCGGGCGGGCATGCCCGCGTCGCGGCCCTCGTTGTGCGGGCTGGCCGTAACCAGCAGGTGGTAGACGTGCAGCCGGAGCACCCGCTGGACGAAGCGGTCGCCCTTGATCCGGATGTCGGCCTTCTGCCACAGCCCCTTCCATGACTTGGCATGTGGGCCGCGGACGCCCTTGAAGGTCTTCACGGGCTTGAGCCCGTCCTGACACATCTCGCGGAGATCGCCCGGTTCGCGATCCAAGGAGGTCCGCACGTAGACGAATTTTTCCAGGCCGTAGCAGTGGTTTTCCCTGACCTGTACGCAGATTTCCTCGGACACCCTGGCCCGGTCCTGGACCACGTCCTTGTGCACCTCGATGGGCTTGCCGTCTTCGAGCATGCGGGTCTTGGCGGCCATGACGATCTGGTACCGCGAGTGGGAGGTCTCCATGTGCAGGTAGATGCCCTCCCCGCCCTTGCCGCCGCCCACCCGGTTCAGGTGACGGGTGTTCAGACTGGAGTAGCGGGCCACGCCCTCGTTGCTGACGTTGCCGTCGAGCGACGAGCGGAAGGTCAGCTTGGCCGAGTAGTTGAGCGGGGTATAGTCGAATTGCAGGGCCAGCAGGTGCGGCTCGGCCATGGAGGCCACGCGCCGGGAGGAGATGCGGGTGATGCGCCCCACCTGGTCGCGGACCACCATGTGACGTTCCATGACCCCCTCGCGCATGTTCAGCCGGTGGGAGTAGGCGAGTATCTCCATGGACAGGGGCGAGACGAACTCGCCGTTGCCGATCTTGAAGGAGACGGGCAGCCAGTTGGGGCAGTTGACCATGTCATTGTTCCAGACCTCGCGCCCCTCCACGTCGCTGGGGGTCTTGTTGAAGATGCCGGAGATGTAGGTGCCGGGATAGAAGTAATAGGACGAGCACTCGCACTCGTAGGCCCCGCGCGTGCCGAGGTAGCCGTTGCCCACGCAGGTCAGGGTCTCGCGCAACTTTTCGTCGCCCGGTTCGAAACCGTGGTAGGTCAGGTACCATTCGTCCGTGGCCATGCCGGACTCGAACCACTCCATGAGATCGTCCACGGTGATCTCGCCCAGGTCGGAAACGACCATATCGGCCCCGAAACGCTTCAGCATCTCGCCGCCGATGTTCCGGGCCACGCCGAGCGTCAGGCCGAAGTTGCCCGCGCAGCCGGCCTGGACGCCGGACAGGGCGTCCTCCACCACGGCGCACTCGCCGGGGTTCAAGCCCATCTTTTCGGCGGCGGTGACGAAGATGTCCGGCTCGGGCTTGCCCTTGAGGTCGAGTTCGGCCGAAACCACGCCGTCCACGTGGGCGTCGAACAGGTCGGTCAGCCCGGCCAGTTCGAGGACGAGCATGCCGTTGCGGCTGGAGGTGGCCAGGGCCACGAGCACGCCGTTGCGCTTGAGTTCCTTGACCAGGGCCACGGAGCTGTCGAAGACCTCGGGCCCCTGCTCCTTGAGAATCTCCTGGAAGAGCGCGTTCTTCTTGTTGCCGATGGCGCAGACCGTGTCGAAGCCGGGTGCGTCCTCGGGGGTGCCGGGGTCGAGCCGGATGTTCCGGGACTTGAGGAAGCTGAGCACGCCCTCGAAGCGCGGCTTGCCGTCCACGTAATTCTGGTAGTCGCTGGTGCGGTCAAAGGGTTCGAACGGGGTGTTCGTCTCCTCGGCATGGAGCTTGAGGAATTCGTTGAACGAGGCTTCCCACGCCTGGGCGTGGACCTTCGCGGTCCGGGTGATGACGCCGTCCAGGTCGAAAACGACGCCCTTGAGTGTGATAGCTGCCACGGATCACTCCTTTGAATGTTGATTCTCCGGTGTCCGGGTCACAGGGTACCCAGAATGGTCACGAGCATGTCCGGCTCGGGCACGATGAGCGCCGCGCCGGTCAGGCCGGTCACCCGCTCGGCCAGGTCCTCCTTGCGGGTCACGAAAATTGCGCGCGTTTCCGGCGACAGGGCCAGGGCGGCCTCAAGCATGGGCACGTCCGAGCCGGTATCGCCGCAGATCAGCCCGATCCCGTCGGCCAAGCCCAGGCCGAGCTCCCCGTTGAGGAACTTCACGCCGTCGCCCTTGTCGAAATCCTTGAGCCCTTCGCCCTCGGTCTCCACGGTCAGGATGATCTCCACGTCCAGGCCGGTATCCTCGATGCGGAAGTTGCGTCCGTCCGGGTCCAACTCGGCGACCAGGGCTTCGAGGGTGGTCAGGAAGGCCTCGGATTCGATCGTGTCGATGGACCCGCCGATATCCTGCCGGGCCACGGTGGACTGCCCGAACTTGAATTGCAGGCCCGAGCCGATGAGGGTGAACTTTTCGTATTCGGGCCGCCCGGTCAGCTCGGTCAGCCGCGCGTTGAGGGCGTCCATGGCCTTTTGCTTGTCCGGGGAGATGTCCAGCCGCCGGACGCGGCCGTCGCGGTCCAGGCACTCGCGGCCCTTGGACGCTGCGTAATAGAACTCGCCGTCCGGGTTGACCGATATCCGGACCAGCCCGTCCAGGGGGGCCGAAGTCAGAATGACCGGCTTGTCCACGTGGGTGCGGGCGAAGCGGGTCAGGAAGACCGCGTTGTAGACCGACTGGACCGAGGTCAGGTAGCGGGCGCAGTAGTTGTTGACCGTGCCGTCGCGATCCGTGACCAGGCTGTCCAGATCGACCCTGTGCAGCAGTTCCCGGCCTCGCGCCACGTGGTCGTCGAAACCGGGGTGGAAATCGGCCAGCATCTCCAGGAAGGTCTCCTCGCCCTCCTCCAGGAAGAAGAGGTCCTTGCGCGTCTCGTCGATCTCGTAGCCCATGTCCAGGGAGATGGTCCGTCCGCCGGAAAGGCGCAGCCGTTTGCCGCCCTCTTCCTCGGGGACGGCTTCGAGGGATTCCAGGAGGTTGGACAAGGAGGCGGGGATATCCCGGTCGACCGAGTCCCCGTCGAGAATCGCGGCCACGGCCCGTCTCCGGAGATTCCGGGAAGCGGCCATGAGCGCGTAGAAATCCTTCAGTGTCTTCAGTTCAACGTGGTCGATACCGGCCATCCGCCCTCCTCTTAGTTTGTAAAGCGCACGGTGTAATTGATCACCGTCCCCTCCTTGCCGTCGGAGGGAGCGACGCCCTTCAGGTCGAAGACGATGGTGCCCGCGTCCTCGGCCGTGTAGGGTGTGTCCGCGTTCAGCACGGTCCACTGCCCGGACATGGCCTCCAGGAGCCTGATGTCCTTGGGCTCCCGGGACCCATTGCGCACGGCGATCTTCCAGCCTACCTCGGCCACGTTCTTGCCGATGCGCTGGAAACTCGTCTGCACGCGCTCGACGGTCACGTCGAAGGCGCGGCCGATGACCAGCCGGACCTCCTCGCCCTCGGCCTTGTGGCCGATGCGGGCCTCGCCCGCCAGCAGCTTGGCGCCGCTCGATTCGGGCATGAACACGCGGACCACGCCCGCGGGCATGGGCTTGCCCAGGTTGTTCGCCTCGGTGTTGGTGAAAAGCAAGGCCGACTCCACGCTCTGCGAAATCTTGCCCGCGCGCTGGTTCGGGGTGCTGCGAAAACGGCTGGACAGCTCGGTCCTGACCGGGATGTTCGCAGCCGAGAACAGCCCGACCTGCTTGGACCCGGACGCAGGGATGGAAACGTACCGGCCCGGATCATAGACATGGTACTGGGAAAAGGACTCCTCGGCGGCCGGGGCCGAAGCCGCGTCCATGGGCATGCCCTCGGTCATCATGGCGTTGGCGCGCATGACCATTTTGGGCGCGGCCGCACGCTGCACGTCCCCCGCGATGAGGCGCAGGTCCGCGCCGGGAAAGGCGTGGTCCGAGGTGTTGGTTACCGTGGCCCAGGCGTCCAGGTCGGCGGACCGGCCGGACTGGTTCACGGTCAGATTGTAGTCCGCGCGCCAGGTCAAGCCGCCCATGAGGTAGCTCAGGGCCACGTTCTTGCGCCCGGCAACCGTGCTTTGCGTGGTCAGGGTCAGGGTCGGCTCGGCGTCGAGCCCCTCGGGCATCTCCGGCAGGAGCAGGGCCTCGTACGAGCCCACGTAGACCTCCTTGCCCATGGCGAAGATAGGCCGGTCCGCGTTGGCCAGCAGCTTGGCCTTGCGCAGGACGCGTGCGTTGACGTCCGTCGGGTCCGGCAGGATCACGGACAGTTCCTTGCCGATATAGGCGTCCAGGAGGTTGCCCGCGGTGATCGGCTTGTAGGCGTACTCGACGTCCTGCACCGTCATATCCGGTGCCGTGGCCCGGATGGAGGAGGGATCGACGGTGGACGGGATATCGGTGAAGACCACGGCGGCGGCCCCTTCGGGCAGGGTCACCACGCGGGATTCGTTCACCTGGGCCTGGCCGGAGTTGTACACGGCCAGCACCGATCCGGCGGCCTGGGCGGCCCCGGCAAGGGGAGCAAGGAGAAAAAGCACTACGGCAAGCAGCGGGGCGGCGGGAAAGCATGACCGGTTCATCAGTCCTCCGGGGTTGATTCGAGATTGCGCTGGGACAAAGTATCAGTGCCTAGCCTGCAAGATACACGGCCCGGACCGTTTTTGCAAAAATATAACAAAGAATATCACTGCGGCCAGAAACTGCTGAGGCCTATCGGGACCGGCCCGGTCCGCCGACTTCCGCGGTCCCCGCCCCTGGGCCGGACCGGCCCGGCGCCCTTTTCCCGTCTCGCAATCAAATCCGATATCTGATAGCAATGATTCCACATGAAAATTCTGATTATCGATGATTCCAAAGCCACGGCTGCCCAGTTGACCGAGATGCTGCTGGGCGCGGGCCACACCGACGTGACGGACGTGGATACCCTGGACCTCGCGCTGCTCACCCTGCAACGTTCCGTGGCCGGGGACACGCCCGTGGACCTGGTGCTCATCGATCTCGAAAACCACGACACCGACGGCATCGCCGCCATCCTGACGCTCAAGTCCCACCGCGAGTTCGAGGACATCCCGATCATCGCCGTGGCACCGAACGACGGTTCCGACGAGTTGGACCGCGCCTTCGCGGCCGGGGCCTCGGACTACATCGTCAAGCCCGTGGGCCGCACCGAGCTGCGCGCCCGCGTCCGCTCCGCACTGCAACTGCGCCGCGAGATGCTCAAGCGCATGCTGCGCGAGCGCGAACTGGAACGTCTGGCCCGCAAGCTGGAACGCATGTCCAACCAGGACGGGCTGACCGGCCTGGCCAACCGCCGCTGCTTCGACGACACGCTCATCCGCGAATGGGTGCGCAACGGCCGCGAGGACAACTTTCTGGGGTTGTTGATGATCGACATCGACCATTTCAAGGCCTACAACGACGCGCTGGGCCACGTGGACGGCGACGTCTGCCTGCGCGGAGTGGCCAGGGCCATCCGCGACGCCACCAACCGGCCCGGCGATCTGGTGGCCCGATACGGCGGCGAGGAATTCGCCATCATCCTGCCCAACACCGACTTCGACGGCGCGCGGGTGGTGGCCGAAAACATCCACGCCAACCTGGGCAGATCGTGCATCAGCCACCCCAACTCCCAGGTGGCCTGCAACGTGACCGTGTCCATCGGCGTGGCCGCCACCGTGCCCACCTGCGACACCACCCCGGAACACCTCATCCAGGCCGCCGACCGCGCCCTCTATCAGGCCAAACAGTCCGGCCGGAACCGCACCGAATCCATCTGCCTCCCCGACCCCGGTCAGGTTCGGCAATAGGAATCGGGGGAAGAGGAGAGGGAAACCCTTTAGAAAGGGGTTTCCCTCTCCCTTCCCCGAACCCCCATCCCTCTCCCTTCCTGAACTTTTTGTTGCCGCTCCGCGGGAGGAGCCCTTCTTTGGGGTGATGTTTCGCTGCAAGATGTCTGTTCACAATAGAAAGCAATTCAGATGCGCCCCCCCGCAGCGGCTCTTCGCGCTCGCACAATGTAAGGCTTTCGAGAGTGGGCCAGCCGTGCATTTTCTTCCGGGAGATTTCACCGCAGCGTAGCCATCTACGTGAGGACGAAAGCCTGCCTGGGAAAATGTGCCGATGGCCCAGTATCGGAAGCCGCACGCAAAAAAGAGGGGCCATGCGCTCCGGGGAGGAAAGCGCATGGCCACAGGGATGTGGGCGGTCGCCTGCAAGGTTCAAGCGGCCGCGAGGAACTATGGGGAATACGAAAGATTAGCGAAGGAAATGGATGGACAGGTAGCTGCCGCAGCAAGGGCAGACCTTGACCGGGCTGGTCCTGCCCTCGTCGTCGCGGATGACCGCTTCCCAGGGAATGAAGCCGTCAAGGGTGTACTGAACCATCAGCCTGTGACCACACTTGCAAAAACGTTCCTGCATGACTCTCTCCTTGCCTTGGATCGCACCGAAGTGCGTGTGTCGTATTTGTTGACTGAACGTGACTCTTTAATAAACAAACCTCGGCCACAGTGTCAACTAATATTTTACAATTTGTTTATCATTCCCCAACAAGATGTCAACTAGCAAGAATGCCATGTTATTTCATGATGATAAAAAAAAATACCCCCGCAACGCGACGCGCTGCGGGGGCACTGTTGGCGATAGGGGAAAAGGTCAGCGGTATTCCCTGGAGGCCCACAGGATCTGGCCGATGACGCGCACGTTGTCGAGCTCGTCGCCGGACAGATGGATGGGCGAATAGTCCACGTTGTCGCTCCGGAGCACCAGGGTGCCGGGGAGGCGTTCCACGCGCTTGACCATGACCGTGTCCTCCACGCCCACGGCGTAGATGCCGCCGGACAGGACGTCGGTGCGGGACTGGTCGATGAGGACCATGTCCCCTTCCTTGATCTCCGGTTCCATGGAATTGCCGATGACCTCCATGAGAACCATGTTGGCCGGGTTGCCCCGGTGGTTCAGCCAGTCGGCACGGAAGGAATAGTACCCTTCCACCTGCCCTTCGGTCTCGAACGAGCCGCCGCCCGCGCAGAGCCGGGCGCGCACCTTGGGGATCTCCTCGTAGCACGCCCCGTCCTCGGCAGCGGCCGCCAGGGCCGCCTCGGGCCGGGGAAAGCCCTTGCCCTGCTCCAGCCACAGCGGGTTCAACCCGAACCGGGCGGACAGGTCCAGAATCCAGCGGGCGGGCACCGAGTCCTTGCGCTTGGCCAGGGACACCGCGGCCCGCCCCACGTCCAGCTCGCGGGCCAACTGGGACTGGTTGTTGATCTCCGTTTCCGAACAGAGACGTTTGAAAAACGCTTCAAATCCGTTGCTCATTGTTGCGCCTTGGTTAATGGATGTTGCTGAACAATTGTTTACTATCGATTAACCTGACTGTCAACCATAGAAATATTTTGTGTTGTCCAACACACATGGCCGTGCCCATACCTATGAGAAAAGCAGGTCCGGGGTGAAAGCGGACAGGCTTCCACCCCGGACCATTCCTATTGCGGGCCGCTGCTTCGATGCGGAATCAGATGACCTTGAGGCGACCGTCAAGGGCCAGGCCGGTGGCCGGAGACAGGGTGGGCAGGCTCTTGATGCGCGCGATGATCTCGTTGCGGTAGACCAGCCCGGTGTCGGACTTGGGCAGGGACTTGATGTCGAAGCCTGCGATTCCGCCGGGTACGCCCCCGCCGATGGGGTTGCCGTTCCAGCTTTCGCCGTAGCCGCCCGCCGCCACGTAGGAGTTCATGGCCACGCGGAAGGTCTTGTCCAGCACATCCTTGAGCGGCGCGCCCTGGATGACGATGTCCGATGCCTCGGCACGGGTGGCCGAGCCATTGAGGTTCAGGGTGTAGCGCAGACCGGAGGAAAAATGCAGGAACCCTCGCGACACGTAGCCGGTCACGTCCACCGGCTTGTCGCCCTTCAGTTCCTCGGGCCGGACCAGGCGCTTGGCGTTGCTGTCGAGCATGGCCGCGATCTGCCTGCCGGTCATCTCCACCAGGACCACGGTGTCCGCGAACGGCATGACGTTGTACCAGTCCTGGAAGGTCAGCGCGCCCCCCGTGGGGATGCCGCTGGCGAACCCCGTAGCGTTGAACAAACTGACGTCCACCCGTCCCTCGGGGAAGGTCGCGGACCGCGCGGCCAGGGCGTCATTCATGAAATTGGCCAGTTCCATCTCCCGCGTGTACCGGGCCGCGAAAACCTCGGCGGTGGACACCGGCGGGTTGCCCGACACCGTGCCGATCTCCCCGGCCATCTTGCCCGCCAGGTTGGCCATCAAGGGGGCGACGTGCCCCGCCTCGAACCCGGCGTCGAAATCCCCGTCGTGTTCCAGCCCGGCGTACTTGGCGTCTCCCTCGGCCACGCGCCGGTCGCGCTTTTTGATCTTGTGCAGCCGGGCTTCCACCTTTTGCTTGCCGCCGGGATTGAGGGCCAGGGTGACCTCGCCCATGTGGCTGGCCCGACCGCCCGCCTGGACGATGGGCACACCATGGACCACATTCTCCGGGGCCAGCCCATCCTCGTTCAGCGCGGTGTGGGTGTGGCCGCCGATGACCAGGGCCGGGCAGGACGAGGTCTGGCCCACGGCTTCGGCGATCAGCTTGTCGCCTTCGCTCAGGAAACGGTCCGCCCCGGCCTTGCCCGAGCGGCTGTCGGACAGTCCGTAGCCGCAGTGGGACAAAACCACGAGCAGGTCCACGTGGCGGCTCAGTTCCGGAACCAGGTTGCGCACGGCCCGCACCGGGCTGCCCACGTCCAGGCCGGGGTCCTTCTCGGTCTTGGTGTGGGTGTCCACCGGAGTGGTCAGACCGATGAGTCCGATGCGCACTCCCTTGGCCACGCCGATGACCGCCGGGTAGTAGTCCCGGCCGCTCGCGAGGTGCGCGGAGCCGAACAGGTTGGCGGACAGCAGCGGGAAGCGCGCTGCCTCGCGGATGCCCTTGCGCAGGACCGCCGCGCCCCGGTCGAACTCGTGGTTGCCGAGCGCCCCACAGTCCAGCCCGGCCGCGGTATAGACCGTGTAGGCCGGGTCCACCACGTACTCGTCCGTGCTCCAACCCACCAGCTCGTCGAAGACCGACCCGGTGTGATCGTCGCCCGCGTCCAGGAGCAGAACGATGTCGTCCGGCCCGGCAGCCGCGCGCCGGGCCTCCACCAGGGCGACCATCTGCGAGAACGGATGGGTGGTCCCCTTCTTCGTGTTGGGCAGGGAGATCATGTTGTGCAGGTCATTAAAATGCATTATGTGCAACATCTTGGATTTATTTGCACTTGATTCTATCGGCAAAGACGCTCCGGAGATGACGGAGACCGGCCCGGCCAGGGCGTCCCCGCTCAGCCAGTAGAGCTGGTCGAACGCGCCGTTGGGGTTGGGGGTGCCCGCCTGGGCGACAAGGCTGCCGGGTGCGGCCTGGGCCGGGCGGGTTGGAAAAAAGGGCACGGCGCCGAGTCCGGCGCCGAGCAGTGCGGTCAGGGAAAGCTGGATGAATTCACGACGGGTTGCCATGCGGAAACTCCCTTGAATTGAAAGATGAAACGGGCGTCGGCGGACGCCCTGTTCAGGGGAGAATACATGGCGGTTGCACGCCGGAAGTGACCACGGCGCGGCAATATGGAAACAGGTTGGCGACGGTCGTGCCGCCGCCCGGCCCGCGTGTCGGGCCGGGACATGGCCCGGTCCTAGATCAGGTCCTTGTAGTCCTTGGCGGCGGCCAGCACGGAGCGCAGGCTGAAGTTCAGCTCCAGCCGTTCCACGCTGGCCTCCTCCAGGACCACCTCCACGGTCTGGCCCAGGTAGAAGGACTGGCCGGTGCGCTCGCCCACGAGCATCTCGCGCTGGGGCCAGTAGGTGTAGTAGTCGTCGTCCATGGTGGACAGCCGGACCAGCCCCTCGGCCATGACCTCCTTGAGCTCCACGAAGAAGCCGAAGTCGGTGATGTGCGAGATGACCGCGTCAAAGGTCTCGCCCACCTTGTCGCGCATGAACAGGACGGTCACGCGCTTGAGGATCTCGCGCTCGGCGTCCATGGCCACCCGTTCGCGGCTGGACAGATGGTTGGCCACGTTGAGCAGCTTCTTGTGGCCCGGCACGGGCGCGGGCACGCCTTCGCCTTCATGCAGGGCGGCCTTGACCAACCGGTGGACCACCAGGTCGGCGTAGCGCCGGATGGGCGAGGTGAAATGGGCGTATTCCTCGCTCGCCAGGCCGAAGTGACCCTCGTTGTCCGGCGAGTACTTGGCCTGCTTCATGGAGCGCAGGAGCATGCGGTTGACGATGTATTCCTTGTCCGTGCCCTCCATGGAGGCCACCAGCATCTGGAGTTTTTTGGGGGTGATCTCCTTGGGCATGGTCACGGACTTGTCCGTGCGCGACAGCAGCCGGAACAGGTTCTTGAGCTTCTCCTCGTCCGCCGGGGGGTGGACGCGGAACATGCAGGGCAGGTCTCGCTCGATCAGGAAATGGGCCACGGCCTCGTTGGCCGCGATCATGAACTCTTCGATGAGCTGGTTGGCGAAGTTGCGCTGCTTGGGACGGATGTCCTCGGTCTCGCCGTGCACGTCGAAGAATATCTCCGGCTCGGGCAGGTCGAAGTCCAGCGACCCGCGCTTGACGCGTAGCCCGTTGATCTTGCGGGCCAGCTCCTCGGCCAGTTCGAGCATGCCGATCAGGTCAGGGGCGATGGTCTTGCGGGCCTCGGCCTGCTTCTCGATGATCGCGTCGCGGACCTGGGAGTACGTCAACCGGGCGTGGCTGCGGATGACCGCCGGAAACACCTCGGTCTTCACGGTGTGCCCGGCCGGGTCGGTATCCATACAGGCCACCATGGTCAGGCGCGGCACGTCCGGGTTGAGCGAGCACAACCCGTTGGACAGCTTCTCCGGGAACATGGGCTCCACGGACCGGGGGAAATAATAGGAGTTGCCGCGCTCGAAGGCCTCGCGGTCGAGCGGCGAGCCCTCGGGCACGTAGTGGGACACGTCGGCGATGGCCACCCACAGGCGGTAGCCCTTCTTGAGGCGCTCCACCAGGACGGCGTCGTCGAAGTCGCGGGCCGTGGCCCCGTCGATGGTCACGAAAGGCTTTTTGGTCAGGTTGCGGCGGCCCGCGTAGTCCTTCTTGGACGGCTCGGGCGGCAGAGACTCGGCCTGGGTCTCGGCCCCGGACGGGAACCGCGTGCGGATGTTGTGGTTGGACTTGACCAGGGCCTCCTGCACGGTGATGTCGGTCTCCTCACCCAGCCGCCTGGTGATCTGTCCTTCCCACATGGTCGGGTCAATGCGCTCGCCGGGCGCGCACAGGGCGATCTCACCCGGCTTGACCTTGACGGACTCATCCTTGAGCGTGGCGATGATCCCGAAGTTGAGCCGCGGGTCCGACGGGCGGCAGAGCCACTCGCCGCCGGTCATCTTCTTGACCACCTTGACCGGCAGGACCTTGCGCCCGCGCTCCAGGATGCGGACGATGCGTCCTTCGGCGTTGCGCCCTCCCCGTGCTTCGCCGACCACCGAGACCACCACGCGGTCGCCGTGCCAGGCGTCGTTCAGGTCGCGTTGATTGACGAACACGTCCTTGCGCCGGGAGTCCTCCGGAATCACGAAGCCGTACCCCTGGCGCTGGATTTCCAGCCGCCCGGTGATGCAGTGCATGGCCTCGGCCAGGCCGTAGCCGCGCCGGATGCGCACCAGCTTGCCCTTCTGGACCAGTTCCCTGAGCAGGTCCTTGACCAGGGCCTTGTCCTTCTTCTTGAGCTTGAGCTGACGGATGACCTCGGCCCGGGACATGGGCCGCTTCACTTCCTTGAACAGCTTGAGCAGCACCGCCGGGGACAGGGGCGGTGTGGAGGGCCTGGGTTGATTGCGTTTCTTCTTAGCCATTGTCGTCTCCCTTGGCGGACGACGGGTCCGCCCTGTGCCGGGCCTTGTAGTCCGCCGCGTGTTCGGCGCGATCCGCGCGGCGCAGCCTGAAGGAATCGTAACGCCGGTCCCACCAGGTGGTAAATTTCGCCTTCTCGCCCAGGGTGGACGGCCCGAACTCCAGGCTCAGGTCGAACTGCCAGAACACCTCGGTGCACATCGCCCCGAGCTTGACCGCGTCCTTGGGCGTGCACAGAACGGCTGCACAGCCGAGCCGGGCGGCCTCCTCGGCCAGGTCCAGGACGTCCTGTTTGGAATAGGTGTGATGATCCCGGAAGACCTTGTGCTTCTTGGGCGGATACCCCAGGTATGCCTCGGCCGTGGCCCGGACCTGGGCCGGATCGCCCACGCCCGTGGCCAGCAGGTACGGCGCGCCCTCGAAGTCGCGGACCGTCTCCCCGCCGACCACGCTGCGCAACCCGGTGGGGGCCAGCCGGAAGCTGAACACCGGCTTGCCGAACCGCGACAGCCGCTCCAGGATGCGCGGCTTGAGCAGGGCGAACCCCTTGGGCCCGACCTTGATCAGGAAGGCGTCGGCCCGCCCGAGCGCGGCCTCGGGCTCGCGCCAGGAACCCGCCGGGATGACCCGGTTCCACCCCTCGCGCAAATCCTCGGGCCGGAGCAGGACCAGGTTCACGTGCCGCTGCACGGCCATGTGCTGGAACCCGTCGTCCAGGATGATCAGTTCGGGGCGGGCCTTCTGCACGGCCAGCCTGCCCGCCCTGGCGCGGTCCGGGTCCACCAGGACCAGGGCGTTTTCGTGGGCGCGGGCGAGCATCAACGGCTCGTCCCCTGCCTCCTCGGCCAGCGCGCCCGGCTTGACCTCGTAGGGCAGATGCTTCGGCTTGGCCCGGTAGCCGCGCGTCAGCAGGACCACCGGGATGGACCGGGACTCGGCCCAGCCGAGCAGCCAGTCGGCCACCGGGGTCTTGCCCGAGCCGCCCCAGCCGATGTTGCCCACCGATACGGTCAGCGCGGGCGCTTCCCAACTGGGCAGCAGCCCTCGGCGGTACAGCCCGGCGCGCACCCGCATGACCCCGCCATAGACCCAGGAAAAGGGACGCAGCAGCGGGTACAGGGCACGTTGCACGTGGGTCACGGTCTCGGACATGTCGCTCCAGGGAAAAGATTCGTCATTGAAGAAGCATACGTCCCCCGCAGCAGACTGGCAAGAGGCACATGCACGCAGGCGGCCGGGGGGAGGGGATTGCCGGGGTGCAGCGACAAAAAAAGGCCGTACTCCGGGGAGTACGGCCTTTGGTGTGGCTAGGGTGCCGAGATTATCTGCGGTCGCCCATCAGGCGGAGCAGCATGAGGAACAGGTTGTAGAAGTCCAGGTACAGGGTCAGGGCGCCCAGGATGGTGCCTCGGCGGACCGCCGCGGTGTCGCCCATGGGCACGGTCTCGCCCATGGTCTTGAGCTTCTGGGTGTCGTAGGCGGTCAGGCCCACGAAGATGATCACGCCGATGACCGAGATGGCGAACGACATGCCCGCGCTCTGCAGGAACATGTTCACCACCATGGCGATGATGATGCCGATCAGCCCCATGAAGAGCAGGCTGCCCCACCCGGTCAGGTCTTTTTTGGTGACCATGCCGTAGATGGACATGGCCCCGAACATGCCCGCGGTGGTGATGAAGGTCGAGACCACCGAGGCCGTGGTGTAGGCGAAGAGGATCGGGGCCAGGGAAAATCCGTTGAGTGCGCTGAAGGCCATGAACAGGGTGGTGGCCGTGCTCGGGTTCATGGTCCGGATCTTGAAGCTCATGAAGAAGACCATGCCGAAGGCCAGGAGCAGGGCGATCATCGGCAGCATGGTCGGCGCATACCCGCCGGTCTGGGGGTTGTAAACGAACGCCAGGTTGGTCAGGGCGGGGACGGTCAGGGTGGCGAAGGCGATCAGGGCGGTCAGGCCCAGGCCCGCGCTCATCCAGCCGTAGACGCCGCGCATGAAGGCGTTCAGGACTTCGGCCCTGGAAGTCTCCGTCCGTTGCATGCTGGGATACTGAGTCATTGATATTCCTCCGAATTGATTACGTGCTTGCGGCCGGGAATCTCCCGGCACTGCTTCTATCTAATCAGCTTTTCGGGCCGTGGCAAGGGGATGCAGCAAATTGCACAACCCGCCGCGGTTGGCGGTCCGCCCGGTTCAGCGGTCCATGCGCACGCCGTGCAGCCGCTCGGCCTGCTCCACCGTGACCACGGTCATGCCGATGGGGGCCAGGGTGGCCGCGGCCAGCTTGAGGTGCTGCCAGCCCCACGGGATGCCGAGGATGGTGATGAAACAGCCCAGCGCGGACAGGATGTGCCCGAGCGCCAGCCACCAGCCCGCGAAGACGAACCAGATGATGTTGCCCACCGTGCCCCAGTCCGAGGTGCCGATGTCCTGTTGCCCGGTGAGCACGTCGCGCCGGACCAGGGTCCGGCCGAAGGGCATCAGCGAGAACCCGGCGATGACGAAGGCGGACCGGGCCCAGGGCAAGCCGATGATGGAGATGGCGAAGAGGCAGCCGGCGAAGAGCCAGCCCAGGGCCATGAACACGCCGCCGATGAGCCACCAGATGACATTGCCGAGAAACGAAAGCATGAACACTCCTTCTGCTTGGTTACAAGCTATCGTATTGGCCCATCCCGCCGCGTTCGTCAATGGCGCAGCGCGCTCGCCGCGGGCCTGGCCGTGGTCATGAGCAGCCCGCCCACCAGGGCCGTGAACGGGGCCACGGTGACCAGCCCGAAGCTGCCCACCAGGGTTTTGAGGACCTCGGCGGCCACGTAGATGAAGTTGAAGGTCGTATCCAGCGGAATGCCCTGGGCCATGAAGGCCATGAGCAGGGTCACGAATCCGCCCGAATAGGCTAAAAGCAAGGTGGTGGTCATGGTCCCGACCACGGCCCGGCCCACACGGATGCCCGACCAGACCGCCTCCACCCGCGAGATGCCCGGCTTCTTGTCGACCACCTCGGCCATGGCCGAGGCCACGTCCATGGCCAGGTCCATGACCGCCCCGCAGGAGGACAGGAACACCCCGGCCATGAACACGCGGGTCAGGTTCAGGTGGCCGTAGCCCGCGTAGAGCAGGGTCTCGGCAAAGGGCATAACCGCGCCGTGGACGTGGAAATGCCCCGTGAAATAGATGCCCATGGCGCAACTGGCGACCACCCCGAGGAAGGCCCCGAGAAAGGCGGTCGCGCCGGTCCGGTTGATCCCGGCCACCAGGAAGATGATCACCGCGCAGAGCAACGCCACCACGCACAGGGTCAGCCAGACCGGGTCCACCCCCTTGAGCAGCATGGGCACCAGAACCTTCCATAAAAGGAGGCCGGTGAAGACGAACGAGAGCAGCGCCTTGAACCCGGTCAGCCCGCCGAAGATCAGCAGCAACGCGGCGAACAGTCCGAGCAGGAACAGTTCGAGCCCGAGCCGGTAATGGGCCTGGGGGTTGACGTAGATGACCTTGCCGTCGCTGTCCACGGTCAGGATGACGTAGGCCGTGTCTCCGGCCTTGAACAGCTTGTCGCGGTCCAGTTGGCCCAGGAGCTGGTTGTTGGCCGTAAACGTCTCGCCCTTGAACGGACCGTCCAGAATGTCCAGGGTGACCTCCTGCTCGCCTGCGCGGATCATGCCCAGGTTCTGGACGTGGGCGTCGTCCACGGCCGTGACCCGGCCCGTGCAGTGGACCGCGTCCTTGTCCTTGTTCGATTCGAAGCCGGTGGGCAGGTAATAGAGGCCGACGGAGATGATGATGAAGATCAGGGCCAGGAGCCAGTCGCGTGTGGTCTTGCTGGGTGCGTGCATGGGTTTTCCGAAAAGAGGGGCGGGCGGACCGCAGCCGGTCCGCCCGCCGAAGGGTTGCTGGATTGCGTCTAGTTGGCGGCCACGCGCACGTCGGCGGCGTCCGCGTACACGGGCTTGGCGGGCATGCCCATGGAGGCCATGATCTTGGTGGCCACGTCCTTGTTGTCGTAGCTGCCGTTGAAGGCCTGGCAGTTGACGCCGATGGCCGAGGTGGAAACCGGCACGCCGGTGTGCTTGTAGGAGGTCCAGCCCAGGCCGGCCTTCTGGTTGAGCACGTGGGTCAGGGTGACGGACAGCGGGTCATACTCACCGTACAGCAGGTAGTCGCCGCCCTTGATCTTTTCCCCGGCCATGGTCCGGCGGAAGGCCTGCTCGATGTCGGCCTGCTGGTAGTCGGCCAGGACCATGGGATCGGTCTTGGCGTCGCCCTCGAACTTCAGGCCGAAGTCCGCGGTGATGATCGGCTTCATGGCGTTGAAGTCGCCGCCCTTCTTCTTGAAGTCGGCCAGGGTCTCGTCGGTGAACTTCTGGAAGGAGACCTTCTGGTGGCTGAGGATGTCGTAGTGGGAACCGTACTTGGTGCCCGCAAAGCCCAGGGTCAGGCCGCCGCACTCGTGGTCGCCGGTGACCACAATCAGGGTCTCGTCCGGGTGCTGCTCATAGAAGGCCATGGCCTTCTGCACGGCTTGGTCGAAGGACACGGTGTTGTCGATGGAGGCGGCCGCGTCGTTGGCGTGGCAGGCCCAGTCGATCTTGCCGCCCTCGACCATCAGGAAGAAGCCCTTGTCGTTGTCGAGCATCTCGATGGCCTTCTGGGTGAACTCGGGCAGGGTGATGTCCTGGTCGGTCATGTCCATGACATAGGGCAGCGCCTTGCCGTCCTGGAGCCAGGCGTTCCAGGCGATGACCTTGCCGTCGCCAGGCTTGAGCGCCATGAAGTCCTTCTTGTCGGTGACGATCCTGTAGCCGTTGGCCTTGGCTTTTTCCAGGGCGTCGCCCATGGGGGCCTTGGACTTCTTGCCCTGAGGATCCTTGAGCCCGCCGCCCGCGAAGAAGTCGAAGCCGGAGTCGGCCAGGGCGTGGTCGATCTCGTGGTACATGGAGCGGGTCTTGACGTGGGCGTAGAACGCGGCCGGGGTGGCGTGGTCGACGGACACGGACGAGACGATGCCGACCTTCATGCCCCTGTCGCGGGCCATCTCGGCGATGGTCTTGACCGGCTTGAAGGACGGGTCCACGCCGATGTAGTTGATGTTGGTCTTCACGCCGGTGGCCAGGGCCGTGGCGGACGCGGCGGAACCGGTGATGAACCGGTCGTTGGCAAAGGTGGTGGTGATGCCCTGGGCGGGCATGGCGTCGATGGCCAGCTTCTTGCCCAGATAGGCGGAGCTGGCGGCGCGCTGCGGCAGGCCCATGCCATCGCCGATGAAGAAAAATACGTATTTCGCGTCCTTGGCGTAGGCGGAACCGGCCATGAACATCATGGCCAGCGCCAGCGCCAGGGCGCACCTGACAAACAGTTTTTCCACTCTCAACATGTCAAACCTCCTCGGTCCGTTTGGTGTTGGTTCACGACCCATTATGTACGCCCGGAAAGTTACGGAAACATGGGACAAGGCGAAAAACGGGTCACGACCCCGTGACAAGTACGTCACGTCCGATCCTCTTTATTGTACGGGAAAAGGAAAATGACCGGCCGGGGACGCGCACTTTCCCGCTCGGCCGCGTCCGGGCCCGGCCCCAAGTATTCCCTTGAAAACAGCCCGCGATTGATGAATACTCTTCGAGCAATCAAACATGTTTCGTGCCACTTTTTAATGTAAGTTATCCGCCGGCAGGCCTGACCGGGCCGTACGGCGGCAAGCGACGGGAGCGAATGCAGATGGAGACGACGCCGCAGACTCCGCCCAGGAGCAAGGAATACTGGAACAACCATGCCCGCAGCTTTCCCCGGTTCGAGGAGGGGGAGGACAACTACGAGGCGGGCGTGATGCGCATGATCAGAGATAACGGCGTGGACTTCCGCGGCGCGTCGGTCCTGGACGTGGGCTGCGGCAGCGGCATGTACACCATCCGCATCGCCCGCGAGGCCGCCCGGGTCACGGCGCTGGACGTTTCGGACGTGATGCTGGACATCCTGCGCGAGGACGCCGAGACGCTCGGGCTGCACAACATCGACTACGTGCGCGCCGACTGGATGGACTATGACCGCGACGAGACCTTCGACGTCGTCTTCTGCTCCATGACCCCGGCCATCATGAGCGAGGAATCCCGGCTCAAGCTCCTGCGCCACGCGCGCGGCAAGACCGTGTTCATGGGCTTTGCCGGGCTGATGAAGTCCGACGTCATGACCGGCCTGTACGCCCACTACGGGGTGACCCCCAGGATGTTCGTCAACGGCACCGACATGCGCAACTGGCTGGACGAAAAGGGCATCCCCTACGTCGCCTGCCCGGTGGAAGGCACCTGGACGGTCGAGAACTCCCTGGAGAAGCTGACCGACTCCTGCACCACCTTCCTCTCCCAATACGGCGTGACCGCCGACCAGGACCACCTGCGCCGCCACCTCGCGCAGTTCGAGGAAAAGCCCGGCGTGTTCGTGGAACGGACGGAGTACAAGATCGACCTGCTCATCTGGGACAAGGCGGCCTGATCCCGGCGCGGCGGATTCGGGCTCCGGACGGCCCGTTTCTTGACACCGCCCCGGGGCGCCCGTTATGAGAGGCTCATGCGTTCAACGGAACACCATACGGAACCACGCCGCTGGTGGTGGCAGACTTTACGGAGTATGCCCCCAGCATAGTGTATTTCATGCATCAGAGCTGTCGGCATGCATGGCCGACGGCATCGTCTTTTTTTCAGGGCTGTCGGCATCTCCGGCGGCCCTTTTTTACATCCACATTCGAAGACACCGAAAAGGAGACGTACCAATGCAAAGAATACTGACCGGAGAGCGGACGACCGGCAACCTGCACATAGGCCACTACTTCGGCTCGCTGCAATCGCGGGTCGCGTTGCAGGACGAATACGAGACCTTCATCATCCTGGCGGACATGCAGGTCCTCTACGACCACCTGGAGGACGAAAAGGGCAAGGCCATCCGCGACAACGTCTATCTGGCCCTGCTCGACAACCTGGCCGCGGGGCTGGACCCGGAGAAGACGACCTTCTTCGTGCAGAGCGAGATCCCGGAACTGGCCGAGCTGGCCATGTTCTTCTCCTTCCTGGTCTCCGTGGGCCGGGCCAAGCGGAACCCCACGGTCAAGGCGGAGATGGAACAGGCGGGCACCAGCTATGAGCACATGAACCTCGGTTTTCTCTGCTTCCCGGTCTCCCAGGCGGCCGACATCCTGCTGCCCAAGGCGAACCTGGTGCCCGTGGGCGAGGACCAGATTCCGCACATCGAACAGACCCGCGAGATCGCCCGCCGGTTCAACACGCTCTTCGGCGAGACCTTTCCCGTACCGGACTATCTCGTCTCCGACTTTCCCCGGCTCCCGGGACTCGACGGCAAAAGCAAGATGTCGAAATCGCTGAACAACGTCATCAATCTGACGGACGACGAAGAGACCGTGAACCGCAAGATCAAGAAGGCCTATTCCGGCGAAGGACACGCCCTCTTCACCTACGGCAAACTGTTCGGCGTGGAACCCGATGAGCGCATGGGGGCCTTCAAGCCCGCCCTGGCCGAAAGCGTCAACGCCTTTCTGGAACCGATCCGGGCCCGGCGCAGGGAATTGGAAAAGGAGCCCGGTTTCCTGCGCGAAATCCTGGACAAGGGCCGTGACCGGGTCCGGGAGATCGGCGCCCGAACCCTGGCCGAGGTGAAGGACCGGATGGGGATGGTCTACTAGCGGGCCGTTGCCGCGCCGGGCGGGCGGCCTAGTGCATGAAGTCGTGGGCCCAGCGGACCAGGTTGACGGCGATGAGCAGGGCCCCTTCCCAGCGGCGGACCTTCCAGCCCGTGCGCAGGAGCACGAGGACCAGGCCGACCATGCCCACCAGGACGATCAGGCCGGACGAGGCCTCGGCCGAGACCGGCAGCGGCTTGAGCAGGCAAGTCAGCCCGAGCACGCCCGCGAAGTTGAAGAAATCCGAGCCGATGAGGTTGCCGAGCAGCATCTCGTTCTTGCCCCGGACGGAGGCCGCCAGGCAGGTGACCAGCTCGGGCAGGGAGGTCCCCGCGGCCACGATGGTCACGCCGATGACCCAGGACGACACGCCGAGTTGGGTGGCGATGGACGTGGCCGCCGTGACCATCAGGTCCCCGCCCGCAGCGATGGCCACGAACCCGGCCGCAAGCCAGACCCCGTCGCGCCAGGTGGCGACCTTGCCCCGCGTCTCCTCCAGCTCTTCCTCGCCCACGGCCTCGCGCTTCATGCCCAGATAGGTCAGGTAGCCGACGAGCAGCGCCACGAGGCAGGCCCCGAAGACCCGGCCCAGCGTCCCGGTGAAGGACACGGCCAGGATGCCCGCCGTGGTCAGGAACAGGAGCAGCCCGTCGCGGTAGACGATGGTCCGATTGGAGGTAAGCGGCTTGATCAGGGCCATGAGCCCGAGGATGAAGCCGAGGTTGAAGATGTTGGACCCGACCACGTTGGACAGAGAGATGTCGTTCTGCCCCCGGAAGGCCGCGTTGATGGTCACCAGGAACTCGGGCGCGGACGTGCCCAGCGCCACGATGGTCAGGCCGATGACCAGCTCGGACACGTTGTACTTGCGGGCGATGAGCGATGCCGAGGTGACGATCCAGTTGGCCCCGAACCAGAGCAGCAGCGCGGACACGCTGAAGGTGACGATGTCTATGAACATTGCCGGACTGTAAGGGATGGTGCGAACGGGCGCAAGCTAAGCTTGGGCGCGTTCCTTCTTCCACTCGCGGACGATCTCGGGCTTGGGCTCGGCCCACTGGAGCACGGTCTCGCGGGCCGGAACCACGGCCACGGTCTCGGTGCGTCCTTGGCGGCGGACGGCCACCCGGACGGGCTCGCCCGTGGCCTCGAACCGCTTGCGGGCCTTGCCCGAATAGGAGCAGATGAGCGCGGCGGCGTCCTTGAGGACTTCGGCGTCCCACTCGCCTTGAAGAGGCCTGCCCACGGCCAGGGGGCCGGGGAAGTCGGCCAGTTTGAACACGTAGTCGCCCGCTTCGGCGCAGGCTGCCAACTGGTCGTTGTCCTCGGCGGTCCGGCCGAAGGCCAGCCAGTGCGCACCGGCCCAGACCTGGCGCCCGGTGCGGGCCAGGGTGAAATCATTGGGGGCCGGGCGGTCGCGGTGGGTCAGGAGCTTGACAAACCGGGCCGCGCCCTGGGATTCGGTCAGGCAGCAGCCGCCCGCCGGGGTGGGAATCTCGGTGAACCCGTAGTGCTCGGCCATGGCGTACTGCGGCTTGCGGCCCCGCCCGTGCCAGTCGTGCAGCCTCTCGCGGTCCACCAGCCCGGATTCCTCCATGGGCGTGGGCGGCAGGTTCCTGGCGCATAGGGGGCGCAGGAGCACATCGCGCACCTCGGCCCGCTTGGTGATCAGATTGAGCGCGTCCTCCCGCTGGCTCATGGGCCGCTGGCCGATGACCTCGCCCGAAATCAGGAACTTCGCGCCGTACCCGGCCATGAGCCCGTGGGCGTGTTCGAGCATGATGATCTTGCAGTCGATGCACGGGTTGAGCCACTTGCCGAACCCCTGGGACGGCCCGCCCAGGAGCATGTCCACGTACTCCTGCCGGATGTCCACCTCCACGGCCTCAATACCGTAGTGGTCCCGCCAGAACGGGATGAGATGGGGCTTGCCGAAAAAGGGCGTGACAAAGTGCAGCCCGAGGACCGTCAGGCCCTGGTCCATGACCGTGCGCACGGCCAGGATGGAATCCAGGCCGCCGGACAGCAGCGCCAGTGCGTCGTATGTGTTTCGTTCCGCCATGGAGGGGTCACTTATGTGAGATCGGGGCCGAGGGCAACCCCGCAATGCCGGGCTAGGGGACGATATGCTTCTTGAGCCCGGCGTTGAAGCGGGTCAGGAACTCGTCGGCCGACAGGCCGTGGTCCTTGAAAAAACGGAGGGAGACCGGGACGCACAGGGGCACGCTCTCGCCGATCTCGCCGGGGCAGGCGGTCACTTCATCGAACAGGGGTGCGCCCTGCTCCTTCAGATAGAGCCCGAGGCGGCGGTCGCAGAGAACCCTGTCCAGGCGGCCTTCCAGAAGCATCCGGAAGTTGGCCCGGTTCGGCTCCCTGCCGATGCTCTCTTCCACCCGGAAGGTCCCGGCGGCCAGGGCCTCCTGCCACTTGGGCCCGTAGTAATATCCCTCGATGACCCCGATGCGCAGGCCCGCCAGGTCATCCAGAGTCTGCCAGCAGCCTGCCTGATCCGGCCCCAGTTTCCAGAGCACGGTGTGCATGTGCGCCACGGGATCGGAAAAGCGCATGAAGGCCTGCCGCTCGATGCTGACCACGCACGGGAGCATCATGGACACGGTCCCGTCGCGCATGGCCTCCAGGCAGCGCCGGAACGGCAGGACGCGGAATTTCGGCGTGTAGCCCATGTCGGACAACACCCGCCCCATCGCCTCCACCGTCTCGCCGTTGAGCTTCCCGGCCTTGTCCAACCGGGACATGGGCGGCAACAGATACGCCGCCACCTCGAAGACCGGTCCGCGGGCGTCGGCATTTCCCACAGCCAGACAGAACGCCAGCACCGCTGCGAACAAGAAGCCACCCGATCGTGCAACTTCGCTTCTCACCAGACCTCCCACATCGTTCGTATTGTCAAACATACCTGGGCCTAGACCTGTCCGCAACTCCATTATATCTGGCCCGGAGCGGCACTTCGGAACCGAGCGGAAAAGGTGCAACCGGCTGCACCCCCTTCCTTTTTTTCCATATATATGGGTGTTGCCCGCGAAGGGCGTATCTGGTATCTGAACATGTTGCTCGTTTGTTGCCGCCCGTAAATTCCGGAGGAGACCCCATGGCCCGTAAAGCCGTAGACCCCGAAGCCCTGCGCAAAGAAGCGCTGGGCACCGCCCTGACCACCATTGAACGCAAGTTCGGCAAAGGCTCGATCATGCGCCTGGACGGCGAGGCGTCCCATTCCATCCCGTTCATCCCCACCGGTTCCATCGGCCTGGATATCGCCCTGGGCATCGGCGGCGTACCGCGCGGCCGGGTCATCGAGATCTACGGCCCCGAATCCTCGGGCAAGACCACCCTGGCCCTGCACATCATCGCCCAGGCCCAGAAGGCGGGCGGCTCGGCGGCCTTTGTCGACGCCGAGCACGCGCTGGACCCCGGCTACGCCAAGCGGTTGGGCGTACACACCGACGACCTGCTCATCTCCCAGCCCGACTACGGCGAACAGGCGCTCGAAATCGCCGATCTGCTGGTCCGCTCCGGCGCGCTCGACGTCATCGTCATCGACTCGGTGGCCGCGCTCATCCCGCAGGCCGAGCTCGAAGGCCAGATGGGTGAGACCCAGGTGGGCAGCCAGGCGCGGCTCATGTCCCATGCCCTGCGCAAGCTGACCGGCACCATCCACAAGTCCAACTGCGTGGTCATCTTCATCAACCAGATCCGCATGAAGATCGGCATGACCGGCTACGGCAACCCCGAGACCACCTCGGGCGGCAACGCGCTCAAATTCTACGCCTCCTGCCGCCTGGACATCCGCCGCATCCAGACCCTCAAGGACAAGGACGAGGCCTACGGCATCCGCGCCCGTATCAAAGTGGTCAAAAACAAGGTTGCCCCGCCCTTCCGCCAGGCCGAGGTGGACGTCCTCTACGGCCAGGGCATCTCCCGCATGGGCGAACTCATCGACATGGGCGTGGAGAACGGCATCATTGAGAAATCCGGTTCCTGGTTCGCCTACGGTTCCGAGAAGCTCGGCCAGGGCAAGGAGAACGTCCGCGCCCTGCTGCAGGACAACCCGGACCTGGCCCATTCCATCGAAGAGGCCCTGATGACGCACCTCGGGTTCCGCGACGTGCCCGAGGATGAGGCCGCACCGGCACCGGACGCCGGCGAATAGCCCGAGTATCAGCCCGTAACGAGCGCCCCGGACCGCGAGCGTCGGGGCGCTTTTATATCGGTAATACATTTCCCTGGAGAACAACAACACGATGAAAGCCAACGAAATCCGCCAACGCTTCCTTGAGTACTTCGAGAGAAACGGACACACCATTGTGGAGTCCTCTCCCCTGACGCCCAAGGACGACCCGAGCCTGCTCTTCACCAACGCGGGCATGGTCCAGTTCAAGAAGCTCTTCCTGGGTCAGGAAAAGCGCGACTACAACCGCGCCACCACGGCCCAGAAATGCCTGCGCGTGGGCGGCAAGCACAACGACCTGGAAAACGTGGGCCGCACCGCACGCCATCACACCTTTTTCGAGATGCTCGGCAACTTCTCCTTCGGCGACTACTTCAAGGAAGACGCCATCAAATTCTGCTGGGAGTTTCTGACCGAGGAACTGGGGCTCGACAAGGACCGCCTGTACATCACCATCTACAAGGACGACGACGAGGCGGGCGAGTTGTGGCAGAAGGTGGCCGGGGTCCCGGCCGAGCGCATCTACCGGCTCGGCGAGAAGGACAACTTCTGGTCCATGGGCGACACCGGCCCCTGCGGCCCGTGCTCCGAGGTCCACTACGACCAGGGCGAGGAAGTGGGCTGCGGCCCGAACTGCGGCATCGGCAAGTGCGACTGCGACCGTTACCTGGAGATCTGGAACCTGGTCTTCATGCAGTACGACCAGGCCGAGGACGGCACCCGGAGCGACCTGCCCAGGCCGTCCATCGACACCGGCATGGGATTGGAGCGCATCGCGGCCGTGGCCCAGGGCGTGCACTCCAATTACGAGACCGACCTGTTCCAGTCCATCATCCAATACACCGCCGACCTGGCGGGCGTGAAATACCGGGAATCCGTGGAGGTCGACACCGCCCTGCAGGTCATCGCCGACCACTCGCGGGCCATCGCCTTCCTCATCCCGGACCAGGTCCTGCCCTCCAACGAGGGACGCGGCTACATCCTGCGCCGACTGATCCGCCGCGCCTACCGCTTCGGCAAGCTCATGGGCCTTGAAGGCTCCTTCCTGTGGAAGACCGCCTCCAAGGTCATCGACGACATGGGCGGCCACTACAAGGAGCTGGAGGAGACCCGCGACTTCATGGTCGAGGTGGTCAAAGGCGAGGAGGAATCCTTTGCCAAGACCCTGGACAAGGGGCTGGAGATGCTCGAGGAGGAGCTGGCCGAACTGAAGAAGGCGGGCTCCGCCATCGTGCCCGGCGAGACCACCTTCAAGCTCTACGACACCTACGGCTTTCCCATCGACATCGTCCGCGATGTAGCCGAACAGCAGGGCATCGGTGTGGACGAGACCGAGTTCGACAAATTCATGCAGGAGCAGAAGCAGCGCTCCAAGGCCGCCTGGAAGGGCTCGGGCGAGAAGGACGTGGCTTCCATCTTCCAGACCCTGCTCGAACAGGACGTGACCAGCGAATTCTCCGGCTACGAGACCATGGCCGACCAGTCCGGGATCGCCTATGTCCTCACCCCCGGGGGCGAGGTCGTGGACGAACTCAAGGAAGGCGAGTCCGGCTGGCTGGTGGCCGAGGTCACCCCGTTCTACGGCGAGTCCGGCGGCCAGGTGGGCGACACCGGGGCCATCGCGGCCAGCGGCGGCAAGGCCGACGTGCTCGATACGGTCAAGCCCTCCAAGAAACTGACCGCGCACAAGATCGTCGTCACCGAAGGCGCGCTCAAGCCCGGCGACCAGGCGTTCTTCAACGTGGACCGGACCCAGCGCCTGGCGACCATGCGCAACCACACCACCACCCACCTGCTCCACGCGGCCCTGCAGAAGGTGCTCGGCGACCACGCCAAGCAGGCGGGGTCGCTGGTCGGCCCGGACCGGCTGCGCTTCGATTTCACCCACATCAAGGGCCTCTCCCATGAGGAGATCGCCGAGGTCGAGAAGCTGGTCAACCAGGCCATCTTCGACGCCATCCCCGTGACCCGCGAGGTCATGTCCATCGAGGCCGCCCAGGCCAAGGGCGCCACCGCCCTGTTCGGCGAAAAATACGGCGACACGGTCTCGGTCATCGAGGTGCCCGGCGTGTCCATGGAATTCTGCGGCGGCACCCACCTGGACAATACCGGCATCGCCGGGTCCTTCGTGATCACCTCCGAGTCCGGCGTGGCCGCGGGCATCCGGCGCATCGAGGCCGCCACCGGCCACAACGCCGTGGCCTGGCTGAACGAGCGCCGCGAGGCGGCAAGCGAAGCCGGGGCCATGCTCAAGGCCCTGCCCGCCGACCTGCCCGGCAAGGTCAAGGACCTCCAGCAGCAGGTCAAGGACATGCACAAGGAGATGAAGTCGCTCCAGGCCAAGCTCGCCTCGGGCGCGGGCCGCGACATGATGAGCGAACTTGAAGAGATCAACGGCGTCAAGGTCCTGGCCGTGGAGCTGGAGGCCCCGAACATGGGCGTCATGCTCGAACAGATGGACGCCCTGCGCTCCAAGCTGCCGTCCGGGATCATCTGTCTGATCGCCCCGCACGAGGACGGCAAGGTCTCGGTGGCCCTGTCCGTGACCAAGGACCTGCACGCCCGCTTCAAGGCCGGCGACCTGATCAAGCCCGTGGCCGGCGAAGTCGGCGGCGGAGGCGGCGGACGCCCGGACCTGGCCCGCGCCGGCGGCTCCAACCCGGCGGGCATCCAGAACGCCCTGGCCAAGCTCAAGGAGCTGGTCTCGGCGTAGACAGGACACACGTATATATTGTTTGGACATGCCCCCGAGCGTTCCGGCGCTCGGGGGCTATTTCATAAGAAACGGATTTGGAAGCCGCCTTCGGCGGATTTGTCGGATGATTTCGCCTCTGGCGGGCAAGGGGGCTGACCCCCTTGCATCCCCGTTATGCGCCTCCGGCGGATATTTCACTCGATATGGGGCGTGAGGCGGAGTTTGCGACGATCGGTTTTACGTAAACAAAATGCTTGTGGCCCGCTCCCATTTCAGGTAAGAACTTCCTCCCGGTCTGTACCACCGGCTTAGGAGAACAACCCGTTACAACCCCGTTCTCCCGGGTCCGGCGGCCTGATCGCGCGACCACTCTTATATAGTTGAAATGGGTTGACAGGCGGGCGCAATGCCCGTAAAGGTCCCCTTCTTGAGAATTTGCAAGGAGCATTTTTATGAAGACATATAGCCCGAAGCCGGAAGACGCGAACCGCGAGTGGTTCATCGTCGACGCCACGGACAAGATCCTGGGCCGCCTGGCCACCGAGATCACCACCCGTCTGCGCGGCAAGCACAAGCCTGAGTTCGCCCCCCACATGGATATGGGCGATTTCGTGGTGGTCATCAACGCCGAGAAGATCAAGGTCACCGGTCAGAAGATGGACGCCAAGATGTACTACAAGCACACCAACCATCCCGGCGGTCTCAAGGAAAAGACCCTCCGCCAGATGCTGGACATCAAGCCCGAAAACGTCATCACCGCCGCTGTCAAGGGCATGCTGCCCAAGAACAAGCTGGCCGCCCAGCAGCTCAAGAAGCTGAAGGTCTACGCCGGTCCCGAGCACCCGCACGCGGCCCAGGCTCCCAAAACTCTGGATTTCTAATCGGGGATTATCATGAGCGATTTCACCTACGCCACTGGCAAACGTAAGAATGCGATCTCCCGTACCCGGCTGTACGCCGGTACCGGCCAGATCACCGTCAACGGCCGTCCCTTCGAGGACTACTTCCCCCGCAAGACCCTGCAGATGGTCGTCCAGCAGCCCCTGAAGCTGGTCAAGATGCTCGATCGCTTCGACATCAAGGCCAACTGCTCCGGCGGCGGCGTGTCCGGACAGGCCGAGGCCCTGCGCCACGGCATCACCCGCGCCCTCTGCGCCCTGGACCCGGAACTGCGTTCCGTGCTCAAGCCCGCCGGTCTCCTGACCCGCGACGCCCGTAAGAAAGAGCGCAAAAAGTACGGTCTCCGCGGCGCCCGCGCCTCCTTCCAGTTCTCCAAGCGTTAAGCCGAGACTGGGACACCCAGACCACACAGGCCGGTACCGCATGGTGCCGGCCTTTTCACGTTGGAATGCACTATTCCGCCTCCGACACGCCAGCATTTGCGCCCAGGAGCGGAAAATTCCCATTCAATTCTTGCCCGGACCCGTATTTGTCCATAGAATGCCCTCATTATGCCATCCAAGAAAAAACCGCAGCCACGCATGTTGTTCGCCTCCCCGGACGGCGAAATTTTCGATCATCCCGACCTGCTCCTGATGGTCCGACGGGGCGACGAATTCGGCCTGCCCCGGCCCGACGAAATCATGCCCCTGCCTGACGAATCCGAGTTCTTCATGCTGCCCGGCCGCCACGCCATGGGCTACAGCCAGGAGGATGGACGTGCCGAGGTCATGGAGGAGCTGGCCGTGGCCGCCTTCGCCTGTCCCGGCCACACGGTCACCGGCGTGGCCGCCTATGAATCCGACGACGACGCCCCGGTCCTGCCCCTGCTCTCCTACGCTGCCATCGGCTACGCCAACGGCAAATTCTGGGTCTGCGCCAAGCAGGTGGACGAGGACAAGCGCCAGGTCTTCTCCCACATCCCGCCCGACCGCATCGAGGCGGGCGCGCACGAACTGCTCTCCGAGATGCCCGAAAACCGGCTGGTCAACCATCTGGCGGGCTGCGCCCTGACCAGCGGCTGCCCGGCGGCCAAGAACTTGGCGCTCGGCCGGTTCGAGTGCCCCCTGCCCACCTCGCAGGTGTGCAACGCCGAGTGCGTGGGCTGCATCTCCTACCAGCCCGAGGACTCCGGCTTCCCGTCCCCGCAGTGCCGCATCTCGTTCAGGCCCACCGCGGACGAAATCGTCCAGATCATGCGCCGCCACGAGTCGCGGGAACGCCGCCCCATCTTCTCCTTCGGCCAGGGCTGCGAGGGCGAGCCCCTGCTTGAGGCCGAGCTGATCTGCGAGGCGATCACCAAATACCGCCACGAGGGCGGCATGGGCACCGTCAACGTCAACACCAACGGCTCGCGCCACCAGGCCATGCCCGCGCTCAAAATCGCCGGGGTCAACTCCATCCGGGTCAGCCTCAATTCCGCGCGCAAGGGCCCTTACGAGGCCTACTACCGGCCCAAGGCCTACACCTTCGACGATGTACGCGAGACCATCTGCAAGGCCCACGACGTCGGCCTGTTCGTGTCCCTGAACCTGCTCTTCTTCCCCGGCATCACCGACACCGAAGAGGAGTTCGACGCCCTGGCCGAACTGGGCGAGACCTGCCGCTACGACTTCATCCAACTGCGCAACCTCAACCTCGATCCCGAACTCTACCTCAAACTCATGGAACCCTTCGGGCACTCCCCATCCATGGGCTTCAACAACTTCAGGAAACGACTCAAGAAAGCCCTCCCCTGGCTGGAGTACGGCTATTTCAACCCGTACCTGGGCTGAGTAAGAGGAAGAATGCCTCCGGGCCTCCAGCCGTAGGGCTCGAAGACTCGCCTACGGCTGGAGGCCCGGAGGCATCTTCACCCCGGCTACTTGCCCGCGTCCTTGCGGCCTCGGGAGGCCATGATTTCGGTCATCAGGTCCATTTGCAGTTGCTGGATGTCCAGGAGCCGTTCCCACTGGTTGGAGATGAGGTGGTCCAGCTTTTCGTGCAGGTGGCGGATTTCCAGTTCGGCCTTGAGGTTGACCTTGTAGTCGTTTTCGGCCCGGACCCGGTCCTTGTCCTCCTGACGGTTCTGGCTCATCATGATGATCGGGGCCTGGATGGCGGCCAGCAACGAGAGCATCAGGTTGAGCAGGATGAAAGGGTACGGGTCGAAGGGCCGAAAAATCAGCAGCAGCGTGTTCACCAGCATCCATATGAAGATGAACGCGAAGAACATGATGATGAACTTCCAACTGCCGCCGAAATCGGCGATGAGATCGGCCAGCCGCTCGCCCGCGGTGCGCGTCCGGTCCATCTCCTCTTCCGGATTGCTGGAAAGCAGTTCATGGCGTTCCAGGCTCTGCAGGACCTCCTGGTCCAGTTCGCTCAACTCGCCCTTTTCCGAGCGCATGAGGTCCTCCACGTACTTGAACCGGAAATGGTTCAGATCGTCCGTGCAGATGTATCCGGACGCCGAGAAGTCCGGCCGTTCCTTGGCGATCTCGGCGAGTATCGACGGGCGCAGGGTCGAGACGGGGATCATGTTCGCCTTGCTCCGTCCGCAGATCTGGCAGCTATGCACGGGCTTCGGCGAAACCGCATGGTGGGGGGAGGACTTCGTGGTCATGGCAAAACCTCGCTGTGGCGGCAAAGGGCTCAGGGTGAAACGACGCCTCCCGGGCCGGCCCATGGCCGTCCGTGGACCTGCCCGGATGACGGTCCACACGATCGTTACCCCAGTACGCAGGCCAGGTAAACCGCCTTCCGGGATTCCGGCACCCACTCCAGGTGCGTCCCAAAAGAAAAGCCCCTGCTCCGCGCATGCGGGGCAGGGGCCTTGGCGATTCCATGATGCGGCCTACGGGAAGACGACCTCGACCTGCTCGGCGGCTTCCTTGCGCTTGGTGATTTCGCCGATGCGGTAGGCCTCCACGTCGTCGCGGGCGTCGAGCTTTTCCAGGGCCTCGTCGGCGTGTTCCGGGTCGACGATGAGGATGTAGCCGATGGAGCAGTTGAATATCTGGAGCATCTCGGGCCAGGAAAGGTCGCCCTGGGCCTTGATCCATTCGAACACGGGCAGCATGGCCCAGGTGCCGAAATTGACGGACGCGGCCACGGTCTCGGGCAGGACCCGGGGCACGTTGTCGTAGAAGCCGCCGCCGGTGACGTGGACCATGCCCTTGACCGGCAGCGTGCCGAACAGTTCGAGGACCGGCTTGACGTAGATTTTGGTGGGCTCGATGAGGACCTCGGCCACGGTCTTGTCCGTGCCGGGGAAGGTGTCGTCCTGCTCCAGTCCGGACTCGGCCAGGAGCTTGCGCACCAGGGACCAGCCATTGGAGTGCACGCCCGATGAGGCCAGGCCGATGAGCACGTCGCCGGGGGCGATGTCCTTGCCGGTGACCAGCTTGGGGGTGTCGACCATGCCCACGGCAAAGCCGGACAGGTCGTACTCGCCGTCCGGGTAGAAGCCGGGCATCTCGGCGGTCTCGCCGCCGAGCAGGGCGCAGGCCGACTGGCGGCAGCCTTCGCACACGCCGGAGACAACCTGGGCGGCCACGCCGGGTTCGAGCTTGCCGGTGGCGAAATAGTCGAGGAAGAAGAGCGGGGCCGCGCCCTGGACAAGCACGTCGTTCACCGACATGGCCACCAGATCGATGCCCACGGTGTCGTGGCGGTCGAACATAAAGGCGAGCTTGAGCTTGGTGCCCACGCCGTCGGTCCCGGCCACCAGCATGGGGGCCTCCATTCCGGCGATTTCGGGCTTGAACAGGCCGCCGAAGCCGCCGATGTCCGTGGCCACGCCGGGGGTGAAGGTGGACTTGACCATGTCCTTGATGCGGCGGACGAATTCGTTGCCCGCCTCGATGTCCACACCGGCTTCGGTGTATGCCTGGGATCGCTTGGCGCTGTCGCTCATGGGTCTCTCCTCACTTGGCTTTGGTCGCTTATAGATGGAAGGCGGGCCAAGTTCAAGCAACAAGTGCGCGGCCCGCCATTTGCATTTGCCAACGGAGTATCCGATACCTATAGTATAAAAATGTGGCAGTACCGCAATGCCGAGGAGGAAACCATGCGCCATTTCAGCGTCATAGCCGTTCTGATCCTGGCCGTTGCCCTTTTGACGCCGGCCGTGGGCCTGGCCCAGCACAAGTTCAAGAACGAGGATACGGCCAAGAACCGCCAGGACGAAAGCTTCGGCACCCGGCCCGTAGAGGGCGAGGGGCCGGTGACCACCTTCGGCACCAACCAGGCGGGCGACTCGACCATCGACTCCCACCAGCCCAAGAAGGAGGAGGTCGACTGGTACGACAAGGTGATCATCGCCGTGGACCCGGACGTGTCCTGGCCGAACTCGAAGTCCACCACCTCCAAGACCACGACCACGGACGGCGTGGGCAACACCTCCACCTCGACGACGACCACCACGAGCACGCAGGAATGACCGGGGTCGCATGCGGCCCGGCCCTTCTGGAATAGACAAACCGGGAGGAAATCATGATCGAAGCGAGACTCTGGAAACCGCTCAAGGACGGCGCCGTCCAATGCCGCCTGTGCAACCACTACTGCATGATCCCGCCCGGCGAACGCGGGCAGTGCGGCGTACGCGAAAACCAGGAAGGTACGCTCTACTCCCTGAACTACGGCAAGGTGGCCGCGATCAATCTCGATCCGGTGGAAAAAAAGCCGCTCTACCATTTCCAGCCGGGTTCCATGACCTTTTCCTTTGCCACCATGGGCTGCAACCTGGCCTGCACCTTCTGCCAGAACTGGTCCCTGTCCCAGCCGCCGCGCGACGGTGCGGCCATCCGGGGCCAGGAGGCCACGCCCGAAGGGCTGGTGGCCGAGGCCGTGCGCTCCGGCGCCGCGTCCATCTCCTACACCTACTCGGAGCCGACCATCTTCTTCGAGCTGATGCAGGACACGGCCAAGCTCGCCCATGCGCAGGGCCTGAAGAACATCATGGTCTCCAACGGGTTCATGACCCGCGAGTGCCTGGAGGCGCTCGGGTCCGACATCGACGCCATCAACGTGGACCTCAAGTGCTTTACCGAGGAATTCTACAAGGACATCTCCGGGGCCCGGCTCGGGCCGGTGCTGGAAAATCTCAAGCAGATCAAACATGAACTCAAGTGGTGGCTGGAGGTGACCACTCTGCTCATTCCGGGCAAGAACGACTCGCCCGAGGAATTGGACCGACTGACCGACTTCCTGGCCGGCGAGATCGGCACGGACACGCCGTGGCACATCTCCCGGTTCCACCCGGACTACCGGATGACCGACGCCCCGCCCACGTCCGGCGACTCCCTGGCAATGGCCTACGACATGGGCAAGGCCAAGGGGCTCGAATACGTGTACATCGGCAACATGCCCGGCTCCAACCGGCAGGACACGATCTGTCCCGGCTGCGGCCGGGAGCTGATCAACCGGTCCGGCTTCTCGGCCCGCGTGCAGGGCATCAAGGACGGCAAATGCCAGGCCTGCGGCCGGACCATCCACGGCGTGGACCTCGGCTGACCGGCTTGCAAACAGCCCGCTTTTTCAGTAGGTATGCACACCCTCGCGCGATCGTCGCCATAAGCGGCGAACATTGTCAGGTAGCTGAGGATTTCTCCTGGCAAGGCGCAAGAAAAATTCAGGACCGCCGCGTATCTCAATACGCAAGGGTGTGGATTTTTCGCAGCAACGCAGCCAGGGGGAATCCTCAGCCACCTGACGGAGTGTGGCGCAGACTGGTAGCGCGCCTGCTTTGGGAGCAGGATGCCGGGGGTTCAAATCCCTCCACTCCGACCAGCCAAAAACAGAGCCTTGAATCTTGGTGACCTACCTTGGTTCAAGGCTCTTTTGTTGCGTCTTGGCCTGCTCCTCTCATAGCAAAGAAAACATGTACACCGATCACTGGCGATACCGCCAATTGTTGTTGGCTGCGTCCAGCAGTGTGCACTGTTGCGAATCTTCGTCATCAAAAATGTGCAGAGGCCTATCATCCTGTCGCCATGTCAAGAAAATCGACATACTCGTCGATTTTCTTAACAATTACTTAATATTGCATCTTGGCAAAAACAAAAAAAACCATTAATTAAGCATGTTATAATATGGAACGCTATTTGCTTTCGTCTTCCGTTCAAAGAGTCTGCAACTGTCCTCAATCTTCATCACGCGGAGTACATTGTGCATAAGCTAGCGACACTACTGCTGACAGTCTTCATTCTGTGTTTCACAACGACATCCGGATTTTCTTATCCAATTACATTCGTACATAGTGGTATAGGCTCCGGCAATCTCAACGACACGTACTTTACCAATCGAAATTTCACGATTACGGCCTATGGAGATACTGACGACGTAATGCGAAGGGACCGCTTTAATGCCTTGTGGACCGGGCACAGTGCGGCTTTCATTGACATTGACCAACTCGGTATATTTCAACTCCAAATCCCGACTCAGACATTCGTGAACTATTCAGTACAAGTATTTGGATTTAGTGACAGCAGAAACATAAGTGATCTTTTTGACGGGCCCTATGATCTTTCCGCTGCCACCTGGGACATGCAGACATCCATCGGACCTTTTTCCGGAGTTGGTTTTCAAGGTGTCAGTGCACATGTCTTTTATTGGGATGGAATTCCGACTGATGGAGGAAGCTTGTTCTTCACTCCTGACACTTCCTACGCAACCTTTCAGGCGATCGTTCAGACCTCTCCAGTCCCGACGCCCGAGCCTTCCACCTTCATGCTGCTGTTTGTCGGCCTCTTCGGCCTCGTAGCCATCGGTTGCATGAAGTTCGGACGAGCACGCATAGGTGCAAGCGCATAGCCGCAATGCCCCATATCCGCTGACCGATCGCGGCCGGACGTATTGGCCTGAAGCCCATATCAGAACAGGAATTATGGTGATGCGCCCTACCATCGCATCATAATGTGCGACAGGGAAAACGCTCAACACGATCCGGGAGGGCCGCCCCTCCACTCCGACCAGCCGATTCAGGCCCCGGACCTCGGTCCGGGGCCTTTTCCGTCTCCGGCTTGACCGCGCGGGCTCAAAACGGTCACACTCCCAGCGGCTCTTCCACCCCCACCAACCATTCCGAATCGAAGGATTCTCGGAGAATCCGACAATTTTCACGGAGGATCGGGGCTTTTGCTCTTCTTCAAAAAGAGGTAGTAAAAAAGTCGCAATTAAAGCCTCGGCCGCCGTGACGGCCACGACAACCGAACGGCCCACGAAAGGGAAAGGGATCGACAGGGCCGTTTCCGGCTCACGCCGCATGTTGTCTTGAATACGCAAACCATAAAATGTTTGAGGGAACAATGGAAAAAGCAAAAGTCTACTTCACCAGTTTTCGCACCAAGGCCTTCGGCGACGGGCTGCCCGCCAAGCTCAAGAAAATGATCAAGAAGGCCGGGATCGGTGATATCGACATGAAAGGCAGGTTTGCCGCCATCAAGATGCATTTCGGCGAGCTCGGCAATATCAGCTACCTGCGGCCCAACTATGCCAAGGCCGTGGCCGACGTGGTCAAGGAACTGGGCGGCAAGCCCTTCCTGACCGACTGCAACACCATGTACCCCGGCAAGCGGAAGAACGCCCTGGAGCACCTGGAATGTGCCTGGGAAAACGGCTTCACGCCCCTGACCGTGGGCTGCCCCATCCTGATCGGCGACGGCCTCAAGGGCACCGACGACGTCGAGGTCCCGGTCGAGGGCGGCGAATACGTCAAGATGGCCAAGATCGGCCGGGCCGTCATGGACGCCGACGTGTTCATCAGCCTGACCCATTTCAAGGGCCACGAGATGACCGGCTTCGGCGGCACGCTCAAGAACATCGGCATGGGCTGCGGCTCGCGCGCGGGCAAGACCGAGCAGCACAGCGGCGGCAAGCCCGACATCGACGAAGAGAAGTGCGTGGGCTGCCGGGCCTGCATCAAGGAGTGCGCCAACGACGCCCTGCATTTCGACGAAGAGGCCAAGAAGTCCCGCATCAACCACGACAACTGCGTCGGCTGCGGCCGGTGTCTGGGCGCGTGCAACTTCGACGCGATCGCCTTCGGCCTGGACTCCGCCGTCTGCGACCTCAACCGGAAGATGGCCGAGTACACCAAGGCCGTGGTGGACGGCCGCCCGCAGTTCCACATCTCCCTGATCGTGGACGTCTCCCCCAACTGCGACTGCCATGGCGAGAACGACGTGCCCATCCTGCCCAACCTGGGCATGTTCGCGTCCTCCGATCCCCTGGCCCTGGACCAGGCCTGCGTGGACGCCTGCATGGAGGCCAAGCCGCTTCCCGGCAGCCAGCTCGCGGAGAACCTCGCCAAGAAGGATTTTGTCGACCACCACGACCACTTCACCAACTCCAGGCCGGAATCCGAATGGAAGACCTGCCTGGATCACGCCGAGAAGATCGGGCTGGGAACCAGGGAATACGAACTGGTCGTGGTCAAATAGACAACGGCCGAACCACCGCCCCGGCGGTCTCCCCAATCCCTTCGGAGAGCACACTCAGGCAAATCAAGGCCCCGGACACCGTCCGGGGGCCTTTTTTTTCGCGGCGCTTGCCATCCGACCCGTTTCAGACCTATCTTGTAGGGTATGAAATACCTCCTCATCCTTGCCGTGGCGATCCTGGCCGCCCTGTTCGGGCTGGCGCGCATGTCCGCCCGGACCCCGGACCGGCTGGGGCCGGTGGACGGACGGCTCATGGGCTGCCCCGGCCCGGACAACTGCGTGTCGTCCGAGGCCGAAGCACCGGACCGGCGGGTCGCGCCGCTGCCCGCGAACGGACCCGTGGACGAGGTCATGGCCCGGCTGGCCGCGGTCATCGGGACCATGGAGGGCGCAGAGGTCGCGGAGGTCCGCGGCAACTACCTGCGCGCCGTGTTCACCAGTCGGTTGTGGCGCTTCCGGGACGACCTGGAGTGCCTGTACGACCCACGGGCCGGGCGCATCGAGGTGCGTTCCGCGTCGCGGGTCGGCTACTCGGACTTCGGGGTCAACCGCAAGCGGGTGGAGCGGCTGCGGGAAAGGCTGGCCGACCGGTAGGCGACCCTTCCAAAGACGAAAACGGCTATGGAGACGCATATGCACGAGATTGAATGGCACGACTCCCACTCGGTGGGCGTCCCGTCCATAGACGAACAGCACAAACGGCTCATGGCCCTGACCAACCGGCTCTTCCTGGCCATCATGGACGAGGCCGGGGAAACGGTCCTGGAAGGCGTCCTGAACGACCTGGCCGACTACGCCGTCTACCACTTCACCCACGAGGAAGAGTTGCTGCGCACGCACGGCTATCCCGAGGACCTCCTGACCGAACACCGGGCCGAGCACAAGGCCCTGACCGACGAGGTCCACCGCTACATTGCCCGGTACCGGGAAGACCCCGCCAACCTGGACCTGTCGGTCTACGTCTTCCTGCGCGACTGGACCACCGAGCACATGAGCCGGTCAGACTCCCGGTACTCGGAATTCCTCATAGCCCACCACGCCGAATAACGGCCTCCGACTTCGACTCGCCGCGGATTGACGGCATCAAGGCCCTCCGGCCCCCGGCCGGTGCGGCCCGCGCGTGTCTTTCCCGCGACGATTAAGCATATGTTCAAAAATATCTTGCTATCTTCATAACAGTATCTATTATTGATTTCATCGATCCATCGGGATCGTTCGATTGTAAAACCAAGGAGGCAACCATGCCTGAAATCCAGGATCCCACGTGCGAACGGCCCGCCCCCAAGGTGGCGGCCCCACCGCAGGCCGAGGAACAGGCCCCGGCCCCAACCAGCAAACCCCAAGGAGACGCCATAATCCGCGTCGGCCAGAAGGCCCCCGACTTCACCGCTCCCGCCTATATCGACGGCCGGTTCGGCTCCGTCACCCTGTCCGAGTATCTGGGCAAGTGGGTGGCGCTCTGCTTCTACCCTGGTGACTTCACCTTCGTTTGAGCGACCGAAATTTCCGCGGTCGCGGAAAAGAACGACGAATTCGAAAAACTCGGCGTCCAGGTCCTGTCCATGTCCACGGACTCCATGTTCGTGCACAAGATGTGGGTGGACCACGAACTTTCCAAGATGATCACCTCGGGCAAGGTGCCCTTCCCCATGCTGTCCGACGGCGGCGGCGCGGTGGGCACCCGGTACGGCATCTACGACGAGGCGGGCGGCGTGGACGTGCGCGGCCGCTTCCTCATCGACCCGGACGGCGTGATCCAGGCCTTCGAGGTCCTGACCCCGCCCGTGGGCCGCAACGTCAGCGAGACCCTGCGCCAGCTCCAGGCCTTCCAACTGGTCCGCGAATCCAAGGGCGCCAAGGCCACGCCCTCGGGCTGGAAACCCGGCAAGCCCGTACTCAATCCCGGCCCGGCCCTGGTGGGCAAGGTCTGGGAGGCGTGGAAGGTCTCCATGGCCTTCGAATAGCCCGGAATTGACGTCATGCAGGCCCTCCGGCTACGGTCGGGGGGCCTGTTCTTTCGGGTCCGACAATACCAAGGAGCGACCATGTACTGTCTCTACGCATTCAACGGCGAACTGATGTGTTTCGTACACGTCCTGCTCAACGCGCTCGACATGAAGGAAAAGGGCAAGGAGGCGATCATCGTCTTCGAGGGCATGGCCGTGACCCTCGTGCCCGAACTGGAGAAGGCCGACAACCCGTTCCACGCGCTCTACGGGAAGGCCAAGGCGGCCGGACTGATCGCGGGCGCGTGCAAGGCGTGCTCGTCCAAGCTCGGTGTGCTCGACGCGGTAAAGAACGCGGGACTGCCCCTGCTCGACGACATGTCCGGCCATCCATCCATGGCCGCCTACATGGACAAGGGCTATACCATCCTGACCTTCTGACCGCCGGACCCACGTGCGCGGCAGGCCCCCTGCCGCGCATACGGGCGGCAAAACGTGTTTTTTTCGGCATTTTTCCCGAAAAACACATAAAAACTTCACCATTTTCCCCGCAAAATCGAATTTTACCCGGCGAAATCCGGCCCACAAAGTGGACATTCCGGGAAATTTGACATACAGACATCTCGCTTTTGAAAAATTATCCGTTCGCGGACTAAGGGAAGGGGCGCCCGAGAGGGGTCCCGTTCTCTTTTTCCGCTCCCGGGCACAGGGGCGCGCCGCTCCTCCGGCCCGCACGGCAGCCGCGCCGAAGCCGCGCGGCCCACGCTTAAAAAACGCAGGTGAAATATGGCTCAACGTGAACAATGGGGCTCCCGCACAGGCTTTGTCCTGGCTGCGGTCGGGTCCGCCATCGGGCTGGGGAACATCTGGCGCTTCCCCTACATGGCCTACGAGAACGGCGGCGGCGCCTTTCTCATCCCGTACATCTTCGCCCTGCTGACCGCGGGCATCCCCTTCATGATCCTCGAATTCGGCATGGGCCAGAAGTTCCGGGGTTCCGCGCCCAAGGTCTTCCGCGCCCTGGGCGGGAAATGGGAGTGGCTCGGCTGGATGCAGGTCATGGTCGCCCTGATCATCTCCATATACTACGTGGCCGTCATCGGCTGGACGATCAACTACACCGGGTTCGCCCTGAACCAGTCCTGGGGCGCCGATCCCAAGGCGTTCTTCTTCGGCGACTATCTGGGCCTGAGCGATTCGCCCCTTGCCCTGGGCGGTATCCGCTGGCCCATCCTGGCCGCCTGCACCCTGGCCTGGGGCATCACCTGGCTGGCCATCACCTCGGGCGTACGCAAGGGCATCGAGCGGGCCTGCAAGATCCTCATCCCCCTGCTCTTCGTCCTGGTCCTGGTGCTCATCGCCCGCGTGGTCAACCTGCCCGGCGCCCTGACCGGCCTGAACTACCTGTTCCACCCCGACTTCTCCAAGCTGGCCGACTTCACGGTCTGGGCCGACGCGTACGGCCAGATATTCTTCTCCCTGTCCATCGGCTTCTCCATCATGCTGGCCTACTCCAGCTACCTGCCCGAGGACTCGGACATCAACAACAACGCGGCCATGACCGTGTTCATCAACTGCGGCTTCTCCCTGCTGGCGGGCATCATGATCTTCTCGGTGCTCGGCAACATGGCCCACGCCACCGGGCAGGACGTGTCCGACGTGGCCGGCGCGGGCGTGGGGCTGGCCTTCATCACCATCCCGGCGGCCATCAACACCATGCCCGCCCCCGCGTTCGTGGGCACCCTGTTCTTCCTCTGCCTGACCATGGCCGGGGTCAGCTCGCACATCTCCATCGTCGAGGCCGTGTGCTCGTCCTTTATCGACAAGTTCGGCCTGAGCCGCAAGCGGACCGCCACCCTGGTCTGCGGCTTCGGGTTCCTCATGACCCTGGTCTTCACCACCGGCAGCGGGCTGCTCATCCTCGACATCGTCGACCACTTCGTCAACAACCTCTGCATCCTCGGCCTGGCCCTGGCCGAGATCCTGCTGATGAGCTACATCGTCGGGCTGGACGACATGAACGCGCACGTCAACGCGGTCTCGGACTTCAAGGTCGGCACCGCCTGGCGGCTCTGCCTCAAGCTCGTCACCGTGGCCGTACTCGGCTACACCTTCGTCATGAACATCGTCACCGACCTGGGCACCCCCTACGGCGGCTACGCGCAACCCGACCTGGCCCTGCTCGGCTGGTCCCTGCTGCCCGTGGCCTTCGTCCTGGCCCTGTGCCTGAGCCGTCGCGAGGCCACCTACGGCTTCGTCCGCCAAAACTAAGGAGACACCATGACCACATCCGCCATCATCATGTTGTGCATCGGCATCGGCGTCACCTGGGGCGGCGCCGCCTTCTGCATCCGCCTGGCCATACGGAACAACCGCCACTAGGCTGCGCTTGGTACGTACCTGACAAGCGGTGCGGCATCTGCGATGCCGCACCGCTTTTTTTGCCTCCCCTTACCCCGGAGCCGTTGCATCCGCCCGAACCGCTGGCATTCGCGGGGCGGCGGGTTGACAACCGGGCCCCGGCCTGGGTACATAATTGCTGCTCTGGCACAAAAGGGTCCTTTTGTGCGTCTCATTTCCATACCCTTTCGCTTCCGGTCCTCTTTCCGGCGCTTTGTGCCGCAGTGGAGTCCGATCATGTACCTGAAGCGCTATCTCTTCGCCCTGGCCCTGTACTACCTGCCCTACATCCTGTTGGTGCAGTGGGTGAACGCCAAGGGCGCCCAGCCCGATGAAGCCCATGCCGTCGCCCAGGTCATCATGGCCCTTATCTTCGTGCTCATGAGCCTGCACCTGGTGGTCCTCCGCCCCCAGGCGCGCTTCGCCTTCGAATCCCGGATGCGGCGGGTCATGCGCTGGGCGCTGTACCTGGTCCTCTACGCCGGACTGGTCCTGCTGCCCGCCCTGTTGCTGCTGTTCAACGATTCCGATGCGTTCCACATCACCTTGGCGATGCCGTCCCTGCTCTTTCTGGGCATGCTCTATTCGCCCGGGGAAGAGAACGAGCCGGAGGGAGGCGAGGTGGACAGGGTCCTGGCCGACGACGGCCCCAGGCGCTGGCTGACCTATTACGGCCTGTATCTGGCCGTGCCCTTTGCCGGGGGGCTGCTCATCGCCATGCTGGTTCCCAAGGCGTACGCCCTCCCGGCCCTGGCCCTGTTCGGCCTGTTCGTGATGGGCATGGGACTGTGGATGCTCTACCGGCTGACCGTGGCCCGGCCCAACGTCCGCTTCGTCGCCCTGACACGCGGGCAGCGCTGGAAGCGGTTCGGGATCTACGCGGGCCTGTACCTGGCCCTGGTCCTCGTCCTGCCCCGCGTGCTGGCGACCCTGTTCGGCCATGGCCCGGCCATGGACACCTGGGTCATGCTTCCGCTCCTGGCCTCGGCCGCCTACGGCCCGGACATGGCCCATGCGGGCCTCATCTTCCGCCCCCGCACCCCCGAACAGCCCCGCCCGGAGAGCGACGGCGAGCGCCTGCAGCGCCGCATCCGCGAAATCCGGGCCAAATACCCCCTCTCCCCCGACCGCTGACCCGGCAACGCCACACACCTCCAAAAGAAGCAGGGCACCGGCGGCCAACCCCCGGTGCCCCGCTTCCCCCCAACGTCGGCAGCAAGCGCCCCGACGCCCCTCTTCACGCCCGAAAACGTCGGCAGCCAAGCGCCACGACGCCCCTCCCCCGCACCCGACAACGTCGGCAGCGCAGCGCCCCGACGCCCCCGACGCATCGAGGCTTTCGAGAGTGGTGTGGCAGTGCATTTTTCGAGGGCGCGGCCGACCGCAGCGTATTGCGGCATACGTGAGAATCGGCCGCGTCCTCGAAAAATGTGCTGACGCGCCGCTATCGGAAGCCGACGCTACACGTACCAGTACATGACAACGTAGTGGCAGAACGAGCCGCCGATGACGAAGAGGTGGAATATCTCGTGGAAGCCGAAGCGCCTGGGGAACGGGTCGGGCCACCTGACGGCGTAGATGACCGCGCCCAGGGAATAGACCAGGCCGCCCGCCACGAGCCAGATGAGGGAGGCGGCGGACATGGCCTTGACCAGCGGGTAGATGCCCACCAGGACGAGCCAGCCCATGGCCAGGTAGATGCCGGTGGACAGCCAGCGCGGGGCGTTCATCCAGAAGACCTTCATGACGATCCCGCCCAGGGCCAGGGCCCAGACGCCCCCGAACATGGACCAGCCCCAGGGACCGCGCAGGGGAATGAGGCAGATGGGCGTGTAGGTGGCCGCGATGTAGAAGAAGATCATGGAGTGGTCCACGCGGCGCAGGATGCCGACCCAGTGGTCGCTGACCGGCAGCCAGTGGTACAGGGTCGAGGCGGTGTAGAGCAGGATCATGCCCCCGCCGAAAATGGAGAATGTGACGATGTGCCACGGCAGGGCCGGGCTGGCGGCGCGGACGATGAGCAGGACCGTGCCGAGCACGGCCAGCACCGCGGCGATGCAGTGGGTCAACCCGCTGACCGGGTCACGAAGGGATAAGGTCATGATGGCTCCCTGGCAATTGTGCCAGTTTCACTGTTACACAATCGGCGGAAGCAAACAAGCGTTTGACGATACGCGTTTCGCGGCCGGGGACCGGTTCAGAACCCGCCCCGGCTCCACGGCTCGATGGTGGAGCTCCCGCACTGCTCGGCGTCGTTGATCAGGTCGGCCAGGGTGAAGGTGTTCAGCCGGTCGTACATGGCGTCCGCGGCCTCCTGCCACAACCGGCGGGTCAGGCACTCCTTCATGCGCGCGCACCCCTTGTCGCCGGAGCGGCACTCCACCAGGGAACCGTCGCCCTCCAGGGCGTGGACCACTTCGCCGATGGGAATCTCTGCCGCGGGCTTGGCCAGGGAGTGGCCGCCGCGGGGGCCGCGCTTGGACTTGACGAAACCCACGTCCTTGAGCTTGCGGATGAGCTTTTCCAGGTACTTGGCCGAGACGCCTTGGCGGTCGGCGATGTCCTGGATGCGCACCGGCCCCTCCTTCCCGTTCTGGGCGATGTCGAGCATCATGCGGGTCCCGTAGCGGCTCCGTGTGGTCAGTTTCATATGTTGCCCCCTTTTATGGTTTGCGATCCCAAACAACGTCGGCCCATCGCGGCCGGTCAGCCCACCCCGAACAGGGAGAACACGGTCTGGATGGCCCCCAGCAGGACCACGGCCTTGGCCATGAAGGGCCAGCCCTTGTAGCCCTCGTAGCGGTTCGCGCTGCGCCAGATGGCCACGGAAATGAACACCTGGTAGACGATCATGAAGACCAGGTAGGCCAGCAAGGCCATGGCAAAACCCGCCCGCTGCCCGGCCATGGACAGCAGCAGCAACGACACGCCCTTGAGCGCCACGTTGACGGCAAAACCCCAGCCCCAGAATGTCCGCGCGAGGCCTTCCTCGCCCCGCCAGATTCTTGCAATCAGGCCCATGCCCGTTCCTCCGGCAAACACCGTCCGGATAATTCCGAATGTTTCCGTAGGGGAATTAGCACAAAAAAAAGGCCGCGACAACAATCGCGACCTTTGGGGTCTGATTTTTTGCAGAACCGCGCGGCTTACGGGTTGCGGCGGCTCTTCATGTAGGCGGCCACGCCGAACAGGCCGAAAATCCAGCCAATGCCGCCGAAGATGTCGGTCATGGACGGGCCGGAATCGTACATTTCGGCGAGCATGTGCTTGATGGGGTCCACCTCGCGCCTGACGATGGCCTCCACCTGGGCGGCAGTCAGGCCCCCGGCGGATACGGCCGGGGCGGCTCCGGCGGCGGGAGCGGCGGCCGGGGCGGCTTCGGAAACGGCGGGGTTCTCCTCCGCGACCATGTCGGACACCGGCCGGGGCGCGTCGGCGAACTCGTCGTACTGGACGGTCCATTCGGCCTGGTGCCCCTGCCCGGCCTTGAGCAGCAGGCGCAGGTCCATCTTCTTCTCCCTGGCCGCCTCGGGGATGACGAAGGCGAACTTGCCCTCGGTGTCGGTCTTACCGCTCAACAGCAGGGTCCCGGTGGCGGCATCAAAGACCTCCACCTCGCCGTCGTAGACCCGCTTGGTCCGGCTGTAGCCGCTGTCGGTGACGATCCGGTCGCCGTCGACGTAGGCGAAGATGTTCACCTTGTGGGCCTCGGATACGGCGGACAGGCACAGGGTCGCGGCCAGGGCCAGGCAGGCGGCGATGATCAGACGGTTCATGACGACTCCTCAGGTTGATCGTGTGAAGATTGGGGCAGGATCAGCAGCCCAGGACCTCGGGCTTGACCTTGGACAGGAACGAATAGGCAAAGCCGGTGATGACGCCCTCGATGGCCATGATGGGCAGGTGGGCGACGAACAGCGCCTGGGCCGCCCCGACGAACTCGTCCCCGGACAGGGCCAGGGCCGCGGCGGTCAGGGTGGCGCTGAGCAGCATGGCCAGGAACCCGCAGGCAAAGGCCCCGGCGAATCGGCTGCCCGCCCCGCGCAGCAGCATGGGCCGGAAGAGATAATAGCAGAGCACGGCGGGCGCGGCCATGTTGAAGCAGTTGACCCCGAGCACGGTCAGGCCGCCGTACTGAAAGAGCACGGCCTGGAGGGCCAGGGCCACCAGGATGGACGGAAAGGCCGCCCAGCCCAGGACCACGCCGAGCAGGCCGCCCAGGATCAAGTGCGCGCTGGAAGGGCCGATGGGCACGTGGATGAGCGAGGCAATGAAAAACGTGGCGGACAGGATGGCCACGGACATGATCCGGTCGTAGTCGATCTTCCGCAGGCCGATGGCCGTTCCTGCCACGGTGAGCGCCGCTCCGCCCGCGAGTACCGGCCAGGATAGAACCCCTTCCGAGATGTGCATAGGACCCGCTTTTCGTAATCGCCGGTCAAACAACTACCCGGATTTCGAGAAGATTATACCAGCGTGTTAACAATTGGAAATTTGTATACACCTGCTGCGACGTTTTTACAAGCGGTGTTTGCGCCCTCTCCGCGGGCGGGCGTATTGCCATCCCCGGCCCTTTCCGGCACTGTTGGTGCGCACAGCAACCAAAGGGAGCGTCCATGTCGGTCATCATTCGAAAGAGCCTGCTCGAACTCATCTTTTCCGGCGCGTTCATGAAGCGCTGGAACGACAAGCTGCGGCCCATGGAGCTGGTGGAGGTGGACAAGCAGGGGCACAAGATGATCGTGGCCTGGCTGCTCTTTTTGCTCAACTCGCGGGACATGGACGTGGCCCGCAAGCGGGCGCTCGGCGAGTCGATCATCGAAGGGGGCATCTTCGACTATCTCTATCGGCTGGTCATCACGGACATCAAGCCGCCGGTCTTCTATCGCATCAAGGAAAACGCCGACGACTACCGCACCCTGACCAACTGGGTGCTCAAGGAGCTGAACCCGCGCATCATGCCGCTGGGCAAGGACTTCATGCGCCGCATGGGCGAGTATCTGATGCACCCCGAAGACAGGGGGCTGGCCCGGCGCATCCTGCACGCCGCCCACCTGTACGCCAGCTACTCGGAGTTCAAGCTGCTCAAGTCCATCAACCGCATGGACCACGAGCTGACCGAGATCGAGCAGAGCTTCATCGACCGGCTGGAGGCCATGCGCGACCTGAACGGCGTGGCCGAACTGCTCGACGAGGACGGCACGGTACTCGGCGGGTTCGCGCGCATGTGCGGGCGGCTGCGGTTCCAGAAGCGCTGGTCCCAGACACCGCGCGTGCCCGAGACCTCGGTCCTGGGCCACATGTTCATCGTGGCCGCCTATTCCTGGTTCTTCTCCATGGAGGTCGGCGCGTGCCGCGCCCGCAGCCAGAACAATTTCTTCTCCGGCCTGTTCCACGACCTGCCCGAGCTGCTGACCAGAGACATCATCTCCCCGGTCAAGGCGGCCTCCCACGACATCAGCGAGCTGATCCACGAGTACGAGATCCTGGAGCTGCACCGGGTGGTCCTCAACCCTCTCAAGGAGGGCGGGTACACCGACATCACCGAGCGGCTGGAATATTTCCTGGGTCTGGAGGTGGGCAGCGAATTCAAGGCCACCGTGGTCCTGGACGGCATCATTACCGAGGCCCCGGAATCCGACCTGGCCGGGAAGTTCAACCACGACACCCTGGACCCCAAGGACGGCCCCCTGCTCAAGGTCTCGGACTCCATCGCGGCCTATATCGAGGCCCACACCGCGCTCAGGAACGGCATCTCCTCGGGTCAGCTGCACCACGCCCTGTACCGCATCCAGCAGACCTACAAGGAGCGCCCGGTGGTGGCCGGGGTCCAGGTCAGCGCCCTGCTGGCGGATTTCGACTAAGGTCCGCCACTGAGGGCCTATGCCCGAATCACCTCCGCCAAGGGACATTCCTTGCTCGAAATCACCCTTTTGGGCTAGGCTTAACGCCATAATATGCTGTTACCCACTACACCAAGCCGGACAGTGGAAATGCGGCCATATCGCATCCTCCTGCTTGTCCTCCTCATGTCCCTCGGAGCTCAGGCTTCGGCACGGGCCATGGATAGGCTCATCCTCCCGGCGGACACCTCGCCCAAGGACACACGCTGGCAGTTTCCCATCAAGGCCCTGACCAAGGCCATGCAGGCCACGGAGGACACCGACGGCCCGTTCTCCATCGAACGGCACCGGTTGTCCATGCACTACGACCGCGCTCTGTACGAGCTGAGCGATGGCAATCTGATCAATGTCACCATCGCCTCGGCCAACAAAAGATGGGACCAGCGGGCAATTCCGGTGTGCGTTCCCATCTTCAGGGGGCTGAAAAGTTACCGCCTGCTGCTGGTCAACAGCCACTCCCTCCACAGCTTCCACGACATTCGGACCCTGGAAGATTTACGCCCGTGTAGGGCCGGGGTAGTCTATCAATGGGCCACCGAAAACATTCTCGACAAGGCCGGATGCAAGCTGGTCAGGGCCTCGACTTACGAGGGGCTGTTCTCCATGCTCGCCGCCCGCCGCTTCGACTACATCCCGAGGGCTGTCAGCGACATCTATCGTGAAATCGAGATACGGACCAAGAAGAACCCGGACCTTCGCGTGGAGCCGACCCTGGCCCTCTACATCCCGAACCCGCAGTACTTCTACGTCGCGCCCGCCTTTCCCCGCCTGGCCGACCGCATCCGGCGAGGCATGGGCATTATCGCAGCCAACGGGACCCAGGAGCGAATATTTCACGAGGCCTTCGACGAGGCTATTCGCCGGGCCGACCTCAACCACCGCCGCATCATCCGCATCGAAAACCCCGACCTGCCCGAAGACATCCCGCCGGACGACCCCATCCTGCGTATCCGACCGTGACCCGTCCGCCCAGCACACGGTCCCCGGCGGCGATCTCCATGCATTGATGCGTGACGGACGACGGCGGACGCGAGGATTCCCGCGCCCGGCCAAAGAAAGGACGGATCATCGGATCGACCGCGTCAGGCCCGGCACGCGCCCGGCAGCACGCCGGGAGCCCGCCTAGAAGCCGACCGGGCAGCCGACGAACCGACGGCAGTAATCCATCCCCACATCCCCGAGCCCCATCTCCTTGGCGTTCTCGCGGCGGCTGCGCAGCGCCAGTTCCTGCACGTAGCCCGGCATTTCCGGGAACAGGCCCAGACAATGGGCGAGCGTCTCCCGACGGGACCCGTCGCCGCTCAGGTGGCGGTCCATGTTGTCCTCCACGTGCCGGGAATGCAGCAGCAGCGAGTGGGTGATGCAGGGCAGATACTCGGACGCGTCCTCTTCCTGGTAGCGCAGGCTGCACCGCTCCATGGCCCGCCGGGTCCCCTGGGACATGGGGTGCATGAAGCTCCAGGGAGTCAGGCGGCGGCTCAATTGCGGGGGGAGCATCCGGGTCTTGAGCCCGTGCGCCCCGGCGGCCCCGGCCCAGGTCTCGGGATAGATCTGGAAGATCAGGGGCCAGATCAGGCTGTAGGGGAACTCCCAGAAATCGTGGGAATAGCCGATCCGGCTGTGGTTGAAGAAAAGGCCGTCGGGCGAAAGCTTGGAAAAGATGTCGTCCGCGCTCCGCTTCTGGTCGCAGGCGTAGGCCAGGGCGTTGATGCTGACCAGGAGGTCGATGGCTCCCTCTTCGAAATCGAGGGGGGTGGAGATGTCGTGCTTGAGGAAGGTCAGGTTCGGCTCGTCAAAGGAGGTGCGGGCCATCTCCAGGGCGGCGTCCGACAGTTCGAGCCCGAAGACCTGCGCATCGGGGTAGCACCGGGCCAGGCCCGCGGTGGTGTAGCCCAGGCCGCTGCCGAGGTCGACAATGAGCCGGGGCGGCCGGGGCAGGATCGGCTCGGCGAACCGTTCGACCAGGTGCGCGTAGTTGCCGGTATTGACTGCTGTCTTCCGGCCCCATTCCTCGGGCGGCGTGTCGGCCAGGAGGCTCTTGTCCCGGACCCAGGCCTGCTCGTTGTAGTTGACCGTGTTGCGCGGGATGGTCACGTGATATTCGCCCTCGCGGGGCTCCTGGGGCACGGCGCCGGTCAGTTGCCGGAACGGTATCAACTCGGCCTCCTCGCCCGTGGCCGCCGCATGATCGGCCAGGGCCGCTATGAAGACCGCCTTGTCGCCGCCGAGATACAGCCAGTCCACTTCCTCCAGGCAATGCATGGGCTGCCGGAATTCACCGCGCAGAAGCGACATGACGAAGGGGAAGGCGAACGGCGTCCTGGCGTAGGCGTCGATCCCCTCGAAGGAGAGGAACATGCAGCGCAGGCCGCCGAGATCGAGTTCGGGTCGGGGCCTGCCCTTGCGGTTGGGGATGCGGGCTTCGAGGATGCCGGGGAGCAGTCCGACGTAGTCGTCCATCGGGATATAGACTTTGGTAACCATGATTCACCATGCGAGCGGAGGTTGCGGCCGCCCCCTGTGGGGCGTGCCAAATTTTCCCACCGGGGGAGCCTCCGCGAGAGGTGCTAATAATGTGCCAAACAGGCTGAAGGGCGGGATTCCCGATGGCTACTCCGCCTCGGGCCGGAGCTCCCCGGCCTCGGTGACGAGCTTCACCCTGGTGACGATGCGTTTGGGGACCCGCCGGCCTTCGAGGGCGTCGCAGGCCGTGCTCACCCCGAGGTAGCCCATGCGGTAGGGCTGCTGGATCATGAAGGCGTCGATGAGCCCGTCGCGCAGGGCCTGGCGGATCTCCGGGGTCTGGTCGAAGACCAGAGCGTGGACCTTGTGCGCCAGGTTCACCTCGCGGAGCGCCTGGACGCACCCGATGGATAATCTTTCCGACGAGGCGAAGACGGCCGTGACGTCCGGGTGACGCCGCAGCAGGGCCAGGGTATGGTGGTAGGCATTGCCGGTGCTGACGCCGATGAACCCGGAGGCGATGAGTTCGGTGCCCGGTGACCGGGCCGCCATGGCTTCCGCAAAGCCCTCCTCCCGGTCAAGGGTGGACCCGTTGTCGTCCGAATGACGCAGGAGCAGCACAGCCCCATTGCCGCGGGTGCGCCCGAGCAGGTACGCTGCGGCCTCCCGCCCGGCCGCCTTGTTGTCCGTGGCGATGAAGCTGGTCAGCTTCACCCCTTTCATGGAAGAATCGATGCCCAACACGAGAGCGCCGCGTTGTCGGGCCTCGTTCAGGGTGTCGGCCAAGAGCGTGGTATGGGTCGGTGCGATGACGATGGCGTCGAACCTGCTCTGCATCTCCTCGGCGATGATGGCCCGTTGCGCCTTGGCCTCCTCATGGAGCATCGGCCCCCGGAAGACGACCTCCGCGCCCCGCTCCCTGCCCGCGTCCATGGCCCCCCGCTTGACGGCCTGCCAATACCGGCTCGATTCGGCCTTGGGAACGACCAGGACCTTGAATTCGCCGGCCATTGCGGCCGCCGGGAGTGAGGCCCAAAAGACAAGGCACAACAACACCTTCAGCAGGGACGCTCCGCCCGCGTTGGCGCCGCGTCCGGCGCCGGATCGTCTCGACCTATCCGTCATGGGTAAAACTCGCACCTTTTCATCTTCAAAATCATTACGCTCCGTTCCGTTGCGACCGGATCCCGGCCGGGAAACGGTCCTCCGGGCTATCTCAATTCCAGCAGCGCCACGGTCTCGATGTGGTGTGTGTGCGGGAACATGTCCACGGCGCGGGCGCGCTTGAGCGCGTATTTGTCCGAGAGCCGCTTCACGTCGCGGGCCAGGGTAGCAGGGTCGCAGGACACGGCGATGATCTTCGGGGAGCCCAGGTCCAGGATGGCCCGGGCCGTATTTTCGTGCAGGCCCGCGCGCGGCGGGTCGATGATCAGCACGTCGTTCTCGGGCAGCCCCTTGAGGTTGGCGGCGGTGTCCAGGGTGCCCACGGCGAACTCGCAGTTCTCCAGGCCGTTGAGCTTGGCGCTGGACCACGCCTTAGCCACCGCCTCCTCGCTGATCTCGAAGCCGATGACCCGCTCGACCTTGTCCGCCAGGAAGATGCCGATGGCGCCGATGCCGCAGTACAGATCGAGCACGGTCTCGGCCCCGGTGAACCCGCCGAACTCGCGGACGGTGCCGAACAGCTCGCCCGCGGCCGCGGTGTTGGTCTGGAAAAAGGCGTTGGGCCCGATGTGGTAGCGGGCCTGCCGATCATCGTGTTCGACCATCTCCTCCACCGCGCGGGTCCCCAGGCGGAAGACCAACTTCTCGCCCACGGCCGCCAGGGAGCGGCGGGCGCGCGAGGAATGAACGAAGGAGGTCAGGTCCGGGAAACGGTCCACCAGAAGCTTGCCCAACTCCTCGGCCCGGGCGTAGTGGCGCGTCTCCTCGGCGGTGATCAGATGGACCATGATCTCGTTGAGTGCGGTGTGGCGGACGACCAGGTGCCGCCAGAAGCCGGCGTTCTCCGCGGGGTCGAAGGCGGGCAGGCCCGAGGCGCGGGCGAACTCGCGGGCCGCGCGCAGGATCTCCACGTCCCGCCGGGCGCAGAGGTGGCACTCCTCGATGTCCAGGACCGGGGCGAGCCCCTTTCCCCCGGCCGGGAGGTTGGAGCGCAACCCCAGGTGCGGGCCGTCCGGACGTTGCTCAAAGGCGAACTCCATCTTGTTGCGGTAGTTCCAGACGGCGGGCGACGGCGCCGGAGCGTCCATGACGAACCCTTCCGCCCCGCCGATGCGCTTGAGGGCGTTCTCCACCTGGGCCGCCTTCTGGGCCACCTGCTCGGGGTAGTCCAGGTCCTGCACGGCGCAGCCGCCGCACTGGCCGAAATGCGGGCACTTGGGCTTCACGCGGTGGACGGACGGCGTGACCAGGGATTCGAGCGCGGCCTCGGCAAAGCGCTTCTTGGCCTTGACCACGCGGGCCGTGACCGTGTCGCCGGGCAGGCCGCCCGCCACGAACACGGCCATGCCGTCCACGTGGGCCACACCCCGGCCGCCAAAGGCCAGGGACTCGATGGAACATTTTATGATTTCGTCTTTCTGCAAGGGCATGAAGCGCCTCCTGTGGTTCCGGGTATTCTCTATTGTGGCACGCCGGGACGCTGTATACAATGATTGGTCGCGGAAAGCGGGTTTGACACGGATCGGAGCGGCTGTCTATGGTTTACGCCATGCTCGACAAGGCCACCGCCCTGCCCGCCCTGCTGCGCACACTCGACCGGTTGCCCCTGGGCCACGCCCTGGACCTGCGCACCTACAAGCGCAACCGCTCGGTGCTCGTCCGGCGCGTGGGCGAGGACGCCTTTGCCGTGGCCGAGGACGGCTTCCACCGCGAGGACTTCCGCGTCCCGTTCTCCGGCCTGAAAAAACTGCTCAAGACCCTGCTGAAGCGGGAGTTCCCCCGCTCGACCAAGATCCGGGTCTACGATCTCGGCGCGGCCTGCGGCGAGGCCCTGCCCACGGGGCGCAAGGTCATATGATCGACCTCGGCGCGGCCCTGTCCACGGCCCTCTCCCGGCTGAAGAAGCTGCCCGACGGCGCCGTGCTGGAGCTCCTGACCTTCAAGCGCGACCGCGGCGTGGCCGTACGCCGGGTCGGTGCGGCCTTCGAGGTCCGCGAATTCGGCTACCGGGACGAGACCGGCACCGAGGACGCCGCCGGGCTCCGCAAGCGGCTCAAGGCCATCCTCAAGCGGGAGTTCCCCCGGTCCAACAAGGTTCACCTGCGCGAACGCCGGGCGGAAGAACGCTAGCCCCTGGCGGGCGGGTAGTACTCGCGCAGGGTCATGGAGAAGTAGCCGACCACCACCTTGGACTTGACCTTGACCGGGATGCGCCGTTCGTCGGCCGAGAACCAGACGTACAGCTCGGCCTTCTTGGACTTCTTGAACACCCCGGACAGGTGCTTGATGTCCAGGCGCACGCGAAAGGCCTCCACGTCGCCGATGCCGGTCTCCACGGTCTCCTTGTCCTCCACGAAGGCCTTGCCCACCACCGACACCTTGCCGTCCGACACGTTGGCGTCGAACTCCATGCCCTTGTACAGGGGCTGCTTGCGGAAGGCGAACAGGATGGACATGGGGTCGAAGACGTCCTCGGGCTGGTCCAGGGTGTGCTGGAGCGTGCCCCTGGCCCAGCGGTAGGACTTGCCGGCCTTTCTGTCGAAGACCAGCTCCACCTTCTTGTGGTAGGAGCCCTCGTTCTGATCCTTCTTGTAGCGCAGAGCGTAGTTCACATCCATGTCGGTCCAGGCCTCCATGGTGTCCCGGACCTTGTAGAAGTTGTCCACCCAGCCCAGGGTCCGGGCCTTGGCGAAGAAGTAGCGGGCGGGCTCGCCGTCCATCTTCGTGTCCGCCATGCAGAGCAGCTCGGCCTTGCCCGCGTGGATCACGGTCCAGTAGATGTCGTAATAGAGCCTTTCGCCCGGTCCGAAAGGAGGGGACGGGTCCTCTGCGGACAGGGCCGGAACGGCCAGGAGGCATACCAAAACGGCGGTCAGGAGAATTTTACGCATGCCACATAGTCGCCACGAACCGCGCCCAAGTCAAGGACACCCCGTAAACACGCCGTTGTAATGGACAAATATCCGTACACGCGGTACGAGAGGCAAAGAAGAGGCCCTGACTCAAGCAAGTTATCGGAGGAATAGCCCCTATGATGCTCAGAAAACGCGCCTGGGACATGATGCGCGACGAATACCCTACGGTACAGGAAGACGCCAGTCTGGCCGAGGCCATCCGCGTCATGCGCGAGGCCATGGTCGAGGCTCCGGACTCGCAGGTGGTGGTGGTCAAGACCAAGGGCGGCAAGCTCAAGGGGACCATCAACCTCTGGCAGCTCTTCAAGGCGGTCAAGCAGTCCGTACTCAAGGACGAGAACCTGACCCTGGACGGCGAGGTCGACTGGGACCAGCAGTTCGCCAACGCCTGTCTGATCTGCACCCAGCTTCGGCTCGACGAGTACATCATCCCCAACCCGCCCCGGCTCAAACCCAACGACCCCATCCTGGTGGTCCTGGACGTGTTCCTCAAGTCCCGCCGGGACTGGGCCCTGGTGGTCGAGGCCGAAAAGGTCATGGGCGTTGTCTACGTGACCGACGTGTACCGCGACATGACCCGCGACATGGTCCAGATCTTCAAAAAGTAGCCGGCCTCGCTGCCGGACTGCGTCCAAGGACGACAAACCGATGCAACTCGACGACGACATTCTGGGATTCCTCCGGGGGGAGCAGTTCTCCTCCGGCTGCTGCCTCAGACTCTCCGGCGACTTCAAGGAGCGCAGCAGGCTCACCTACATGCAGCGGGTGGTCAAGGGCGCGTCCGTGCTGCACATCGGATGCGTGGACCATACCCCGGAGAAGGTCCGCCGGAAACTCGCGCGCGGCGTCTGGCTGCACAAGCTGCTCATGGACAGCGCCGAACTGTGCGCCGGGGTGGACATCAACGAATCCGGCGTCAAGTACCTGAGCGAGGACATGGGCCTGCCGCACATCCACTGCGGCGATATCCTGCGCGACACCATCCCGGGGGTGAACGACCGGCAGTGGGACTTCGTGGTCCTCGGCGAACTGCTGGAGCACACGGACAACCCGGTGGACTTCCTGGCCACCCTGCGCAGCCGTCCAGGCCTGGAGCGGGCCGCCTGCATCATCACCGTGCCCAACGCCTTCTACTACAAGAATTTCAAAAAGGCCCTGAAGCAATACGAGGACATCAACTCCGACCACCGCTACTGGTTCACCCCGTACACCCTGGCCAAGGTGCTGACCAGGGCCGGATACGCGGTGGACGACCTGCAACTGACCCAGGACCGGGCCTTCAAGTTCTTTCCGCCCATCCCGTGGTTCATCCTGAGCCGCTACCCCCTGCTGCGGAGCAAGGTCGTGGCCCTGGCGTCGCCGATCCCAGGCCGAGAATAGCAAAAGGCCCGGACCAACGTCCGGGCCTTTTTCATGCCGTGCGGGGAACTCCGCCTCATTTCATCTTGAGGTCGATCAGCAGGAGCATCTGCAGTGCCTTGGTGATCTCCGGGTCATAGCGCGGGTCCTGGGCCAGGGCCGTGGCCGCCTGGACGTAGCCCATGGCCTCGGCGTACGGCCGCTTGGTGATCATGGCGCAGAAGGAGTCGGCGACCGCGGTCAGCCGGCCGGGGAACTCCTGCTTGACCGACTTGAGCGGATAGCCCGAGCCGTTCAGCCGCTCGTGGTGCTCGGACACGCACTGGTCCATCTCGGCGTAGCGCAGGCCGAGCTTGCCGAGCATCTCAAAGCCCACCTTGGTGTGGGCGTTGACCTTGCTGCGCTCGTCGCCGGTCAGGGGCTTGTCCTTGGTGCGGATGAAGACGGGCACCTTGGCCATGCCCAGGTCGTGCAGGAAGAGCCCGGCCAGGACCCGGTCGAAGGTGGTCCGCTTGACCGCGTCCGAAAAGCCCTTGTCCTTGAGCTTGCCCCACAGGGCCAGGCCGAGGAAGCCGGTGTTCATGGAGTGGTTCTCCAGGGTGTGCTCCCGATGCAGCCGCCGGACCAGGGCACGGGCGCGGCGGATGTCCGCGTAGAGGTATTCGGACAGGACCATGAGGTCCACCCAGAGCTTTTCGAAGACCGCGTTCACGGGCTGCTCGAAGAACTCGGCCAGCCTGCGGGTCAGGGCCTGGGTGAAGATGTCCGCGATCTCCTTTTCCTTGAGGTTCTTGTCCACCAGGACCAGGTCGAGCTGGAAGCTGATGTGCTTGACGTAGACCGGATGGTCCTCGCGCGAAACGAAGACCAGCCCCTCGTTGGTCAGGACGGCCAGTTCGGCCACCTGGTCGTTGGAAAGCCTGCCGCCCACCTTGTAGTACGGCACCACCCTGGCGACGTCCTCTTTGAAGGTGAAGATGTTCAGGGGAGGGCGATACTTGTTGAAGCTGCCCAGGATGTCCTCGCTGACCTGGTAATACTCTTCATTGAGTCCATCGGGAATGTCGTGCTTCTGGTCGGCTCGCATTGCTGGGCTAGTCCTCTTCCTTGATCAGTTTCTCGTACAGCTTGACCACGTTGGTCTGAGTGGCGGACTTGCCCCGCTCGGGCTGGCCCGCCGTGATGATGACGATGTCTCCCTCCACGAAATCCTCGCACTGGCGGACAAAGACCTCGGCCCGCTCCTGGTGGTCGTGGATCACGTCCAGCGGTATGGCAGGGATAACCCCCCAGGACAAATTTGTGAAGTGTCGGACCGTATGGTCGGACGACAGGGCGTAGACCGACTGCCGGGGGCGGCAGGACGAGAGCAGCCGGGAGGTGGCCCCGGAGGTGGAGTGGCAGACGATGGCCCGTGCGTTGGTCTTGCCCGCGAGCATGGCCGCGGCATAGGCCAGGAAGGTCGAGGGGTTGTCCTTGGCCCCGCCCCGGTCCAGTTCCTCGGGCCCGGACTCGAACATGAAGGCCTCGATCTCGTAGGCGATCTTGCGCATGAACCGGACGGTCTCGCCGGGATAGTTGCCGATGGCCGTCTCCTCGGAGAGCATGACGCAGTCCGCGCCGTCCAGGATGGCGTTGGCCACGTCCGTGGTCTCGGCCCGGGTGGCCATGGGCGAATTGACCATGGAGAGCAGCATCTGGGTGGCCACGATGACCGGCTTGCCCGCCTGGTTGCATTGCTTGATGATGCGCTTCTGGGCCACGGGCAGCTCGGCCAGATCCAGCTCCAGGCCGAGGTCGCCGCGCGCGACCATAATGCCGTCGGCCTCCCGCAGGATCTCGTCCAGACAGTCCAGGGCCGCGGTGCGCTCCAGCTTGGCGATGATGGGCAGGGCCTTGCCGTGCTTGAGCATCTCCTTGCGCAGGTGACGGATGTCCTCGGGCTTCTGGACGAAGCTCATGGCCACCACGTCCACGCCCAACTCCATGCCGATGGCCAGGTCCGCCTTGTCCTTTTCGGTCAACGGGGCCAGCGGGGTCTTGGTGCCAGGGAAGGTGATGCCCTTGCGCGGCGGGCACATGCCCGAGTTGATGGCCTTCAGCCGGATAAGGTTCTCACCCTCGATCTTGACCACGTTGAAACGGATCATGCCGTCGGACAGGGCCACGGGGTCGCCGACCTTCACGCCGTGGAACATCTCGGGGATGTCCAGGCAGATGAACGGCTCGTTCACGCCCTCGGCCTTGTCCGGGGTGCCGAGCAGGACCTCGGTGCCCTTGGTCACCTCGATGGCCCCCAGGCCCACGTCGCAGGTGCGGATCTTGGGCCCGGACAGGTCCTGGAGCACGGTCAGGGTCAGGCCGGTCTCCTGCTCCAGCCGACGGATGATCTCGACCATCTTGGCGAAGAACTCCTTGCCCCCGTGGGAAAAGTTGAGCCGGAAGATCTTGGCCCCCGAGCGGACCAGCTCCTTGACCGCCTCATAGGTCTCGGTCGCCGGTCCCAGCGTGGATATGATCTTTATGTGCCTGTCCATGACGGCCTCCCCTGCCCCGGCTCCCGCCCTTTGGGCGTTCCGGCCGGAGCTTGTCTTGAGTTTTGAATTTACAGAACAATTGCCGAAGGCACTCGTTCAAGATTGGTGCAAGTCTAGGCTTCGGACGTAAAAAAATCAATTAAACTCGGTGAATTTTGGTCAGCATTTCCGTGAGAACGGTTGACTTTCCCTTGATTTTCCCGCAGAGGTGGGAAGAAGTGGAATTTAGTGTAGACATGGTGTAAAGGTGTGGAGCAAGATGGTGTTCCGGGGAAAATGATGAAGTTCAGAGGTCACGCACACAGAAGCCTGGACGACAAGGGACGGCTGATCCTGCCGCCCGAGTTCCGGGATGCGATCCGCGCGGAATTGCCCGACGCGGTCATCGTGCTGACCATCTTCGACAAGCATGTCGTGGGCATCACCCCGGACCAGTGGAGCAAGCTCGAACGCGAACTGGAGTCCATCAAGTCGCCCAGCCGCGCGCTGCAGAACACCATTCGGCTGCTGAACCTGGGGTACACCGAGACCCCGGTGGGCAAGCAGGGGCGCATCGCCATTCCCGCGCACCTGCGCAAGTCCGGCAAGCTGGACAAGGAAGTGGTGGTCATCGGCGCGGGCAGGCGGCTGGAGATCTGGTCCGCCGAGGCATTCGAAGACCTGCTCGACCAGGACTACGACGTGTCCTCGGAGCTGGCGGAAAACAACGTCTCCCTGCCCTTCTAGATGAAGCCGGGAGAGGTCAACCCCGCATCGCTGCACACCACGGTTCTTTTACATGAAGTGGTTCGGTGGCTGCGCCCCCGCCCGGGAGGCCGTTACATGGACGGCACGCTGGGCATGGGCGGCCACAGCCTGGCGCTCATGGAAGCGGCGGGCGAGGGGGCCGAGCTCGTGGGGCTCGACCGGGACCGGGAGGCATTGGCGCTCGCGACCAAGCGGCTTGAGCCGTTCAAGGACCGTGTGCACCTCTTTCACCTGCCCTTCTCCCGGTTTGAGGAAGCCCTGGACGAGGTCGGCTGGGAGTCGATCGACGGCGCGGTCCTGGACCTCGGCGTCTCCTCCCTCCAACTGGACGAGGCTGATAGAGGATTCAGCTTCATCCACGACGGGCCTCTGGACATGCGCATGGACCCGGACGTCGGCCCGTCGGCCGAGGTGCTGGTCAATACGCTGAAACACGGGGAGTTGGCGCGGATCATCCGGGTCTACGGGGAAGACCCCCTGGCCGGGAAGATCGCGTCCGCAATAGTGAGGGAACGGGAAAAGGGAGCGATCACGAGGACGCTCCGGCTGGCCGAGATAGTGCGGCTGGCCTACCCGCCGAAGATGCGGCATACGGCCCGCAACCACCCGGCAACCCGGACCTTCCAGGGACTGCGCATAGCGGTCAACAGGGAAACTGAGGAACTTGAACATTACCTTGCAACCATAGTCGGACGCCTGCAACCGGGCGCGAGGCTGGCCATAATCTCGTTTCACTCCCTGGAGGACAGGGCCGTGAAGCACGCATTTCGGGATGCCGCCAAGGGGTGCAAATGCCCCCCGCACCAACTCCACTGCACCTGCGGCGGAGTGCCCGAGATAAAAGTGCTGACCAGAAAACCGGAGGCCGCCTCGGATGCCGAGCGGGACGCGAACCCCCGCGCCAGGAGCGCCAAGCTCCGGGTGGCGGAGAGGCTCGGACCCGACGGAGAAGAAGCATGAGCAAGACCGACAAGACGCTCCTCTGGATGGTGCTGGGCCTTTTGGGCATGGCGCTGTGCCTCGGTTTGGGAGCGGTCTGGTTGAACATCGAGCGCATGGATCTGGCATACGACCTGCGCAAGATGGAGCAGAGCCTGGGCCGGAAAGAGGATCTGGCCGCGAAACTGACGGTTGAGAGGAACAACCTAGTTTCGCCCTACAGGCTGAAAAAGCTCGCGGGCCAACTCGGCCTGGGAGTGGCGGCGCCGGGTCAGATACGGCGCATTGCCTCGCAATAGCGACGCGCATTGAGCCATACAACGCGCCGCCATAGTGGGAAACAGGGAATACGATGGCAACGGACAAGACAAGGCGCACGGATCACAGCGGGATCAAGATGGGGTTCGTCATGGCCCTCTTCTCGATCGCGCTCGGTGCTCTGTGGGTGCGCACCGGATGGGTGCAGCTCCATGACGGCGACGACCTGGCCGATCAGGCCTCCAGGCAGAGCCGCGCCGCCGAATACGAATACGGCGAGCGGGGCCGCATCTTCGACCGCAACGGCGAGATGCTGGCCACGTCCGTGGAAGCCCAGTCCGTGTTCGCCCGCCCCTACGAAATCGAAAACGTGGACGTGGCCGCCGACACCCTGTCCCGGGACCTCAAGCTGTCCCGCCGCGAGGTCTACCGCAAGCTCAAATCGCGCAAGAAATTCATCTGGATAAAACGGCAGGTCACGGACCGCGAGGCCGCCGCCCTGAACCGGGCCGATCTCAAGGGCATCCGCCTGACCACGGAATATTCCCGCATCTATCCCAACGGGCATCTCGCCGGGCAACTGCTCGGCTTCACCGACATCGACGGCCGGGGCCGCGAGGGCATCGAGCGCGTCTTCAACAAGCGGCTCGCCCCGAGCAAGGCCGAGTTCGTGGTCCATCGCGACGCCACGGGCCGGCTCCTCTACCTGGACGCCCACGGCCGGGAGATGGACGTCAACGGCCAGGACGTGCAACTGACCATCGACACCCACATCCAGCACGCCGCCGAGCAGGCCCTGGCCGACTCCATCGCCAAGTACGAGGCCAAAGCGGGCATCGTCCTGGTGGTGGACGTCAAGTCCGGCGACATCCTGGCCATGGCCAGCGAGCCGTTCTTCAACCCGAACACGGTGCGCTCGTCCAGGCCGTCCCAGCGCCGCTTGCGGCCCCTGACCGACATCTACGAGCCCGGCTCGACCATGAAACCGTTCCTGTTCGCCGCCGCCATCCAGGAGGGGACCATCACCCCGGACACCCTGATCGACTGCGAGAACGGCCGCTGGACGGTGGCCCGCCGGGTCATCCGGGACACCCACCCCTCCAGATGGCTCCCGGCCCACAAGGTCCTGCGCTACTCCTCGAACATCGGCTCGGCCAAGATCGGCATGAACCTCGGCTCGGGCGTGTACTACGACTATTTGACCAAACTCGGTTTCGGTGAGAAGACCCATCTCGGCCTGCCCGGCGAGTCCTCGGGCATCCTCCGGCCGCCGGGGTCCTGGACCTCCGTGGACCTGGCCTGCATCAGCTTCGGCCAGTCCATCGGCGTGACCGCCGTGCAGTTGGCCCACGCCTTCCTCTGCCTGGCCAACCAGGGGGCCACCCGCGACCTGAACCTCATCCTGAGTCCCAAGGAAGCGCGCAAGAACGCCTCCATCCAGGTCTTCACCCCGGAGACCGCGGCCACGGTTCTCAAGATGATGGAGGAGGTCGTCCAGGAGGACGGCACGGGCCGCAGCGCGCGCATCGAGGGCATCACCATGGCGGGCAAGACCGGCACCGCCCAGAAGGCCTCCAGGCAGGGGGGCTACGGCGACCAGTACCTGTCCTCCTTCGTGGCCCTGGTCCCGGCCGAGAATCCGGAGCTCATGGTCCTGACCATGATCGACGAGCCGCAGAAGGCCAACTACGGCTCCATGGTCGCGGCCCCGGTCTGCCGCGAGGTGGCCGTGCGTACCCTGGCCTACCATAACCAGTTGTCCGAGACCCTGCATGCCGGGGCCGAGGACAACGCCGCCGTGGACAGCCGGGCGGACGAGCCGTTGACCCGGGCCGTGCCCGCGCCCGTGGCCCGCATCGACGACGGCATGGTCCCGGATATCCAGGGCATGCCCGTGCGCCGGGCGATCGAGACCCTGGCCCGGATGGGGATCGTCCCCGTGCTCAAGGGGCAGGGGATGACGGTCAAGCGCCAGGAGCCCGCGGCGGGGCAGCCCTGGCCCGGAAACCGCACCAAGGAGGGAGCGGATGATGTTTTTGTTCTCTGGCTCTCATAGCGAAAAGGAAAAGGTACGGGGCGTCATGGATTTCGAGACCCTGTTGGAAAAGGCGAAAAAAGGGCTGGTCGTGCGCACGGATTCGCGCAAGATACAGGACGGTGAGTGCTTCGTGGCCATGCCCGGCACGGCCGTGCGCGGCATCGACTACATCCCGAACGCGCTGGACAACGGCGCGCGCTACATCGTGGTCCCGGAGGCGGCCCGCGACCTGGTCGCCCCGGTGGTCGAAAAGAAGGCCCTGGCCGTGTACGTCGACAACCCGGCCATCGCCCTGGGCGAGCTGGCCCGGGCCCACTTCCAGGTCATGGACCGCGACCTCAAGCTGGTGGCCGTCACCGGGACCAACGGCAAGACGACCACTTCCTACATCATCGAGCACCTGCTGGCCCAGAGCGGCCTCAAGGTGGGCGTGCTCGGCACGGTCAACTACCGCTGGCCCGGCTTCATGATGGACGCCCCGCTGACCACCCCGGATTGCTGGATGATCCATGAACTGCTCTTCAACATGAAGAAGGCGGACGTGGACGTGGCCGTCATGGAGGTCTCCTCCCACGCCCTGGACCAGTACCGCGTGGCCGGGCTGGACTTCGACGCCGCCGTGTTCACCAACCTGACCCAGGACCACCTGGACTACCACGGCGACATGGAGACCTATTTCCGGGCCAAGGCCAAGCTCTTCGCCGAATACCCGCGCCCGAACAAGGCGGGGGTGATCAATTTCAACGACCCCTACGGCCGCCGCCTGCTCAAGGAGTGCGAGGGCGGCATCGGCTACGGCATCGGCGAGACCTCCCTGGTGGGACAGGAAGTCGGCGACCGGCCCCTGGTCCAGGGGCGCATCCTGTCCATGACCGGCCAGGGCATGGAGATCGAGACCTCCTTCAAGGGCAAGAGCTGGGTGATCGAGTCCCCGCTGGTCGGCGCGTTCAACGCCATGAACCTGCTGGCCGCCCAGGCCGTGGGGCTGCAACTCGGCCTGAACTGCCGGGACATGCGCAGGCTGTCCACCTTCCCCGGCGTGCCCGGACGCCTGGAGCGGGTCATGAACGATCGCAACCTGGACATCTTCGTGGACTACGCCCACACCCCGGACGCCCTGGAGAACGTGCAGGGCGCCCTGAAGAAGCTGGATTTCAAGCGGCTGATCACCGTGTTCGGCTGCGGCGGCGACCGCGACCGGACCAAGCGCCCGCTCATGGCCGCGTCTGCGGCCCGCTTCGCCGACGTAGCGGTCCTGACCTCGGACAACCCGCGCACCGAGGACCCGGCCGCGATCATGGACGACGCCCGCCCCGGGCTGGCCGGGGCCAAGCGCGTCATGGAGAATCCGGACCGGGCCGAGGCCATCAAAATGGCCGTGGCCGAGATGGAGCCGGGCGACGCCCTGCTCATCGCGGGCAAAGGGCATGAGGACTACCAGATCATCGGCACCACCAAGCGCCACTTCTCGGACAGGGAAGCCGCGCTCAAGGCCATCGAGGAAGTGTATTCGTGAACCTGACCCTGGCTGAAGTCGCACGCTGCCTCGGCACCCTGGCCGACGAGGGATTCGAGGAGACCGTGGTCACCGAGGTGAAGACGGACTCCCGCACCGTGGAGCCCGGCGATCTCTTTTTCTGCATCGCGGGCGAGAATTTCGACGGCCACGAGTTTGCCGCCCAGGCCGCCGCAAGCGGGGCATGCGCCGTCGTCGCCTCGCGCATGATCGAAAAACCCGACGCTCCGGTGATCATGGTCCGCGACACCACGGCCGCCCTGGGCAGGCTGGCCGCCTGCTGGCGCGACACCTGCGGGGCGAAGCTCGTGGCCGTGACCGGCACGGCGGGCAAGACCACGGTCAAGGAAATGCTCTACGGCGTGGCCTCGCGCACGTTCTCCACGGCCAAGAACTACCGCAATTTCAACAACCAGATCGGCCTGCCCGTGTCCATGCTCAAGGCCTCGGCCGACCAGGAGTTGTGGATCATGGAGCTGGGCATCTCCCGCCTCGGCGACATGGAAGAGCTGGCCCCGGTGGCCAGCCCGGACCTGGCGATCATCACCAACGTCGGTCCCGGCCATCTGGAAGGACTCGGCAACGAGGCGGGCGTGGCCAGCGCCAAGACCGGCCTGTTGCGCTACCTGCGCCAGGGCGGCCGGGCCGTGGTCTGCAAGGACTACCCGCTGCTCTGGAACGCGGCCCTGGAACTGATCGACGCGCCCGTGGGCTTCTCGGGCCGGGACGATGCCGACACCGACTTTTTCGCCGTGTTCCTCGGGGCGACCCCCGATGGGCAGGGCCGTTTCCGGCTGAAGACCCCGGACGGCGACGGCGAGCTGACCGCCCCGTTCTGCGGGGTCCACTATGCTGAAAACCTGGCCTGCGTGGCCGCGGCCGCCCACTGCCTGGGCCTGTCCCGCGACGACGTGGTCGAAGGGGTACATGCCATGACTGCGGACCCGCAACGCTTCTGCTGCAAAATCGGCAAGGGCATCACGGTCATCGACGACACCTACAACGCCAATCCCCTGTCCATGGCCAAATCCGTGCGCACCGCCCGCGAGATGGCCGGCGAGCGGCCCCTGATCCTGGTCCTCGGCGACATGCGCGAGCTCGGCAAGGAGGCCATGGACCGCCACGAGGAACTCGGGCACGTGCTCCGCGAGGTCGCGCCCGCGATGGTCTTCTACAAGGGCGACCACTTCCTGGACGTGGAACGCGGCTTCGGCGGGTTCATGCGCCGGGCCGGGGACCCGGACGAATTCATCGAGGCGTGGCGTGAGCTGTGCATCACCGAGGGCGTGATCCTGGTCAAGGGGTCCCGCTCCCTGAAGATGGAGCTTCTGGCCAACGCCCTGTGCCGCGAGCTGAACGCCGAGCCGCGGGGAGGCGCCCTGTGATCTACAACCTGCTCGTCCCGCTCAGCACGGACGTGGGCGTCCTCAACGTCTTCAGGTACATCACCTTCCGCTCGGTCTGGGCCCTGCTCACCGCGCTGATCATCTCCATTCTGTTCGGCCCGGCCATGATCCGCTGGCTGACCCGGATCAAGTGCGGCCAGTACATCCGCGAGGACGGGCCCCGGCACCAGGCCAAGCAGGGCACGCCGACCATGGGCGGGATCATGATCCTGTTCTCCGTGGGCATCTCCACCCTGCTCTGGGCCGACCTGACCAACGTCTACGTCTGGCTGACCCTGCTGGCCTTCACCGGGTTCAGCGCCATCGGCTTCGCCGACGACTACATCAAGGTGGTCAAGCGGCGGAACAAGGGGCTGTCGGCCAAGGCCAAGTTCACCCTGCAATGCCTGGTGGCGGCCACGGCCATCGCCCTGCTCATCAGCGAACCGGCCTACTCCACCCGGCTGTCCGTGCCGTTCTTCAAGAATTTCAACCCGGACCTCGGCTGGTTCTACCTGCCCTTCGCCCTGGTGGTCATGGTCGGCGCGTCCAACGCGGTCAACCTGACCGACGGGCTGGACGGGCTGGCCATCGGGCCCATGGTCGTGGCTATGGCCTGCTTCGCCATCTTCATCTACGTGTCCGGCCACGCGACCATGGCCGAATACCTCCAGGTCCAGAACATCCAGGGCATCGGCGAGGTCACGGTCTTCTGCGGGGCCATGGTCGGCGCGGGGCTGGGCTTCTTGTGGTTCAACGCCCACCCGGCCCAGGTCTTCATGGGCGACGTCGGGTCGCTCGGCCTCGGCGGGGCGCTGGGCTTCGTGGCCGTGCTGGCCAAGCAGGAGCTGCTCCTGGCCATCGTCGGCGGCGTGTTCGTCTTCGAGACCCTGTCGGTCATCCTGCAGGTCGGCTACTTCAAGCTCACCGGGGGCAAGCGCATCTTCAAGATGGCCCCCCTGCACCACCATTTCGAACTCAAGGGCATCCCGGAATCCAAGATCATCGTCCGCTTCTGGATCCTGTCCATACTCATGGCCCTGATGGCCCTGTCCACGCTGAAACTGAGGTAGCCGCCGTGAACCGCATCGTCCGCAACTTCATCAACGAGGCCATCCTCACCGGCAAGCAGGCCGTGGTCGTCGGCACCGGCAAGTCCGGCCTGGCCGCCGCCCGGCTTCTGGACGTGCTCGGGGCGAAAGTGCGCGTGGTCGACCGCGACGAAACGGTCGGCGAAGAGAAGCTCGGCCCGCTCAAGGGCAAGGCGGAGCTGGTCACCGGTCCCCACGAGAAGGCGCACTTCGCGGACGCGGACATGATCGTCTTTTCCCCCGGCGTGCCGGTGCGCAAGCTCGCCCCGGTGCTTGAAGGCATCCCGGCCCGCAACCTGGTCTCGGAGCTGGAGCTCGCCTCCTGGTTCATCGAGGCCCCGATCCTGGCCGTAACCGGGTCCAACGGCAAGACCACGACCACCACGCTGATCTCCGAAATCCTGGAGAAATCCGGCCGCCGCGTGTTCACCGGCGGGAACATCGGCGTGCCCCTGTGCGAATACCTCCTGGACATGGAGCCCGCCGAGATCATCGTGCTGGAGGTCTCCAGCTTCCAGTTGCAGAACTGCCGCCTGTTCAAGCCGCACGTCGGCGTGTTCCTGAATTTTTCCGCCAACCACCTGGACTACCACGAGGACCTGGACGAATACCTGGACGCCAAGCTGCACCTGTTCAGCCGCATGACCCTGGACGATACCGCGCTCCTGCACGAGTCCCTGCACCCCCTGCTCGACGGCCGCACCTTCACCGGCGCGCACATCGAGTGGTTCGGCCCGACTTCCCGGTTCGAGGCCCCGCACCTGTTGGGCGAGCACAACCGCTCCAACGTGGAGGCCGCCTGGCAGGCCGTGAAGCGGTTCGGGGTCAGCGAGGAACAGGCCGCCGAGGCCATCCGCGCGTTCCGTCCCCTGCCCCACCGCATCGAGCCCGTGGTCGAAAAAAACGGCGTGCTCTACGTCAACGACTCCAAGGCCACCACCCTGGACGCGGCCGAGGCCGCGGTGCACGCCTTCGAGCGCCCGGTGCGCATTCTCATGGGCGGCGTGTGGAAGGGCGGCGACGTGGCCAAATTCGCCCAGGGCATCGAGGGCCGCGTGGCGGCGGTCGGGCTGTTCGGCGGCTCGCGCGACATCCTGGAGCCCGAGCTGGGCAGACATTTTTCCGTGACCTGGGACGAGACCCTGGAAGCGGCCGTCAGACGGCAGGCCTCGCTGGCCGCGCCGGGCGACGTGGTCCTGCTCTCCCCGGCCACGTCGAGCTTCGACCAGTACAAGAACATGGCCGAGCGCGGCGCGGATTTCAAACGCGCGGTGGAGGGGCTCGATGGCTAGCTCGCTGAACGGCAAGAAAGGCGGCGAAAAGGGCCGCATGGACTATTGGCTGCTGACCGCCACCCTGATGCTGGCCGGGTTCGGCCTGATCATGGTCCTGTCCTCCTCGGGCATCATGGCCGAGCGCATCTACGGCGACACCTACTATTTCTTCAAGCGCCAACTGATGTTCACGGGCACGGGCATCGTGATCATGGCCGCCCTCGTCCAGATTCCCCGCAAGGCCATCTACTCCCTGACCTACTTCTGGGTCGGGCTGGCCATCGTTCTGCTCGCCCTGTGCATCAGCCCGCTCGGGGCCAGCGTCAACGGGGCCAGCCGCTGGGTGCGCATCGGCCCGGTCAACGTCCAGCCCCTGGAATACGCCAAGGTGGCCCTGGTCCTGTACCTGGCCTACTTCTTCGCCCGCAAGCAGGACCTGGTCCGGACCTTCTCGGTCGGCTTCCTGCCGCCCTTCATGGTCACGGGCCTGCTCTGCGGCCTGCTCCTGCTCCAGCCGGACTTCGGCGGGGCCGTGGTCATGTGCGGCCTGCTCTTCTTCATGTGTCTGGCGGGCGGCACCCGGTTCAGCTACCTGTTCATCTCGCTCATCTCCGCCGGGGGCGCGGGCTGGATGCTCATCTCCTCCTCGCCCTACCGGGTCAAGCGCTGGACCGCCTTCCGGCACCCCTTCGAGGTGGCCCAGAACGAGGGCTACCAACTGGTCCAGTCCCTCTACGCCTTCGGCTCGGGCAAGATCTTCGGCACCGGCATCGGCGCGGGCCAGTGCAAGCTCTTCTTCCTGCCCGAGGCGCACAACGACTTCATCATGGCCGTGGTCGGCGAGGAGCTCGGCTTCGTGGGCATGTCCCTGTTCTTCATCCTGGTCGGGCTGTTCCTGTTCCGGGCCTTCCGCATCGCCTTGAAGCTGGAGGACCTGCAGGACCGCTTCACGGCCTTCGGCACGACCCTGATCCTGGCGCTCGGCATGGTCCTGAACCTGGCCGTGGTGCTGGGTACCGTTCCCCCCAAGGGCGTGGCCATGCCGTTTATCTCCTACGGCGGATCGAGCCTCATCGTGTCCTTCATCTGCGCGGGCATCCTGCTCAACCTCTCCCGGAGGGTGAAGGCATGAGCCTGAACCGCGTCGTTCTGACCACCGGCGGCACCTGCGGCCACATATTCCCGGCCCTGGCCGTGGCCACGGCCCTGCGCGAGTACAACAAGGGCGTGCGCATCCTGTTCATGGGCGGCCCCGGCGTGGAGGGCGAACTGGCCCGCAGGCACGGCCTGGAGTTCCTGGAGCTGCCCGCCAGCGGGGTCATGGGCCGGGGCGTCCCCGGCGTCCTGTCCGGCCTGGGCTGGCTGGGCACGGGCATCCCCAAAGCACTGTACGAAGTCTGGCGGTTTCGGCCCGAGGCGGTCATCGGCTTTGGCGGGTATGCGGGCTTCTGCCCGGTACTGGCCGCGCGCATCCTTGGTATTCCCACGGCCGTGCACGAGCAGAACTCCGTGCCCGGCGTGACCAACAAGGTCCTGGGCAAGATGGTCAAGCGGATTTTCCTGAGCTTCCCGGACACCATGGGCGTGTTCCCGGCCGACAAGACCTTCCTGACCGGCAATCCGGTGCGGCCCGAGATCTTCAAGGCGGGCGAACGGCGGCGAGGCCGGACCGCGGGCAAGCGGCTTTTCGTCTTCGGCGGCAGCCAAGGCGCCCGACCCATCAACGACGCGGTCATCGAGGCCCTGCCCCAGCTCATGGAGGCCGGGGTGGAACTGGTTCACCAGGCGGGCCGGATCGACTTTTCCCGCGTACGCGCAGCCTACCGGGCCGCGGGCGCGGACCCGGCACAGGTCCGGGAATTCATCGACGACATGGGCGCCGAATACGCGGCCTGCGATCTGGTGATCTGCCGGTCCGGGGCGTCCACGGTCTTCGAAATCGCGGCGGCGGGGGCTCCGGCCATCTTCGTGCCCTTCCCCCAGGCCACCCACGACCATCAGACAATGAACGCGCGCGCCATGTCGGACATCGGCGCGGCCGTGCTGCTGCCCCAGTCGGGCTTGAGCGGCGCGTCCCTGGCCGACCGCGTGCTCGAACTGCTCGCCGACCGCGGTCGGCTCGAATCAATGGAAACAGCGGCCAAAGGTATGGCCAGCCAATACGCGGCGCGGGACATCGTGGCCGGGTTGGCCGCCATAGCCGGGCAGGAGTTATAAATTATGGCAGCACAGGGACCCTATCTGACCGTGGGCGGGGAGGCCTGCCCGGCCATGCGGGCCAGGGTGAACAGCATCCACATGGTCGGCATCGGCGGCTCGGGCATGAACGGCATAGCCGAGGTGCTCATCAACATGGGCTTCAAGATCACCGGCTCGGACCTGTCCGCGTCGGCCGCGGTGCGGCGGCTGGAGAAGCTCGGGGCCACGGTCTACATCGGCCACGGGGCCGACAACGTGGGCGAGGCCGACGTGCTCATCAAGTCCACGGCCATCCCGGACAAGAACCCGGAGCTGGTCGAGGCCAGGGAACGCGGCATCCCGATCATCCCCCGCGCCGAGATGCTGGCCGAGCTGATGCGCCTGAAGACCGGCATCGCCGTGGCCGGAACCCACGGCAAGACGACCACCACGTCGCTTCTGGCGACCATCTTCACCGAGGCGGGCCTCGATCCGACGGTCATCATCGGCGGGCGGTTGAACACCTACGGGGCCAACGCGCGGCTCGGCGAGGGCGACTACCTCATCGCCGAGGCCGACGAGTCGGACGGCTCCTTCCTGCGTCTGGCGCCGATCATCACCGTGGTCACGAACATCGACAAGGACCACATGGATTTCTACGACAACCAGGACGCCATCGACCTGTCGTTCATGCGCTTCATGAACTCCGCCCCGTTCTACGGCATGAACGTGGTCTGCGGCGATGACGAGGGCGTACAGCGGCTGCTCCCGCTGATCAAGCGCCCCTACCTGACCTACGGCCTGGGCAAGCAGAACAAGCTTCGGGGCGAGATCATCAGCTCCCACCTGCGCTCCCTGTTCAAGGTCTGGCTCGACGGCGAGGAGTGGGGCGAGGTCACCGTGGCCCAGCCCGGCACGCACAACGTGCTCAACGCCCTGGCCTGCATCGGCGTGGCCCTGGAGGTCGGCCTGGAAAAGGATGAGATCATCAAGGGGCTGGGCAACTTCGGCGGCGTGGGGCGGCGCTTCGAGCGCAAGGGCGAGAAAAAGGGCGTCATCGTGGTCGACGACTACGGCCACCACCCGGCCGAGATCATGGCCAACCTGCGCACGGCCAAGGAGTGCTACCCGGACCGGCGGCTGGTGGTCGCCTTCCAGCCCCACCGTTTCTCGCGCACCCAGGCCCTGTTCGGCGAGTTCTGCAAGGCCTTCGGCGACGCGGACCTGCTGCTGCTGACCGAGATTTATCCGGCCTCGGAGTCCCCCATTCCCGGCGTATCCGGCCTGTCCCTGGCCCAGGGCATCAAACAGGTCTCCGAAACCAAGGTGCAGTTCTTCCCTGACTTCGAGTCCCTGGAAAAACGCCTCAAGGACATTCTCAGGCCCGGCGACCTGTTCATGACCCAGGGCGCGGGCTCCATCTGGAAGATCGGCGAGAACTGGCTCGAACAGGAAGACGGCCGTGAAGACGGCGGCGGAGACGAGGAGCTGTAGGATGCCGCTTGAACTGATCGCCAATCCCCTGCTCTCGGAGCGGACCACCCTGCGCCTCGGCGGCCCCGCCGTGGTCGAGGCCGTGGTGCGCGAAGAGGCCGACCTGGACGAACTCTCGGCCTTCCTGACCAGGGAGACCCTGCCGCCGTTCGTCATCGGCGCGGGCAGCAACCTGCTGGCCGGGGACGATCCCCTGGAGCTGGCCCTGGTCCGCGTGGCCGACTGCCCCGGCCCCGAGCGCGTGGAGCGCGACGGGTCGGCCCTCATCGTCCGCTGCGGCGCGGGACTGAGGCTGCCCGGCCTGCTCGGCTGGGCGCAGAAGGCGGGCTTCACGGGCCTGGAGGGCATGACCGGCATCCCCGGCACCGTGGGCGGAGCCGTGGCCATGAACGCGGGCTCCTACGGCGTGGAGATCGGCGACCTGGTCACCCGGGTACGGATCTGGTCCCCGTCCGGCGGGCTGGCCTGGCTGGACCGCAACCAGTGCATCTTCGACTACCGCCACTTCTCCCCGGTGAAGCTGCCGGGCAAGTGCCTGGTCTGGGAAGTGGAGCTGGCCCTCCGGGAATCCGACCCCAAGGCCGTGCGCCTGTCCATGCGCGACGTCTACGAAAAGAAGAAGGCCGCCCAGCCGGTCGCGGCCCGGACCGCGGGCTGCGTGTTCAAGAACCCGCCGGACGAGAGCGCGGGCAGACTCCTGGACAAGGCGGGTCTCAAGGGCGTGCGCCTGGGGCACATGGCCTTTTCGGACGTGCACGCGAATTTTCTCGTCAACCTGGGCGGCGGCAAGGCCGCCGACGCGCTCGCCCTCATGGACATGGGCCGCAAGCGGGTCAAGGAACAATTCGGCATAACTCTCGAACCGGAGGTCATCGTACTGTGAGCACCCTGACCATGGGCAAACAGAGCCGCCTGAACATCGGCGGAAAGCGCACCGCCCGCGGCAACTCCCGCAAGCGCAGAAAACCCGCGAACCCCCTGCTGACGAGGGAGAGATCCCCGCGCAGACTGGCCGGAGCGGGACGGTTCATGGTCCGCATGGTCATGCTTAGCCTGGCGCTGTCCGTGGTGGCCGTGCTCGGCGTGGGGCTGCTCTACGGGTACCGCTATATCACCGTGCACCCCTATTTCGACCTCAAGGACATCCGCGTGGCGGGCAACGACCGGCTGAGCTACGAGGACATCCTCAAGAGCGCCAAGGTGGAGCTCGGCCTCAACTGCCTGAACATGAACGTGGGCGAGGTCAAGAACCGGCTCGACGCCAACCCCTGGATCGACTCCGTGACCGTACGCCGCGAGCTGCCCAACCGGCTTTTGATCGACGTGCGCGAGAAGGTCCCGGCCTTCTGGGTGCGCCAGGGCGACGGCCTGTATTTCGCGGACGCCGAGGGCCGGGTCATCGCGCCCATGCACCCCGGCGAGCAGGCTTCCCTGCCCATCCTGAGCGTGGCCGAGAACCTGCCCGACGGCCCCGAGGTCCTGACCGGCATCCTCAAGAAGATGGCCGACCAACAGACCCCCTTCACCCAGGCCCAGACCGCCTGGATCAAGCTGACCAGCGCCCACGAACTCGAGATCTACCTGGACAGCGCGGCGGGCGGCAAGGGGCTGACCGTGAAACTGTCCATGGACCGCTGGGAGGTCCAGTTGGAGCGGCTCAAGGTGGTCTGGCGCGACCTCATGCGGCGCAACGAATTTAACGACGCGGCCATTATCGCGGCCAGCGGCGACAAGATCTGGATACAGAAGCGCGAACACCCGGCAGCGGGTTAGCGCCCGACAATATCTCACAGGGAACAACAGAGGAGTCAGTATGGCTAGAAACGATCTCATAGTGGGCTTGGACGTGGGCACCACCAAAATATGCACCGTGGTCGGCGAGGCCACTGATAACGGCGTCGACATCATCGGCATCGGCACCGCTCCCTCCACGGGGCTGCGCCGGGGGGTGGTCGTCAACATCGAGAAGACCGTCCAGTGCATCAAGAAATCCCTGGAGGACGCCGAGCTCATGGCCGGTTGCGACATCCGCACCGTGTACGCGGGCATCGCGGGCAGCCATATCCAGGGCTTCAACTCCCACGGCGTCATCGCGGTCAAGGGCGGCGAAGTGACCCAGCGCGACGTGGACCGGGTCATCGAGGCGGCCAAGGCCATCGCCATCCCCATGGACCGCGAGGTGCTGCACACCCTGCCCCAGGAATTCATCGTCGACGACCAGCGCGGCATCGCCGATCCGCTGGGCATGGCCGGGGTGCGCCTGGAAGTGAAGGTCCACATCGTCACCGGCGCGGTGACCTCGGCCCAGAACATCATCCGCTCCTGCAACCGCTCCGGCCTGGACGTTTCCAACATCGTCCTGGAGTCCCTGGCCTCATCCAAGGCCGTGCTCTCGGCCGAGGAACGCGAGATCGGCGTGGCCCTGGTGGACATCGGCGGCGGGACCACGGACATCGCGGTCTTCTCCAAGGATTCCATCAAGCACACCAGTGTGCTGGCGCTGGGCGGCCACAACCTGACCAACGACATTGCCTACGGGCTGCGCACGCCGATGATGTCCGCCGAGAAGATCAAGATGGACTACGGCTGCGCCATGGCCGACCTGGTCACCAGCGAGGAGATCATCGAGGTCCCGAGCGTGGGCGGCCGCGAGTCGCGCAAGATGAGCAAACGCGTCCTGGCCGAGATCTGCGAGCCCCGCTGCGAGGAGATCCTCGCCCTGGTGGACCAGGAGCTGATCAAGTCCGGGTTCAAGAACATGATCGCCGCGGGCGTGGTCCTGACCGGCGGCACCGTGCTCATCGACGGCATGCAGGAGCTGGCCGAACAGATTTTCGACCTGCCGGTGCGCATCGGCATTCCGGCCGAGGGCATCGGCGGCCTGGCCGAGGAGGTCAGAAGTCCCAAGTACGCCACGGCCGTGGGGCTGCTGCTCCACGGGGCCGAAGAGGAAGGCCTGCACAACAAGGTCCGGCCCTTCAAGATCCGCGACGACTCCGGCTTCGACCGCATCGTCGGCAGGATGAAGAAGTGGTTCTCGGACATCGCATAAACGGGAAGTGATTTTGAGGATACAGGGAAACGCTCAACAGGGAACAAACTGAGGAGGACACGGAAATGGAATATTTCGAAATCGAACATGAAACCAACGCCAAAATCAAGGTCGTGGGTTGTGGCGGCGGCGGCGGAAACGCGGTCAACAACATGATCCAGTCCGCGCTCAAGGGCGTGAAGTTCATCGTTGCCAACACCGACAGCCAGGACATCCACAAGTCCCTGGCCGAACACAAGATCCAGATCGGCGAAAAGCTGACCAAGGGGCTCGGCGCGGGCGCCAACCCCGAGATCGGCCGGTCCGCTGCCATGGAGTCCATGGACCAGATCCGCGAGGCCTTGGACGGCTCGGACATGGTCTTCATCACCGCCGGCATGGGCGGCGGCACGGGCACCGGTTCCGCTCCGGTGGTGGCCCAGGTGGCCAAGGAGCTCGGCGCGCTGACCGTCGGCGTCGTGACCAAGCCCTTCTACTTCGAGGGCAAACGCCGCCTGGAACAGGCCGAGGAGGGCACCCGCGCCCTGGCCGACGTGGTCGACTCCATCATCACCATCCCCAACGACCGCCTGCTCCAACTGGCCGCCAAGAAGGCGTCCTTCTCGGACATGCTCAAGAAGGCCGATGAGGTCCTCTACTACGCGGTCAAGGGCATCGCCGACCTGATCACCGTGCACGGCCTGATCAACCTGGACTTCGCCGACGTCAAGGCGGCCATGTCCAACTCCGGCATGGCCCTCATGGGCACCGGCATCGCCTCGGGCGAATCCCGGGCCAAGGAGGCGGCCATGAAGGCCATCACCTCCCCGCTGCTGGAGGACGTGTCCATCGAGGGCGCCAAGGGCGTGCTCATCAACATCACCTGCGGCCCGGACATGCTCATCGACGAGGTCTCCGAAGCCGCGGACATCATCTACAAGGAAGCCCACGACGACGCCGAGATCTTCTTCGGCACGGTCTTCGACCCGGACGCGGGCGACGAAATGCGCATCACCGTCATCGCCACGGGCATCGAGCCCGCCATGGAGGAGCCGGAACCGGCCCTGTCCAAGGCCGAACAGCAGAAGCTGCTGTTGCTCGGACCCCGCGGCGTGAACAAGTCCGCCGAGCAGCCGCGCCGCGCCGGGCACCAGCGGGTCCTGAACACGGACCGCAACATTCCGGCCTACCTGCGCAAGGCGGGCGGCGAACTGAACACCACGGACCTGCCCTCCCGACAGGTCTCCCAGCGCGCCGTGGCCGGTCCCGGCGAGGAGGAGTTCATCTTCGAGGAAGACAACCTCGACGTTCCCGCGTTCATCCGCAAGAACGTGGACTAGACGCGATATGCGGCGCGTGTAAGGGGGTGCCCTCATCGGTACCCGTACCCTGTATCATGGCGTGTCGGAGCCCCCTGCTCCCGACCTCGGCGGCCGGCTGCCCGTGGCGCTGGCCGTCCCCGGAGGCGACAAGGCGGCCCTGTCCGCGCTCGGCTGGCAGTCCGTATACCGGGCCCTGGCCGAAGCGCCGGGGCTGGCCGTGGAGCGGGTCTTTCCCGACAAGCTCGGTACCACCGAGGGCGCGGAGCCCCGTACGCGCGAATCGAACAGCCCACTATCCTCATTCCCTGTAATAGCCTGGAGCATCACGTTCGAGGAGGATTTCCTCAGCCTTCCTCGAACGCTCCTGGCAGCGGGCGTTCCGCCGCTTGCGGCGGAACGCCCATCTCTTCCCCTGGTCGTGGCCGGAGGGCCGGTGGCCTTTCTCAACCCGGCGCCCATCGCCCCGTTCGTGGACTGCTTCTGGGTGGGCGAGGCCGACGACCGATTTCTCCAATTTTTCGATACCCTGCGCAGACTGGTCTTTGACGGCGCGGACCGGGAAACCATCCTCGAAACGGTCAAGGACATGGACGGCGTGTACGCGCCGGGCCGCTCCAGGACCCCGGTCAGGCGCGTCACCTCGGGCGGACAGGGTCCGCTGACCGACCCGGCGTTTTCCTGCTTCATCTCGGGCCGTGCGGCCTTCCGCGACACCCTGCTGCTGGAGGTCAACCGGGGCTGCCCCTACGGCTGCCGCTTCTGCGCGGCGGGGTACATCTATCGCCCCCCGCGCCACGCGGACCTGGACGAGCTCAAGCGTATCGTAGAGCTGGCCGACCCGCCCAAGGTGGGGCTGGTGGGCACGGCCCTGACCGACTGGCCCGACCTGCTCCCGTTCCTCAAGTGGCTGCACGAACGCAAAAAGAAATTCTCCCTCTCCTCCATGCGCGCGGACGGCATCACCGAGGAGCTGCTCGTCTACCTGCGCGAGCGCGGCATCCGGACCGTCACCCTGGCCCTGGAAGGGGCCTCGGAGCGGCTCAGGCGGATGATGAGCAAGAAGCTCGACCCCAAGGACTTTCTGAACGCGGTCCGGCTATGCGCCCGCTACGGCGTGAACCACCTCAAGATCTACATGATTGCGGGCTGGCCCGGCGAGACGGACGAGGACTACGCGGAACTGGCCGACTTCCTGGCGGAGATCGTGCGCATCCGCGGCGAGGAGCCCGGCGGACGCAAGAAACAGTTCATGCGCATCACCATCGGGGTCAGTTCCCTGGTGCCCAAGCCGTTCACCCCGTTCCAGTGGGCCCCGATGCTCTCCGAGGAGGCCCTCAACGCGCGCATGAAGAGCCTGGAGAAGCTGGCCAAGCCCTACAAGGGCGTGACCCTGCAACACGACGACCCGTTCCAGGCCCGGCTCCAGGGCCTGCTGGCGCGCGGCGGCGAGGAGCTGGCCGAATTCATCCTCCTGGCGGCCGACCATGGCGGCTGGAAGAAAGCGCTCAAAATATGGGGCGGCGACCCCGCGCGGATTCTGGACCGCGAGCGCGGCCGGGACGAGGTCTTCCCCTGGGAGGTCGTGGACATCGGCGTCAGGCGCGAATATATGTGGAAGGAATGGGAGCGCGCCAAGGCCGCCAAGGTCAGCCCCGGCTGCTCGGCCCGAGGCTGCGGGCAGTGCGCGGGCTGCGGCATGGAAACGCCGCCGGGACCATAGGCCCACAGGACACGACGCATGCGCCCCTTCACCCTGCTCCTCGCCTTCCTCTCCCTCTTCGTCGCCCAGCTCTCCGCTCCGCCCGCGCATGCCGCCGACCCCATCGTCATCTTCGGCAACGACAGCAAGCCGCCCAAATCCTGGATGGAAAACGGCCGTGCCAAGGGCATCCTGGTGGACATCCTGCACGAGGTCGAAACGCGCTCCGGCCTGACCGTCGACCTCCGGCTCATGCCCTGGAAACGGGCCTACCTGAACGCCATGGATGCGCGGGGCGGCATCTTCGGCCTGTCCAAGAACAAGGAGCGCCAGGCCTTGTTCGACTTCTCCGAGCTCATGTACGTGGACGAGATGCGCCTGGTGGTCATCAAAGGGCACGAGTTCCCCTATCGCTCGATGGAGGATCTCAGGGGCAAGACCCTGGGCGTCACGCGCGGGGCCTCCTACGGCGACGGGTTCGACCGGGCCAAGGACAGGATATTCACCCCCAGCGAGGACTCCGGAGCAACCTCCCGGCTGCGCATGCTCCTGGCCGGACGCATCGACGCGGCCTTGATCGGTCCGGGCGAGGCCTCGGTCCGCGTGACCATCGCCGGGGACGAGACGCTCATGGAAAACCGCGACCAGTTCGTCATCTTGGACACGCCTTTTGTCCGCGACGACAACTACATCGGCTTTTCCAAGTGCTTGGACCGACGGGAAGTCCTGGAGAAAATCAACCGAGCGCTGCGAGGAATGCACGAGGACGGCACCATACAGCAAATCGAGGCCCGATACTGACCTGCCGATTTTTCTCACACCTGTCGCCCCACCTGTGCTAATCTCCCGGTATTGGACCCTTTCCAAGCCAAGGAGAACGCCATGAAAAAATCACTTATCATATTGTCATTGTTATTGCTTCCGTACACCGCCCTGGCGGCGGACGGGCGGACGGTGGACTACGAGATCGACGGGGAGCCGTTCGAGGGGTATTACATCAGCCCGGCGGCCAAGGCGCCGCTGGTCCTCCTGGTCCACGACTGGGACGGGCTGACCGACTATGAAATGAAGCGGGCCGGGATGCTCGCGGACCTGGGCTATGCCGTGTTCGCCGTGGACCTGTACGGCAAGGGCGTGCGTCCCACCAAGCTTGAGGACAAGAAGCGGCTGACCGGCGAGCTGTACGCCGACCGGCAGACCATGCGCACGCGGCTCATGGCCGGGCTGAACAAGGCCGCCGACCTGGGTGCCAACCTGGCCGACGCCGTGGCCATGGGCTACTGCTTCGGGGGCACGGCGGTCCTGGAGCTGGCCCGGTCCGGAGTGAACCTCAAGGCGTTCGTGACCTTCCACGGCGGCCTGGCCACGCCCGAGGGCCAGGACTACAAGTCCACCAAGGGCTTCATCCTGGTCTTCCACGGCTCGGCCGACCAGTCCGTGCCCATGAGCCAGTTCGCGGCCCTGGCCAATGAACTGGAGGCCACGGGCATCCCTCACGAAATGACCACCTACGGCGGCGCGCCCCACGCCTTCACCGTTTGGGGCACGGACCGCTACCGCAAGGACGCGGACGAAAAGTCCTGGGCCCGGTTCACGCAGTTTTTGAGCCAGACGCTGAGGTAGCCCACCTCAAGGCGCCGCACCCCGCGGAGCGGCCACAAAAAGTTCTGGAGGGGGAGTCCAGAGGGGGAACCTCTCTCAAGAGGTTCCCCCTCTGGCCGCCGGAGGCAAAAAAAGCCCCGGTCCGCACACGCGGACCGGGGCTTTTTAAAGGCGTATCAGGCTCGGCCTACCAGGCGAAGAGCGGGAATTCGCGGGCGAACTCCTCCACTTCTTCGGCGATGTTGGCCAGGGTCTTGTCGTCGCTCATGTTGTCGAGCGCGGCCACGATGGCTTCGGCGACCACGATCATGTCCTCTTCGATCATGCCGCGGGTGGTCAAGGCCGGAGTGCCCAAGCGCACACCCGAGGTCTGGAACGGGGACTTGGTCTCGAACGGGATGGTGTTCTTGTTGGCCGTGATGCCCGCCTTGTCCAGGGCGATCTGGGCGTCCTTGCCGGTGTAGTCCTTTTCAGACAGATCCAGCAGCATCATGTGGTTGTCGGTGCCGCCGGAGACCAGCTTGTAGCCCGCCTCGGTCAGGGAGGCGGCCAGTTGCTTGGCGTTCTTGACCACCTGCTGCTGATACTCCACGAAACCGGGCGACAGGGCCTCGCCGAAGGCCACGGCCTTGGCCGCGATGACGTGCATCAGCGGGCCGCCCTGGATGCCGGGGAAGATATTGGAGTTGAGCTCCTGGCCCAGATCCTCGGAGCTCAGGATCATGCCGCCGCGCGGGCCGCGCAGGGTCTTGTGGGTCGTGGTCGTGGTGTAGTGGGCGTATTCGATGCAGGAGGGGTGCTCGCCCGCCGCGATCAGGCCCGCGATGTGGGCCATGTCGACCATGAGCTTGGCACCGACCTCGTCGGCGATGGCACGGAAACGGGGAAAGTCGATAATGCGCGGATAGGCGGACGCGCCCGCGATGATCATGGTCGGCTTGTGCTCCTTGGCCAGGGCCTCGACCGCGTCGTAGTCGATGGTCTGGGTCTCCTTGTCCACGCCGTAGTGCACCATGTTGAAGAGCTTGCCCGAGAAGTTGACCGGGGAGCCGTGGGTCAGGTGGCCGCCGTGGGACAGGTCCATGCCGAGCACGGTGTCGCCGGGCTCGCAGGCCGCGAAGTACACGGCCATGTTGGCCTGGGAACCGGAGTGCGGCTGGACGTTGGCATACGTCGCGCCGAACAACTCCTTGGCGCGGTCGCGGGCCAGGTCCTCGACCTCGTCCACGAACTCGCACCCGCCGTACCAGCGTTTGCCCGGATAGCCTTCGGCGTATTTATGGGTCATGACCGAGCCCTGGGCCTGGCGCACGGCGGTGGACACGAAGTTCTCGCTGGCGATGAGCTCCAGCTTGGAGACCTGGCGGTCGATCTCGTCGGCAATGGCGGCGGCTACAGCCGGGTCCTGGATAAACAGCTCTTCCATGGTGATATCCTCTGTGGGTAAAATGTGGATGCGAATGGCTTCCCAGCCCAAGCGGGGAGTTTGGCGATCCTCGCGCCACCTCGACGGTCACGGCTTTTTCACCGCTCCCGGCAGGCGCTCCCGCCGTGCCCCGTGCACTGGAGATCCGTCCTTATATCAATACGGAACACTCGTTCAAGCTGTCCCGGTTGTGCCATGGGTGGAGGAAGAATGCCTCTGGACACCCCTTCAAAACTTTTTACCGCCGCTTCGCGGGGTGCGGCGCTAACCCTCACGCCCGCCCCTTGTATCCGGCATATAGACGATAAGGCAAGACGGTTTACCCCATTAATCCGAATTTACTTTCCCTGCGTCCCCGCGAAGCGCCCAGAAGGTTCAGGAGGGGAGAGGGATGGGAGTCCGGGGAAGGGAGAGGGAACCCTTTCTCAAAGGGTTCCCTCTCTCCCGGCCGCCGGAGGCGCAGAAGAGGGCCGCTCAAGCGGCCCTTTTAATTTCGTAATCGCCGGTTACCCGGTGAAGCGTTTGAACAGGACGCAGGCGTTGGTGCCGCCGAATCCGAAGGAGTTGGACAGGGCGTATTCGGCCTGTATCTTCTGCGGACCGTCGGCGCAGACGTCGAGGTCGCATTCCGGGTCGGGTGTTTCGCGGTTCATGGTGCCCGGGATGACGCCCTCGGCCAGGGTCTTGACGGCGAAGACCGCTTCGACGCCGCCCGCTGCGCCGAGCAGGTGCCCTATCTGGGACTTGTTGGCGCAGATCTTGATGTTGTAGGCGTGGTCGCCGAAGACCTTCTTGATGGCCCGCGTCTCGCAGAGGTCGTTCAGGTAGGTGGAGGTGCCGTGGGCGTTGATGTGGTCGATCTTCGAGGGATCGACCTTGGCCTCGCGGATGGCGGCGGCCATGGCAAAGGCCATGCCCGCTCCGTCCTCGGGCGGGGCGGTCATGTGGTAGGCGTCGCCGGACGCGCCGTAGCCGACCACCTCGGCGAGGATGTTCGCGCCGCGCGCCTGGGCGTGTTCCAGGCTCTCCAGAAGCAGCAGGCCGCAGCCTTCGCCCATGATGAAGCCGGAGCGGTCCTTGTCAAAGGGACGGGAGGCCTTCTCGGGCTCGTCGTTGCGCACGGACAGGGCTTTCATGGCGTTGAACCCGGCCACGGCCAGGTGGGAGATGGTCGATTCGGACCCGCCGCAGATCATGGCGTCCACGCGGCCCATGGCAATGTCGGTGTAGGCCGTGCCGATGCCGTGGGTGCCGGAGGCGCAGGCGGTGGTGGTGCAGATATTCGGTCCCATGGCACCGGTCTCGATGGACACCTGCCCGGCGGCCATGTTGGCGATGAAGATGGGGATGAAGAAGGGCGACACTTTTTTCGGGCCACGCTTCAGCAGCTTCGAATGGCATTCCTCGATGCTTTCGAGGCCGCCCAGACCGACGCCGATGATGGTGCCGACCCGGGAACGCTCGTCCTCGGGAATGGTCCAGCCCGCATCCTGAAGGAGCATGCGCGAGGCGGCCACCGCGTACTGGGTGAACGTCTCCATGCGGCGCACTTCCTTCTTGCCGATGTACTGTTCGGGATCGAATCCCCGGACCTCGCCCGCGATGGTCGTGGCATAGTCCGTGGTGTCGAACTTGGTGATCTGGCCGATGCCGGATTTCCCGGCCAGGAGGTTCTGCCAGCTGGTCTCGACGTCATTGCCAGGGCGTGACGGCGGCAACACTGGTAACAACTACCCTGTTCATAATACCTGCCCGTTGATGTGTCTGGGTTGGGGTAACGAAAAGGAGCGTCTTACACCACCGGGGTGCGTAAGACGCTCACAATATATGTACTTTACTCGGTCAAACTTAGATGGCCTTCTCGATGTGCGAGATGGCATCGCCGACCTTGAGAATCTTCTGCGCTTGCTCGTCATCGATCTCCAGGTCGAACTCCTCTTCCATGGCCATGATCAGCTCGGTCAGGTCCAGGGAGTCGGCGCCCAGGTCCTCGACAAACGCGGCGCTCTCGATGACTTCGTCTTCGGACACGCCCAGCTGATCCACGATGATCTCTTTCACTTTCGCTGCTACGTCGGACATAGTTTCCTCCACTACACAAATGAGTTTTTTTGCTAGATTACATGTACATGCCGCCGTTCACGCCCAGCACCTGACCGGTGATGTACCCGGCTCCGGGGCCGGCCAGGAAGGAGACGGCGGCTGCGATATCCCCGGACTGCCCGAGGGTTTTTAATGGAATTTGTTCGAGCATGGCCTCGACGACCTTTTCGGGCAGCTCGGCGGTCATGTCGGTCTCGATGAAGCCGGGGGCCACGGCGTTGACCGTGATGTTGCGCCCGGCCAATTCGCGGGCGGCGGACTTGGTCAGGCCGATGAGGCCCGCCTTGGCCGCACAGTAGTTGGCCTGGCCCGCATTGCCCATCTGGCCGACGATGGACGAAATATTGATGATCCGGCCAAAGCGCTGCTTGCCCATGATCTTGGAGGCTTCCTTGAGAAAGGCGAAGCAGCCGGTGAGGTTGATGTGGATGACCTTGTCCCAGTCCTCGTCCTTCATGCGCATCATCAGGCCATCGCGGGTGATGCCCGCGTTGTTGACCAGGACCGCGAGCTCGGCCTTGCCCTTGATCTCGTCCTTGAAGAACGCTGCGATGGCCTCGCGGTCACCGGAATCGAGCTGGAAGGCGCGGGCCTTGCCGCCCGCCTTTTCGATGGACGCCACCACCTCTTCGGCGGCCTCGGGGCGGCTCACGTACGTCAGGAAAACCTCGAAACCGTCGGCGGCCAACGTCTCGGCCACGGTACGGCCGATGCCTCGGGAACCGCCCGTAACCAGGGCGACTTTGGGAAGATCGCTCATCTCATACCCTCTTGTCGTTCTCTTGTGGTCAGGACCCAATATACCAATTGGTCACGGACTGCAAATTGGCCCCTGGATCGTAACCAAAAAGTTTATTCACCATCTGTCCGCAAAAAGCAAACAAACAGCCGTTTCAAATCCTAGAACCGAATCAGGGCCGCGCCCCAGGTGAACCCGCCGCCGAAGGCGGGGATGAGGACCAGGTCGCCGGGCTTGATGAATCCGGTGTGCACGGCCTCGGTCAGGGCCACGGGAATGGCCGCGGCCGAGGTGTTGCCGTACTTGTGGATGTTGGAAAAGACGCGTTCCTCGGGGATGTCGAAGCGGCGCCCCACGGCGTCTATGATGCGGTAGTTGGCCTGGTGCGGCAGGAGCACGTCCACGTCGGACTTGGCCAGGCCGTTGCGCTTGAGGATGGCCTCGGAAATCTCGGTCATGTTGCGCACGGCGTGCTTGAAGACCTCGCGGCCCTGGAACTCGACGAAATATTCGGGACCGACGGGTTCGCCCAGCTTGTAGGAGTAGGCCGAGCCGCCGCCGTTGACCGTGAGCAGGTCGCCCAGCGAGCCGTCGGCGGCGAGCATGACGTCCAGGACTTCGGGGCCGTCGCCGGGTTCGCCGGCGGTCAGGACCGCGGCCCCGGAGGCGTCGCCGAAGAGCACACAGGTGGCCCGGTCCTCCCAGTTCATGCGCCGGGTGATGATCTCGCTGGCGACCACCAGGACCTTGGCTTCCGGCTCCAGGCAGAGCAGACCGCGCGCGGTCTGCAGGGCGTAGAGGAAGCCGGAGCAGGCGGCCGCTACGTCCATGCACATCTGTCCGGTGATGCCGAACCGCTCCTGCAGGCGGCAGGCGGCGGACGGGATGAGGGAGTCCGGGGTGAAGGTGGCGCAGATGATGTGGGTCAGTTCGGACGGGGCGATGCCCGCCTCCTCCAGTGCCTGCTTCGAGGCCTCAAGGGCCAGATCGGAAGCGGCTTGCCCCTCGGCGGCAAGATGCCGCTCCTTGATCCCGGTGCGAGAGGTGATCCACTCGTCCGAGGTATCGACGATTTTCTCGAGATCGGCGTTGGTCAGGACCTTGTCAGGGGCGTACAGGCCAAAGCCGCGAAGAATGAAATTGGTCATGGATTGGGTGTTTATGACAATGGTACGGCGCGGTCAAGCTGCGCAAGATCTTTCACATCCCGCCGGTGCGGGATACGTCAGGCCGCGTCCCTGTCGGGCTTTGCGGCCAGCCCCTTGTGGGCGGCCACGCCTTCGGCCAGGTGGCCGTAGGCATTGTTGCGGACGCTGGTGGCGGCCATGCGGATACAATTGGTAATGGCCAGCTCGTTGGACTTGCCGTGGGCCACGATGACGATGTCGCGCAGGCCGAGCAGCGGGGCTCCGCCGTATTCGGCGTAGTCCACGATCTTCTTGAACCGCTTGAACGCGCCGAACGAGAGCAGCGTGCCGAGCATGGACAGCCAGCTCGACTTGAGCTCGTCCTTGAGGATGCGGCTCAGGGAGCGGGCCAGCCCTTCGGAGAGCTTCAGGGCCACGTTGCCGACAAAGCCGTCGCAGACCACGATGTCCACCTCGCCGGTGAAGATGTCACGGCCCTCGACGTTGCCGATGAACCGCAGCTGCGAACGCTTGAGCAGGTCAAAGGCCTCGCGCACGGCGGCGTTGCCCTTGCCCTCCTCCTCGCCGATGGACAGGATGCCCACGGACGGGTCCTCGATGCCCAGGACGTGCCGGGCCAGGACGTCGGCCATGAGGCCGAACTGGAGGAGATGCTGGGGCTTGGAATCCACGTTGGCGCCCACGTCGATGAGCACCACCGGGTTCTTCTCGGTGGGCAGGATGCCGGCCAGGGCCGGGCGCTGCACGCCGGGAATGCGCCCGAGGACGAACATGCCGCAGGCCACGCTCGCACCGGAGTTGCCGGCCGAAACCACGCCGTTGGCCCTGCCTTCCTTGACCAGGCGGCAGGCCACCTGGATGGAGGAGTCCTTCTTGCGGCGCAGGGCGTCGGCGGGCTTGTCGTCCATCTCGACCACCTGGGAGCAGTGGACAACTTCGATGTCCAGCCCCTTGGTGTCGAGCTTGGCGAGCTCGGCCCGAACCTTTTCCTCGTCGCCGACGAGCACTATGGCGATGCCTTCGCGTGCGGCGCTGACCGCTCCGGGCACGACGACGCCGGGCCCGAAGTCTCCCCCCATGGCGTCCACGGCGATGCGCGGAGCCTGGATTCCGTCGGTCTTAGGCATCTTCGCCGTCAATGACCTGGCGTCCCTTGTAGGAGCCGCAGACAGAGCAGGCACGATGGGGCAGAGTGGGCTCACCGCACTCGCAGTAGATGACGTTGGGAGCGGCGATCTTGTCGTGGGAACGGCGCATGCCCTTGCGGGACTTGGACGTTTTCTTCTTGGGGACAGCCATGATATATACCTCGTATTGATTTGTTCTCAGCCGGTTGCCGGAGCGCTCCGGGCAAGGGCGTTACTTTATCTTCAAGTCGCGGAAAACCGCAAGCCTTTCGTCGCCCTCATCCGGCTTGCAGGTGCACTTGCCGGTATTGAGGTTGGCGCCGCAGCCGGGGCAGACGCCCTTGCAGTCCTCGCCGCACAGGGGCTTGAACGGCAGGGCCAGGGCGAATTCCTCCCAGAGGATGGCGCCCATGTCGAGTTCCAACCGGCCGTTCTCCACGCGGATGCGCGGCTCGCCGTCGGTCTCCTCGCCGTCGGGCAACTGCTCGAAGGCGTCGAAGGCCGTGTCGATCTCGAACGGAAACGGCTCGGCGCAACGGTCGCAGACCAGCAGGACGGAACCCTTGAGGGTGCCGCGCACCAGCGCCCCATCGTCGGACTGGGGGCAGGACCGTGTATTCGGCCACCAGGTCGCGGTCCGGACGGATCTCCAGCTTGAATTCGCGCCACGCCTCGCGCCAGAAGTTCTGGTCGTCGAAGGTGAAGCCCCGGCCCTCTGCGGCAATGTCGCTGATCGTCAGCCAGAATTCAACCATGGTATTCTCCGTTTTTCTCCGGTCCGTTTCGTCCCGGCGCGGCCCGGCCCCACGGCCGGACAACCGGTGCTTCCTATATGGTAATAAAATCTCCTGTCAAGAAAAAAACCCTTGCCATTTGTTGCCGGGCTCGGTAAGGATTCTCTCCCGCTGCCTGGAGAAGCTACCATGATCCGGCGGCCTTTTACGAGCGAAAACGAATCATTTCCTTAGAATACATCAGGAGGTCGCAATGTCCCAGGTTTGCGATATTTGTGGAAAGGGTCCCCAGAGCGGCAACAACGTCAGCCACTCCCACATCAAGACCAAGCGCCGCTTCATGCCCAACCTGCAGAAGGTCCGGCACCAGTTGGAGTCCGGCCAGGTCGTCAGCATCAAGGCCTGCACCCGCTGCATCCGCAACGGTGCGGTGGTCAAGCCGGTGGCTTCCCAGAAGCCCGAAGCCTAAGCCCCGCAACACATTTCGAGTGCGAGAAGTTGCCGCCGAATACTCGGCGGCAACTTTTTTGCGCCTTGCGGCCAGCGGTTGAACCTGCCCTGTCCCGCGCCCGTCCGGGCGCGCGGCGCTCTCCTCTCCCAGCCTCTCCACGCCTTCTTGTGCAAGATAATGCCCGCTCTGGGCGCAAGCCTTTGCACCCTTGCACGTCCCCAGCTCTGGACTGATTCTGACAACACACTGAAATATCATCGTAAATATTTTGGCACGGTCCATGCTTATTCCAGACAAACACGCTCTGGAGGCTCCATGAACTATCTGACCACATTCGGAAACTGGTGTTCCGGCCCGGGATTCGGGCACGGCGCAGGCTTCGGCGGCTGGTCCGGCAGCATGAGCATGGGCCTGGGCTTTCCTTTCGGGGGGGATCGTCCAGCTTCTTATCCTGGGCCTGATCATATATTTCACGGTGCGCCTGATCCGGAAACCCGCCACACATTCGGGACCGGGCACGCCGGTGGATGTCCTCAAACGCCGATACGCGGCCGGTGAAATCGACCGGGAAACGTATCGCGCCATGAAGGATGAGCTCAGCAACAGCTAATGGACATACACACCTCCCCAAGCAAAGGCCCCCGCCGGACTCTCCTTCCGGCGGGGGCTTTTCGCGTCCCTTTTCAAGGGGAAAGCGGGGCGAACCGGCTGACGCCGGAAACCGCTACAACTCCACCGCCCTCCGGATGCGGGCCAAGGTCTGCTCCCTGCCGAGCACGACCATGGTCTCGAACAGGCCGGGCGACTGGGTCTTGCCGGTGATGGCCACGCGGATGGGCTGGGCGATGACCTTGAACTTGATGCCCTTCTCCTCGATGAACTGCCGGTGCACGTCCTCCAGGGCGGCCTCGGTGAACTCGGAAAGCGCTTCCAGGCGGTCCGCGATCTCCGCGAGCAGCGGCTTGGTCTCCCCCGGTCAGGAACTTCTGCACCGCGGCCTCGTCGTAGGACAGGAAGGACGCGTCCACGATGAACGGCCGCGCCTGCTCCAGCATGTCGAGCACGGACTTGGCACGCGGCTGCAACAGCGGCGCGATCCTGGCGAACTGCTCTCGGGTCACGGACCCGGCCTCCTCCTCGCCCACTTCGCGGGCCAGGAAGTCGCAGAGCATCCCGGCCAGCCGGTCCGGGTCGGCCTTCTGCATGTACTGGCCGTTGACCCACTCGAACTTGGTCAGGTCGAAGACCGACGGCGAGTTGCCCAGGCCGTCCGTGGTGAACAGCTCGACCATTTCGTCCATGGTGAACAGCTCCTGGTCGCCGTGGGACCAGCCCAGCCGCGCCAGATAGTTGGTCACGGCCTCGGGCAGATAGCCCATCTTCTCGTACTCCATGACCGACAGCGCGCCGTGGCGCTTGGAAAGCTTCTTCTTGTCCGGGCCGAGGATCATGGGCACGTGGCCGAACTCCGGCACGTCCCAGCCCATGGCCCGGTAGATCAGAATCTGGCGCGGGGTGTTGTTCACGTGGTCGTCGCCGCGCAGCACGCGGTTCACGTCCATGTCGTGGTCGTCCACCACCACGGCCAGGTTGTAGGTCGGCGTGCCGTCCGAGCGGCGCAGGATCATGTCGTCCATCTCGGCGTTCTCCACCGAGATGTACCCCTTGACCATGTCCTTGTACCCGGTGGCGCCCTCCTGCGGGGCCTTCAGCCGGACCACGCCCGAGGTCAGCCCCTTGTCGCGGCAGGTGCCGTCGTACTTGGGCTTGCGGCCTTCCTTCATGGCCCGCTCGCGCATGGCGTCCACGTCTTCCTTGCTGCAATCGCAATAATAGGCGTGGCCCGAGGCGATGAGCTGGTCGATGACTTCATTGTGCCGGTCCGCGCGGGTGGACTGGAAGACGATCTCGCCGTCGTGTTCGAGCCCCAGCCAGCGCATGGAATCGATGATGGCGTCGGTCGCCTCCTGCGTGGACCGCTCGCGGTCCGTGTCCTCGATGCGCAGGCGGAACTCACCGCCCTGGGACCGGGCCAGCAGCCAGGAAAACAACGCGGTGCGCGCACCGCCGATATGCAGAAACCCGGTCGGGCTCGGCGCAAAACGGGAAACGATCTTGGTCATATGAATGCCTCCGGCGGCCAGGGAACCTTTTGAAAAAGGTTCCCTGGACCCTCCAAAACTTTTTATCGCCGCTTCGCGGATGGTGCGAACGCGGTGTACATTAAATTATATGTACCGCCGACGCGGGGGTGCCTCCGGCGGCCAGGGCGCTGCCCTGGACCCGCTTAAGAACCTTTTGGAAAAGGTTCTTAAGGATCTCCAAAACTTTTTAGCGCCGCTTCGCGGGGTGCGGCGCTAACCCTCACGCCCGCCCCTTGTATCCGGCATATAGACGATAAGGCAAGACGGTTTACCCCATTAATCCGAATTTACTTTCCCTGCGTCCCCGCGAAGCGCCCAAAAGGTTCAGGAGGGAGAGGGATGGAGGTCCGGGGAAGAGGAGAGGGAACCCTTCTCTAAAGGGTTCCCTCTCCCTCCCGGCCGCCGGAGGCGCAAAAAAAGGGCCGCTCAAGCGGCCCTTTTAATTTTGTAATCGCCGGTTACCCGGTGAAGCGTTTGAACAGGACGCAGGCGTTGGTGCCGCCGAATCCGAAGGAGTTGGACAGGGCGTATTCGGCCTGTATCTTCTGCGGACCGTCGGCGCAGACGTCGAGGTCGCATTCCGGGTCGGGTGTTTCGCGGTTCATGGTGCCCGGGATGACGCCCTCGGCCAGGGTCTTGACGGCGAAGACCGCTTCGACGCCGCCCGCTGCGCCGAGCAGGTGCCCTATCTGGGACTTGTTGGCGCAGATCTTGATGTTGTAGGCGTGGTCGCCGAAGACCTTCTTGATGGCCCGCGTCTCGCAGAGGTCGTTCAGGTAGGTGGAGGTGCCGTGGGCGTTGATGTGGTCGATCTTCGAGGGATCGACCTTGGCCTCGCGGATGGCGGCGGCCATGGCAAAGGCCATGCCCGCTCCGTCCTCGGGCGGGGCGGTCATGTGGTAGGCGTCGCCGGACGCGCCGTAGCCGACCACCTCGGCGAGGATGTTCGCGCCGCGCGCCTGGGCGTGTTCCAGGCTCTCCAGAAGCAGCAGGCCGCAGCCTTCGCCCATGATGAAGCCGGAGCGGTCCTTGTCAAAGGGACGGGAGGCCTTCTCGGGCTCGTCGTTGCGCACGGACAGGGCTTTCATGGCGTTGAACCCGGCCACGGCCAGGTGGGAGATGGTCGATTCGGACCCGCCGCAGATCATGGCGTCCACGCGGCCCATGGCAATGTCGGTGTAGGCCGTGCCGATGCCGTGGGTGCCGGAGGCGCAGGCGGTGGTGGTGCAGATATTCGGTCCCATGGCACCGGTCTCGATGGACACCTGCCCGGCGGCCATGTTGGCGATGAAGATGGGGATGAAGAAGGGCGACACTTTTTTCGGGCCACGCTTCAGCAGCTTCGAATGGCATTCCTCGATGCTTTCGAGGCCGCCCAGACCGACGCCGATGATGGTGCCGACCCGGGAACGCTCGTCCTCGGGAATGGTCCAGCCCGCATCCTGAAGGAGCATGCGCGAGGCGGCCACCGCGTACTGGGTGAACGTCTCCATGCGGCGCACTTCCTTCTTGCCGATGTACTGTTCGGGATCGAATCCCCGGACCTCGCCCGCGATGGTCGTGGCATAGTCCGTGGTGTCGAACTTGGTGATCTGGCCGATGCCGGATTTCCCGGCCAGGAGGTTCTGCCAGCTGGTCTCGACGTCATTGCCCAGGGGCGTGACGGCGGCAACACTGGTAACAACTACCCTGTTCATAATACCTGCCCGTTGATGTGTCTGGGTTGGGGTAACGAAAAGGAGCGTCTTACACCACCGGGGTGCGTAAGACGCTCACAATATATGTACTTTACTCGGTCAAACTTAGATGGCCTTCTCGATGTGCGAGATGGCATCGCCGACCTTGAGAATCTTCTGCGCTTGCTCGTCATCGATCTCCAGGTCGAACTCCTCTTCCATGGCCATGATCAGCTCGGTCAGGTCCAGGGAGTCGGCGCCCAGGTCCTCGACAAACGCGGCGCTCTCGATGACTTCGTCTTCGGACACGCCCAGCTGATCCACGATGATCTCTTTCACTTTCGCTGCTACGTCGGACATAGTTTCCTCCACTACACAAATGAGTTTTTTTGCTAGATTACATGTACATGCCGCCGTTCACGCCCAGCACCTGACCGGTGATGTACCCGGCTCCGGGGCCGGCCAGGAAGGAGACGGCGGCTGCGATATCCCCGGACTGCCCGAGGGTTTTTAATGGAATTTGTTCGAGCATGGCCTGAGCGACCTTTTCGGGCAGCTCGGCGGTCATGTCGGTCTCGATGAAGCCGGGGGCCACGGCGTTGACCGTGATGTTGCGCCCGGCCAATTCGCGGGCGGCGGACTTGGTCAGGCCGATGAGGCCCGCCTTGGCCGCACAGTAGTTGGCCTGGCCCGCATTGCCCATCTGGCCGACGATGGACGAAATATTGATGATCCGGCCAAAGCGCTGCTTGCCCATGATCTTGGAGGCTTCCTTGAGAAAGGCGAAGCAGCCGGTGAGGTTGATGTGGATGACCTTGTCCCAGTCCTCGTCCTTCATGCGCATCATCAGGCCATCGCGGGTGATGCCCGCGTTGTTGACCAGGACCGCGAGCTCGGCCTTGCCCTTGATCTCGTCCTTGAAGAACGCTGCGATGGCCTCGCGGTCACCGGAATCGAGCTGGAAGGCGCGGGCCTTGCCGCCCGCCTTTTCGATGGACGCCACCACCTCTTCGGCGGCCTCGGGGCGGCTCACGTACGTCAGGAAAACCTCGAAACCGTCGGCGGCCAACGTCTCGGCCACGGTACGGCCGATGCCTCGGGAACCGCCCGTAACCAGGGCGACTTTGGGAAGATCGCTCATCTCATACCCTCTTGTCGTTCTCTTGTGGTCAGGACCCAATATACCAATTGGTCACGGACTGCAAATTGGCCCCTGGATCGTAACCAAAAAGTTTATTCACCATCTGTCCGCAAAAAGCAAACAAACAGCCGTTTCAAATCCTAGAACCGAATCAGGGCCGCGCCCCAGGTGAACCCGCCGCCGAAGGCGGGGATGAGGACCAGGTCGCCGGGCTTGATGAATCCGGTGTGCACGGCCTCGGTCAGGGCCACGGGAATGGCCGCGGCCGAGGTGTTGCCGTACTTGTGGATGTTGGAAAAGACGCGTTCCTCGGGGATGTCGAAGCGGCGCCCCACGGCGTCTATGATGCGGTAGTTGGCCTGGTGCGGCAGGAGCACGTCCACGTCGGACTTGGCCAGGCCGTTGCGCTTGAGGATGGCCTCGGAAATCTCGGTCATGTTGCGCACGGCGTGCTTGAAGACCTCGCGGCCCTGGAACTCGACGAAATATTCGGGACCGACGGGTTCGCCCAGCTTGTAGGAGTAGGCCGAGCCGCCGCCGTTGACCGTGAGCAGGTCGCCCAGCGAGCCGTCGGCGGCGAGCATGACGTCCAGGACTTCGGGGCCGTCGCCGGGTTCGCCGGCGGTCAGGACCGCGGCCCCGGAGGCGTCGCCGAAGAGCACACAGGTGGCCCGGTCCTCCCAGTTCATGCGCCGGGTGATGATCTCGCTGGCGACCACCAGGACCTTGGCTTCCGGCTCCAGGCAGAGCAGACCGCGCGCGGTCTGCAGGGCGTAGAGGAAGCCGGAGCAGGCGGCCGCTACGTCCATGCACATCTGTCCGGTGATGCCGAACCGCTCCTGCAGGCGGCAGGCGGCGGACGGGATGAGGGAGTCCGGGGTGAAGGTGGCGCAGATGATGTGGGTCAGTTCGGACGGGGCGATGCCCGCCTCCTCCAGTGCCTGCTTCGAGGCCTCAAGGGCCAGATCGGAAGCGGCTTGCCCCTCGGCGGCAAGATGCCGCTCCTTGATCCCGGTGCGAGAGGTGATCCACTCGTCCGAGGTATCGACGATTTTCTCGAGATCGGCGTTGGTCAGGACCTTGTCAGGGGCGTACAGGCCAAAGCCGCGAAGAATGAAATTGGTCATGGATTGGGTGTTTATGACAATGGTACGGCGCGGTCAAGCTGCGCAAGATCTTTCACATCCCGCCGGTGCGGGATACGTCAGGCCGCGTCCCTGTCGGGCTTTGCGGCCAGCCCCTTGTGGGCGGCCACGCCTTCGGCCAGGTGGCCGTAGGCATTGTTGCGGACGCTGGTGGCGGCCATGCGGATACAATTGGTAATGGCCAGCTCGTTGGACTTGCCGTGGGCCACGATGACGATGTCGCGCAGGCCGAGCAGCGGGGCTCCGCCGTATTCGGCGTAGTCCACGATCTTCTTGAACCGCTTGAACGCGCCGAACGAGAGCAGCGTGCCGAGCATGGACAGCCAGCTCGACTTGAGCTCGTCCTTGAGGATGCGGCTCAGGGAGCGGGCCAGCCCTTCGGAGAGCTTCAGGGCCACGTTGCCGACAAAGCCGTCGCAGACCACGATGTCCACCTCGCCGGTGAAGATGTCACGGCCCTCGACGTTGCCGATGAACCGCAGCTGCGAACGCTTGAGCAGGTCAAAGGCCTCGCGCACGGCGGCGTTGCCTTGCCCTCCTCCTCGCCGATGGACAGGATGCCCACGGACGGGTCCTCGATGCCCAGGACGTGCCGGGCCAGGACGTCGGCCATGAGGCCGAACTGGAGGAGATGCTGGGGCTTGGAATCCACGTTGGCGCCCACGTCGATGAGCACCACCGGGTTCTTCTCGGTGGGCAGGATGCCGGCCAGGGCCGGGCGCTGCACGCCGGGAATGCGCCCGAGGACGAACATGCCGCAGGCCACGCTCGCACCGGAGTTGCCGGCCGAAACCACGCCGTTGGCCCTGCCTTCCTTGACCAGGCGGCAGGCCACCTGGATGGAGGAGTCCTTCTTGCGGCGCAGGGCGTCGGCGGGCTTGTCGTCCATCTCGACCACCTGGGAGCAGTGGACAACTTCGATGTCCAGCCCCTTGGTGTCGAGCTTGGCGAGCTCGGCCCGAACCTTTTCCTCGTCGCCGACGAGCACTATGGCGATGCCTTCGCGTGCGGCGCTGACCGCTCCGGGCACGACGACGCCGGGCCCGAAGTCTCCCCCCATGGCGTCCACGGCGATGCGCGGAGCCTGGATTCCGTCGGTCTTAGGCATCTTCGCCGTCAATGACCTGGCGTCCCTTGTAGGAGCCGCAGACAGAGCAGGCACGATGGGGCAGAGTGGGCTCACCGCACTCGCAGTAGATGACGTTGGGAGCGGCGATCTTGTCGTGGGAACGGCGCATGCCCTTGCGGGACTTGGACGTTTTCTTCTTGGGGACAGCCATGATATATACCTCGTATTGATTTGTTCTCAGCCGGTTGCCGGAGCGCTCCGGGCAAGGGCGTTACTTTATCTTCAAGTCGCGGAAACCGCAAGCCTTTCGTCGCCCTCATCCGGCTTGCAGGTGCACTTGCCGGTATTGAGGTTGGCGCCGCAGCCGGGGCAGACGCCCTTGCAGTCCTCGCCGCACAGGGGCTTGAACGGCAGGGCCAGGGCGAATTCCTCCCAGAGGATGGCGCCCATGTCGAGTTCCAACCGGCCGTTCTCCACGCGGATGCGCGGCTCGCCGTCGGTCTCCTCGCCGTCGGGCAACTGCTCGAAGGCGTCGAAGGCCGTGTCGATCTCGAACGGAAACGGCTCGGCGCAACGGTCGCAGACCAGCAGGACGGAACCCTTGAGGGTGCCGCGCACCAGCGCCCCATCGTCGGACTGGGGCAGGACCGTGTATTCGGCCACCAGGTCGCGGTCCGGACGGATCTCCAGCTTGAATTCGCGCCACGCCTCGCGCCAGAAGTTCTGGTCGTCGAAGGTGAAGCCCCGGCCCTCTGCGGCAATGTCGCTGATCGTCAGCCAGAATTCAACCATGGTATTCTCCGTTTTTCTCCGGTCCGTTTCGTCCCGGCGCGGCCCGGCCCCACGGCCGGACAACCGGTGCTTCCTATATGGTAATAAAATCTCCTGTCAAGAAAAAAACCCTTGCCATTTGTTGCCGGGCTCGGTAAGGATTCTCTCCCGCTGCCTGGAGAAGCTACCATGATCCGGCGGCCTTTTACGAGCGAAAACGAATCATTTCCTTAGAATACATCAGGAGGTCGCAATGTCCCAGGTTTGCGATATTTGTGGAAAGGGTCCCCAGAGCGGCAACAACGTCAGCCACTCCCACATCAAGACCAAGCGCCGCTTCATGCCCAACCTGCAGAAGGTCCGGCACCAGTTGGAGTCCGGCCAGGTCGTCAGCATCAAGGCCTGCACCCGCTGCATCCGCAACGGTGCGGTGGTCAAGCCGGTGGCTTCCCAGAAGCCCGAAGCCTAAGCCCCGCAACACATTTCGAGTGCGAGAAGTTGCCGCCGAATACTCGGCGGCAACTTTTTTGCGCCTTGCGGCCAGCGGTTGAACCTGCCCTGTCCCGCGCCCGTCCGGGCGCGCGGCGCTCTCCTCTCCCAGCCTCTCCACGCCTTCTTGTGCAAGATAATGCCCGCTCTGGGCGCAAGCCTTTGCACCCTTGCACGTCCCCAGCTCTGGACTGATTCTGACAACACACTGAAATATCATCGTAAATATTTTGGCACGGTCCATGCTTATTCCAGACAAACACGCTCTGGAGGCTCCATGAACTATCTGACCACATTCGGAAACTGGTGTTCCGGCCCGGGATTCGGGCACGGCGCAGGCTTCGGCGGCTGGTCCGGCAGCATGAGCATGGGCCTGGGCTTTCCTTTCGGGGGGATCGTCCAGCTTCTTATCCTGGGCCTGATCATATATTTCACGGTGCGCCTGATCCGGAAACCCGCCACACATTCGGGACCGGGCACGCCGGTGGATGTCCTCAAACGCCGATACGCGGCCGGTGAAATCGACCGGGAAACGTATCGCGCCATGAAGGATGAGCTCAGCAACAGCTAATGGACATACACACCTCCCCAAGCAAAGGCCCCCGCCGGACTCTCCTTCCGGCGGGGGCTTTTCGCGTCCCTTTTCAAGGGGAAAGCGGGGCGAACCGGCTGACGCCGGAAACCGCTACAACTCCACCGCCCTCCGGATGCGGGCCAAGGTCTGCTCCCTGCCGAGCACGACCATGGTCTCGAACAGGCCGGGCGACTGGGTCTTGCCGGTGATGGCCACGCGGATGGGCTGGGCGATGACCTTGAACTTGATGCCCTTCTCCTCGATGAACTGCCGGTGCACGTCCTCCAGGGCGGCCTCGGTGAACTCGGAAAGCGCTTCCAGGCGGTCCGCGATCTCCGCGAGCAGCGGCTTGGTCTCCCCGGTCAGGAACTTCTGCACCGCGGCCTCGTCGTAGGACAGGAAGGACGCGTCCACGATGAACGGCCGCGCCTGCTCCAGCATGTCGAGCACGGACTTGGCACGCGGCTGCAACAGCGGCGCGATCCTGGCGAACTGCTCTCGGGTCACGGACCCGGCCTCCTCCTCGCCCACTTCGCGGGCCAGGAAGTCGCAGAGCATCCCGGCCAGCCGGTCCGGGTCGGCCTTCTGCATGTACTGGCCGTTGACCCACTCGAACTTGGTCAGGTCGAAGACCGACGGCGAGTTGCCCAGGCCGTCCGTGGTGAACAGCTCGACCATTTCGTCCATGGTGAACAGCTCCTGGTCGCCGTGGGACCAGCCCAGCCGCGCCAGATAGTTGGTCACGGCCTCGGGCAGATAGCCCATCTTCTCGTACTCCATGACCGACAGCGCGCCGTGGCGCTTGGAAAGCTTCTTCTTGTCCGGGCCGAGGATCATGGGCACGTGGCCGAACTCCGGCACGTCCCAGCCCATGGCCCGGTAGATCAGAATCTGGCGCGGGGTGTTGTTCACGTGGTCGTCGCCGCGCAGCACGCGGTTCACGTCCATGTCGTGGTCGTCCACCACCACGGCCAGGTTGTAGGTCGGCGTGCCGTCCGAGCGGCGCAGGATCATGTCGTCCATCTCGGCGTTCTCCACCGAGATGTACCCCTTGACCATGTCCTTGTACCCGGTGGCGCCCTCCTGCGGGGCCTTCAGCCGGACCACGCCCGAGGTCAGCCCCTTGTCGCGGCAGGTGCCGTCGTACTTGGGCTTGCGGCCTTCCTTCATGGCCCGCTCGCGCATGGCGTCCACGTCTTCCTTGCTGCAATCGCAATAATAGGCGTGGCCCGAGGCGATGAGCTGGTCGATGACTTCATTGTGCCGGTCCGCGCGGGTGGACTGGAAGACGATCTCGCCGTCGTGTTCGAGCCCCAGCCAGCGCATGGAATCGATGATGGCGTCGGTCGCCTCCTGCGTGGACCGCTCGCGGTCCGTGTCCTCGATGCGCAGGCGGAACTCACCGCCCTGGGACCGGGCCAGCAGCCAGGAAAACAACGCGGTGCGCGCACCGCCGATATGCAGAAACCCGGTCGGGCTCGGCGCAAAACGGGAAACGATCTTGGTCATATGAATGCCTCCGGCGGCCAGGGAACCTTTTGAAAAAGGTTCCCTGGACCCTCCAAAACTTTTTATCGCCGCTTCGCGGATGGTGCGAACGCGGTGTACATTAAATTATATGTACCGCCGACGCGGGGGTGCCTCCGGCGGCCAGGGCGCTGCCTGGACCCGCTTAAGAACCTTCTGGAGAAGGTCTTAGGATCTCCAGAGCTCTTTAGCGCCGCTTCGCGGATGGTGCGAACGCGGCAGGGTTTATAATTTTAGATAATATGTCTGCCCGATACTCCCCCTCGCGAAGCGACCCAAAAAGTTTGGGAGGGTGAGAAGGGATGGAGTCCGGAAGAGGGAGAGGAACCCTTTTCTCAAAGGGTTCCCTCTCTTCCCCGGCTGCCGGAGGCACCGTCGCCGCTACACGGCTTCGACGCCTTTTACTTCGGGGAGTTCCTTGAGGATGATCCGTTCGATGCCGTTCTTGAGGGTCATCTGGGACATGGGGCAGCCCTTGCAGGCGCCCGTCAGGCGAACCTTGACGATGCCGGAGTCGGTGACTTCGACCAGTTCCACGTCGCCGCCGTCGCCCTGGAGCATGGGACGGACCTTGTCCAGTACGGCTTCCACTTTTTCTCGCATGACAAAACCTCCGTGAATTCGGGTTCGGTCGGAACATCTACGGCCTGGCGCGCCGGTTGTCAAACCCGGCGCGCGGACCGGAAACGTTGCTGGGGTTCGGAGCCGGACAAACGGCCCGGCTATTGGTCGATGAGGATGGCGAAGGCCTCGTCGAGCTCCTCGTCCAGGTCCTCGACCATCTCGTCCATCAGCTCCGGGGTGAAGTGCATGGAGGCCCAGACCTCGGGGCATGGGGGCTGGACAAAGAACTCGCCGCTGGAGCCGACGCCCAGGCCGGTGGCGATGGTCTCGGCGCAATGGACCAGGAGCGGCTCGCTCTCCTTGTGGCCCGCCTTGGGCTGGTGGTGTTCGAGCACGGCCGAGACCAGGACATAGGGGAAATTCCATTTGCGCAGGAGCATGCCGCCCAAGGTGGCGTGGTCGAACCCGAGCAACGCCTTTTCCTCGGCAAACAGGACCACGTCCTTGGCCCGCGCGTGGGCGTGCACGGCCGTGGCCCGTTCCGGCTCCACCTGGAGCAGGATGAGCTGGCCGATGTCGTGCAGCAGGCCGGACACGAAGGCCCGTTCCGGGTCTCCCTGGCCCGTGATGCGGCACAGCCGCCGGGCGATGAGACCGCAGCAGATGGAATGCTTCCAGAACTGCTCCATGTTGATGACGTCGGCGGGCACGTCCTTGAACAGGGACATGACCGAGGTGCCCACGGCCAGGGTGGACAGCTGGTTCACGCCGACCACGGTGACGGCTCGCGAGATGGTGTCGATCTGCATGGGCAGGGAGTAGAAGGCGGAGTTGACCATGCGCAGGAGAAAGGCGGTCAGGCCGGGGTCCTGGCTGATGATCTCGGCCAGGTCGTCGGCCGAATTGGACCGGGAACTGATGGCCTGTTGCAGTTCGAGGAAGACCTGCGGCAGGGCCGGGAGCTGGTGGTCATGGCGCAGGATGTCCAAGGGGTCCAGGGGCAGGACCTCGGGCAGTGGAGACTCGGCTTCGAGCCGCTCGAAGCGGTGCGGATTCGCGGTCATGTCCGCGGCCACGCGCCTGACCCCGAGGCGGGCCAGCCGCTTCAGGGAATCGTCCGGTTTCTTTATGAACTTGAACCGCTTGGTCAGCAGTTTCTTTGCCGCTTCGAGGGTCTCGGGCGCGAACGCATCCCCGGCCTTCACCCTGGCGCTTTCTTCAGCCATCTGTCGTTCCTCGGTGGTTATGGAAGCCAGCCGCCTGCAACATAATAGAAAGCACGTAGGATATAAAGCCCTTTTTGCCGAAAACCGGGGACCTCGCCCCTCCTAGAGCAGTTGGAAGTTGTACTGGAGCCGCAGCCGGACCTGATAGCCGTCCTTGCCGCCCATGCTCGCGTCCTCGTCCTGATAGGAGAAGCGGCTGAGGAGGCTCATCCCCTTCAGATCGCCGTCGAAGTCGTAATAAATATTGAGGTCGTATTCACTGCGGTCGAAGGAGGCGTGGGGGCCCGTGTCCGGGGTGTCGCCCAGACCGGCCTTGATGTCCGCCCGGTAGCCGTCCCAGCCGATGCGCGAGAAGTCGTAGCCCACGCCGAGCAGGATCGCCTTTTCCCCGGCCCGCGAGAAATTGTAGGCCATCATGTTGTTGAAGAACGGATAGACGCCCCAGGAGTTGCGGATGGTCGTGTCGTCGTTGACGATGGACCCGCCCAGGTCGAAGGTGAACCCGCTGTACTTGAGGGTGCCCATGAGCCCGGCCTCCTGCCCGCTGTAGACGCCGTTCAACTGGTCCCCCACGCTGCGCTGGTCCACGCCCTGAAAGAGCACGGAGTACTGGACGTCCTTGGGATCGCCGAAGGTGTACTTGAACTGGGTGAAAAAGGTGTTGTCCAGGTCCGGGGCGTAGTAGTTCCAGAACCGCGTCGGCAGGGAGGCGACGGGTTTCCAGTCGGCGCCGGCCATGACCACGCCCCGATCGACGCCTCTGAGCCCGGCCATGTAACTCATGGACTTGAACAGCTCGGTGTCGCGGCCCTTTTCCTTGTCCACCCAGAACAGGGACAGCTCCAGGTCGTCGATGGCGTTGGTCTTCAGGCCGTAGGCCTCAAAGGTCTGCGGGAGCATGCGGCTGTCGTTGCCGTTGATGAACGGGGTCTCGATGCGCTGCCGCCAGACGCGCGCCTCGGTATCGGCATAGCGGGCCTTCAGGTATGCCTCGGCCAGGACCGCGAAGCCCTCGTTTTTCGAAGTGAGCAGCCCGGTGCCGCCCTGGTCCGGCTGGTTGAGCTCGCCGCTGATGGGTGCCGTGCCGTACAGGGCCGCGCCCACGCCGAAGATGTCCTCTATCCACGGGGTCTCGTACTTGAGCCAGCCGCCCAGTGCCAGGGACTCCTTGATGTTGTCGAACTCCTGGCCCGTGTCCTTGTTGCGCTGGGTGAAATAATAGAGCCGGGCCTGGCCGGTCACGGTGCCCCACTTGGAGGCCTCCTTTTCATCGGCGGCATAGCCCGGCAGGGCGAGGATCAGGGAAAGGAGACAGGCCAGGACGAGGTGCGAAAATTTGGCGGACACGGCGTAATTCCTTGGGTTGAAGCCTTGAGAGCCGGGGCTGTCCGTTGCCCGGGCGCGAAGCCCGGACCCGGCAATACCCCCGATCGGCCAGGAGGACGAGCCCATGCCGATGCGGTCACGCTACACTATCCTCGCGTAAAAGGTAACCATTATCTTGAAAGGTTGGGTCGCCTCAAAAAATGAAGTGCGGATTGTTCTCCTTCTCGTGGCGCACCGTGGTCATGGGCCCGTGTCCGGAGTAGACGCGGGTGTCGTCCGGCAGGGTGAAGATGCGTGAGCGGATGGAGGAAAGCAGCTCCGAGGAGCTGCCGCGCGGCAGGTCGGTGCGGCCCACGGCGATCATGAACAGCAGGTCGCCCACGAACACGCACCCAGCGGCCGGGAAGAAATAGGACAGCCCGCCCGGCGTGTGGCCGGGGGTGTCCAGGACGAAGAACGGCTGGTCCAGCGCCGTGCGCCGTCCCGGCCCCAAGGCGGTGTACGGAAAGTCGATGAACCGCGCGAACTCCCGACTGCCGCCCGCCTCGAAGGAGAGTTCCTTGAGGAATTCGTCCTCCCCGCTGCCGAAGACCGGTGCGGGATGGACCTCAAGGAGTTCCTTGACCCCGCCGATATGGTCCAGGTGGAAGTGGGTCAGGTACACGCCCTCCAGGGCCAGATCGAGGGCCGTGATGCGCTCGATCAGCCGGTCCGGCTCCAGGCCGACGTCCACGACCACGGCGCGGCCGCCCATGCTCACCAGATAGCAGTTGGTCTCGTCCGGACCGAGGATGAAGGTCTCTATGGTCAGTCTGGCCATGGCTTGCCCTGCTCCGCTTCCACGCGTATGTGGAAGATGACGTTAACGATTTCGCAAGGATAAACATGCTGTACTTCCTGGGCAACTGTCAAATGGATTTCCTGTCCCGGTCCGTGGCCGGGCTCGGCCTGCCCGTTGCTCATAATGAGCTGGCCTCGCCCATGACCCACGCGAGCCACCCGGACGGGGTCCCGCCCGCCCTGGCCCGCCTGGTCCGCGAGTTCGATCTCGGCGACGCCTTCAACGGACGGCGGCCGGAGGACCAGTTCGGCCTGCCCCGACAAGGGGACGAGCCCGCCCTGATGGTCCTGAACCTGTTCCACGAGACCGTTCCGCTCTTTCTGCACAATGATGATGGCTTCATCTTCCACATGAACCCGGCAGCCTGGCGCGCCGACCCGGCCCTGGCCGCCTGGATGGAGGCGCACTGCCGCCCCATCGCGCCCAACCCGGCCACCTATCTGGCCCGGTACGGCCAGTTCCTCGCCCACGTCCGCGAGCGGCTCCCGGACACGCCGGTCCTCCTGGTCACCCGCCTGAACCACTACCCGGCCTTTGGTCCGGCCCCGTACTCCTACCTGGAAAACTGGTCGGGCTTAAGCCGCGAGGCCCCGGCCCACTATGCGGTATGGGAACGAGAGCTGGGCGTGCGCACGCTCGACGCGAACCGCGTGTTCGGCGGCATCTGGCGTGAATCCGGCAGGACCATCGAGGCGCACTGCCCGTTCCTGAAAATCGAACTGGAAGAACGCGACGGCACGGTCACCGGGCTGCGCGCCTCGCGGGACGTGGAGCATATCGGCCCGCTGTGGGCGCGGCTGGCCGACAAGGTCGCGGCCTTCATGGAGACAGGGCGGATTGGATACGATGCGCCGGAAACCGTGCCGCCCGAATGGGACCGGCCGTGGCAGCCCTCGACCATGGACGACGAGGCGGTCATCGACCGCTTCGCCAGCGAGCGCAACTATCCCTGGGCCGAGGCGGTGGGCAGCTTCTTCATGGACCTCTCCCGCGACCGCACTCCCCTGCTGGCCGCATCCGGCGAGTTCATGCCCGTGTGCCACAATACCCTGCACATGGTCCGCGCCTACGGCCGCATCTTCAAGAACCCGCTGCTGGCCGCCTTCTGCGACGCCCACCGCCCGATTGCCGAGGCCTTCACCGACAACGGCTCCCTGTACCAGGCAGATTACCTGGCCCGCCTGGACGAAATCCGGGCGCACGCGCTGAGCTGACGGGATCGGCGGCGGGAACGGCAAAAAAGACGAAGGCCGATTCGGCGACACCGAACCGGCCCTCTTGGCGTGATTCAGCGCCTGTCTGGTCAGTTGCCCTGAATGAATTCGAGAATGTCCTTGTTGATGACGTCCGCATGGATCGTGGCCATGCCGTGGGGATATCCCGGATAGGTCTTGAGCGTCCCGTTCTTGAGCATTTTGATCGAGCGCATGGCCGAGTCCTTGATGGGCACGACCTGGTCGTCCTCACCGTGCAGGACCAGGGTGGGAACGTCCATCTTCTTGAGGTCCTCGGTGAAGTCGGTCTCGGAAAAGACCTGGACGCAATCGTACTGGGCCTTGGCGCCGCCCATCATGCCCTGGCGCCACCAGTTCAGGACGATGCCCGGCTGGGATTCCACGTCGTCGCGGTTGAAGCCGTAGAACGGCCCGGAAGCGACGTCGTGGTAGAATTGCGCCCGGTTCTTGAGCAGTTGCTCGCGGAAACCGTCGAACACCTCCATGGGCGTACCCTCGGGGTTGCTGTCGGACTTGACCATGATCGGGGGCACCGCGCCGATGAGGACGGCCTTGGCGACCCGGCCCTTGTCGGCCCCGGCCACGTACCGGGCGACCACGCCGCCGCCGGTGGAATGGCCGACCTGGACGGTGTCGCGCAGCCCCAACCGGTCCACCAGCTCGGCGGTATCCGCCGCATAGTGGTCCATGTCGATGCCGTCCCCGACCTGCGAGGACCGGCCGTCGCCCCGGCGATCGAAGGCGACGACGCGGAACCCCTTGTCGAGGAAGTAAAGCATCTGCGAATCCCACTCGTCGGCGGTCAGAGGCCAGCCGTGATGGAACACGATCGACTGTGCGGACTCGGGACCCCAATCCTTGTAATAAATATCAACGGCGTCTTTGGTCTGTAATATAGCCATGGTCGAATCTCCTTTGTTTTGCGGAAGCGCTTCACCCCGGGGCGACGACGCCGAGGAAAGCGACGGAACCGACAACATAGCATGGCTGCGGGAAAATAGCACGTCGTTCCCGCGACAAAAACGAACGCTTGGCGGAACGTCGGGCAGGCCGACGGGTATTCGGGGTCGCGGAAAGCGATGCACACTCCCCCACGACTACCTACTGACGGTAGCAAGCGCCTCCAGCCCATCGGCCGCAAGTCCGGCCAACGTCGTTCCAATCCCGGCAATGCCGGTTGCCCCCGCAAGGCCCAAAATCAACGGTGCGAACAACCCCAGCGGATCCACCCCGTTTACCGGGTCATCAAAACAATACCCGTACCAGTCCGGGTCGCCGCCCCTCTCCCCGATGGGGTCGAGTGCGGTCCACCTGCCGGTCCTGACGTCGTAGTCGCGCCAGCCGAAACGGACGAAACCGAGGTCCCGGTCGTGCAGGCCGCCCGAGAGCCTCAATCGATCATTGCCGACTTATCCGGTGATTACATCTGATAGGCGCTTTTTATGATTACTCGGACGGGCTGTCGTGTTTTGAAATAGGTAAATGGCTCAGTGACCCGAATATCCATGGTTACAGTGTGGACATTTTTCCTGACATGAAAGGCAAAGAGCTCGTATGCCGTCATACCATCTTTGTGTCCGACCGTACCGGTCCATGATTCACTATGCTCAATAACAGTGGGCTCACCATCCTGCGTTATGGTAACCGTCAGTTTTCCCGGCATTGATCTCACGGGATAAGCCAAATCGGACATGGAACCGGTCACCACGACAAACAATCCATATTCCCCGTAATATTCAGGGGAAAACTCAATTTTTCTGTGTACGTTTTCCCATATCGGAATGTTGCCCTCGAATACGGGAGCATAAAAATCGTCGTAGAGATTGGACAAAACCGCATTTTGCGTTCGCAAAGGCAGGACTATCCATCCACATATTACCATAAGACTGAAAACAAGAAGCACGGCAATGAATTTTCCGAGGTTTCTATTCAATATTCTCATCACCGTGTTCCTTTATCCCTATTTGCCAAATGACTCATTTCCCTTGATCAAAGACCAATTCTTGGCGTTTTTCTTATATTTTTCCCGGAGCTTGTCGGCATAATCCTGACAATTGTTGCCCAACAATCCGTATTCCCCCGGATCAACGGACTTGACCGTTTCACGCATCAGATCATCGTCATAATGCTTGCTTTCCATTTGATATGGCTTCTTTCCCACCTGATTGTCTTTTCTCGGTCCATCCTTGAAAAACCCTATATTATCACCTGAGCCATCCTCATAGAATCCCTGCTCATGAGCGATCTCGGTATTCATACTATCATCAAGAGGGTTGTCTGAAAAAAAACCGAGCAAAGGCAATGAACCTAATCCTCTTTTACCAAACCGGAACAACCCCAACGTATCAACTGCGTTTACCGGGTCGTCCAAACAATACCCGTACCAGTCCGGGTCGCCGCCCCTCTCCCCGATGGGGTCGAGTGCGGTCCACCTGCCGGTCCTGACGGCGTAGTCGCGCCAGCCGAAACGGACGAAACCGAGGTCCCGGTCGTGCAGGCCGCCCGCGAAGCCGAGGGGCAGGCGGCCGGATTGGTGTCCTCGACGATCCCGCCGAACGGATCGTACAGGACCTCCTTTATCATGTTGTCGTCCACATCGGCAACCACGCGCAGGGAGCCTACCTGGTCGTAGAACAGCCCGGCGACCCCCCCGCTGTCGAGGCGCATGGCGTAGGGCGTGCGTTCGCCGTCGCGTTAGGCGAATTCGTATTGATGACGCCCGTCATAAAACGCGGCAAGGCGCACGAAGTCGAGCCATTGGTAGGCCTCCACGAGTTCTCCGTTCAGGTACTTCGCGGCCCGCTGTCCATCCTCATCATGGGCAAAGGTGAAGGCCTTGTCCCGGTCCTCCTCTTCAACCTTGAGCAGCCGATAGTCCGGACTGTACTCGTACAAGGTGTACACGCCCTTGTCCGACCAGATGGACCGGAAGCCGCGCTCGTCGTGCGAGTACTGCCCGCCTCCGGCGCGCATCAGCCGGTTGTCCGGAGTGTACTGGTAGTCCCGGTAGTTCGCCCCGGCCGTAGCGGGCAGATAATCCCGCACCCGGCGGCCCTCGCGATCGTACCAGCACTGGCAGATCAACCTTCCGTCCAGCTTGGCCTCGGTCAGTCGTCCGCCGCCGTCATAAGCATAGGTCCAGGTGGACTTGCGCCCTCGGACCGTCTCGGTTTTCTCCACAATGCGCCCGTCCGGGCCGCGCCTCACGTCACAGGTATATGGTGCTGCCATGGCAACCTCCTGGTTTCGCCCCCGAGGTCCTTCCTCGGGAATCCAAACCAGCATACCCCCGATTTTCGCCAACACCCTGTTTTGTCGGAGAATGACGCCTAAAAGCGCCCGATAAGCATAAAAAAGCAACTTGACAGGGGAGAGGAATGCCTCCGGGCCTCCAGCCCTTGGCGAGTCTTCGAGCCCTACGGATGAGGACAGCAGCGATCGGCCAGAGGGGAAACTTTCGAGAAAGTTTCCCCTCTGGACTCCCTTTCAAAGCTTTTTGTGTGCCTTCGGCAAGGCCGTGTGGACGCGACAAGACGGCCTCCGGCTTCGAAAGCCCGAATACCGCGCCCTGCCCCGCCGAAGGCGGCGACAAAAAGTTTAGGAAGGAAGAGGGATGGAGGTCCGAGGAGAAGGAAACCCTTTTCTCAAAGGGTTTCCTTCTCCTCTTCCCCGGCTGCGAGGCGGGTCGACGCGCCGCTAGCGGCGCGTCAGCCCGTACTTCTTGAGCTTGTACTGCAGGGTGCGGCGGCTGATGCCGAGGGCTTCGGCGGTGCGTTCGCGGTGGTTGCCGTTTTCTTCGAGGGCCTGGATGATGGCCTGTTTTTCGGCCTCTTCGAGGTTGGCGGGCGTGGGGGCGGGGCGGCCGCCGTGGGTGAACTCCATGTCGACGACGTTTTCGCGCGCGCCGGTGATCTGGGGCGGCAGGAGATCCGGGCCGAGCGCGTCGGACCGGGACAGGATCAGGGCGCGTTCGAGCACGTTTTCAAGCTCGCGGACGTTGCCGGGCCAGTCGTAGCCGGACAGGGCGTCGAGGAAGGCCGGGGTGACGGTGCGGATGATCTTGTTGTTCTTGTTGCCCAGCCGCCGGAGCAGGAAACTGACCAGCAGCGGCAGGTCCTCCTTGCGCTCGCACAGCGGCGGGATGCGGATTTCGAGCACGGCCAGCCGGTAGTAGAGGTCTTCACGGAAGCGGCCCGCCTCGACCTCTCTTTTCAGGTTGCGGTTGGTGGCCGCGATGATCCGGGCATCCACCTGGATGGTACGCACCGAGCCGAGCGGCTCGATGGTCTTTTCCTGGAGGGCGCGCAGGAGCTTGGCCTGGAGCGCGCCGGGCATCTCCCCGATCTCGTCCAGGAACAGGGTGCCGCCGTCGGCCAGTTGGAACCGGCCGGGCTTGTCCTTGACCGCGCCGGTGAAGGCGCCCTTTTCGTAGCCGAAGAGCTCGGATTCGAGGAGGTCGTCGGGCAGGGCCGCGCAGTTGACCTTGATGAGCGGCTTGTCGGCCCGCAGGCTGGCCCGGTGCAACCCCTCGGCCACCAGCTCCTTGCCGGTGCCGCTCTGGCCCAGGATGAGCACCGTGGCCTCGGTGGGCCCGGCCTGGCCGATGAGGTCGCGCACCCGCTCGATGCCGGGGCTGCCCCCGATGAAGTCGGGCTCGCTGCCCACTTCGGCGCGCAGCCGGGCGTTCTCGTCGAGCAGCTTGTGGTATTCAAAGGCCTTGCCGAGCACGGCGGTCAGTTCGTCGTTGTCCGCGGGCTTGGTCAGGTAGTCGAAGGCCCCGCGCTTCATGGCGTCCACGGCGCTGCCCACGGAGCCGAAGGCGGTCAGCAGGACCACGGGCATGGAAGGCCGTCGGATCTGGAGTTCCTTGAGCAACTGCATGCCGTCCATGCCGGGCATCTTCATGTCCACCATGGCCACGTCCGGGTAGGTGTCGGACTCGGCCTCCTCTGCCAGCACGGTCAGGGCGCGTTCGCCGGACTCGGCTTCGAGCACAATCCAGCCGTCGTCCTCCAGCACGGCGCGGACCATCATGCGGTGGCCCGGCTCGTCGTCGACGATCAGCGCGATACGTTCTTCGTTCATGACTCTGATTCCTTGTCTGCCGAGGGCTGCGGATCGGGGAAGAACAGCTTCATCTCGGTCCCCCGGCCCTGTTCGGATTCGATGATCACCCGGCCCTTGTGGGCACGCATGATGTTCTGGACGATGGCCAGCCCCAGCCCGGTGCCGGTCTTCTTGCCGGTAACGAAGGGCTTGAAGGCCTCGTCCTGGATGTCCGGGTCCATGCCCGGCCCGTCGTCGGCCACGATGATCCAGACACCCTTGTGGCCGCGCATGGAGACCAGCCGGATGTGGCCGGGCTTGTCGCAGTCGGCACACCCCTGGATGGCGTCCAGGCTGTTGGAAATGAGATTGAGCAGGACCTGCCTGAGCGCGTCCGGGTCGGCCCAGACCGGCTCCGGGCCGAAGTCGAACTCCGGCTCGATGAGCTTGTCCTCGAAGTCGAAGCGCATGAGCTGCCTGAGCGAGTCGCCGACCTTGAACAGGTCGATGAACGACGGGTCCAACTGGCGCGGCCGGGCCAGGTAGAGCAGGTCCGTGACCACACGGTTAAGGCGGTCCGCCTCCTGGACCATGGCCGCGGCGTACTGGTCGAGCGGCGCCTGGCCCTTGAGCTTGGTGGCGAAGAGCTGGGCGAAGCCGCGTAGCGAGGAGAGCGGGTTGCGCACCTCGTGGGCCACGCCCGCGGCCAGCGAACCGATGGCGGCCAGCCGCTTGGCCTCGTTCAGGTCCTCTTCCAGGCAGCGGATCTGGGTGCGGTCGCGGATGAGCACCAGCCGCTGGCCCAGCTCGGGGGCCGCGTCCTCGTCGTGCTCCTGGAAGGGCAGGAACAGGATTTCCAGTTGTCGGCCCTGGTAGTCGAACTGCTCCCACTCCACCGGGCCGGAAGGCGGGTTCTCGCTGGTCTGGCGGCCGAAGTCGAAATCGCGCCAGTTGGCGCCCACGATCTCGGGCGGCGGCACGAGCCCGTCCTCGCCCCTTTTTCCGGCACCGTCCCCACCCTGAGGCCTGGCCCCGGGGTCTTCGGCCTCGGGCTCGGGCTCCTCGGCGGGTCCGGGGGCGAGCAGTTCGCGGGCTGAACGGTTGGCGGCCAGGATCTCGCCGTCCTCGGCCAGGGTGACCAGGCCGTCGGGCATGTTGTCCAACAGCTTGTTCTGAAACCGCTCCAGGCGGATGAGCTTGCGGCTGGCGCCCCGGCGGCGCAGGTAGGCGAAGGCCAGGGACCACAGGACCACGGCGGCCAGGAAGACGTAGCCGGTCTGGTAGGTGGCGGCCTGCCGGTACTGGCGGAACTGGCGCATGTGCTTTTCGGCGTTGAGGCCGACCACCAGATAGACCTGGGACTGGGTGTTGTCGAACATCATGTCCGGGCCCATGTCGTCCATGTCGCCCATGTCGCCCATGCCGCCGCGCCCGAGCCCGCGCTCGCCGTCCGGGCCGCCCACGCCGAGCAGGGCCGCGATGCCGGACCGGACCTGGAGGCCGGACAGGAGCACGCTGGTCTTGTTCACCTCGGCCATGACGTGCCAGGCGCGGCCGGGCTCGATGTCCTCGGCCACGGCGTCGGGCAGCCTGAAGATGGGATGCATGCCCTTCTTGACCGAGGTGACGATGGGCCGCCCGGCGCGGTTGAACAGGGTCACGAATTCGATGTCGTCGGACTTGGCCAGTTCGGTGAAGAGTTCCTCGGTCATGGTCCGGAACAGGGTCGAGGACTGGTTGCCCATGCGCAGGGTGCGGGCGATGCGGAAGATGTTGTTGTCCACACCGCGCAGGATGGAGTTGCCGGTCATGACCATGTGGTCCTCGACGATCCGCCGCTGCTGCGCGATGGACTGCCAGGTCAGGTAGAGGCTGCCCAGTCCCAGCACGATGAGCGCCAGAACCAGGGCGACCAGGGGCCCCTTCTCCCTGCCTTCCGGGTGAACTACATCCATACGGCCTCGGTTACTTGCCCTTGACGATCAGGTAGATGTCCCGGGGCGACATGTCGTGCTCGCCCGCAAGGCTCTTGAAGGTGGATTCCAAGGTGGCGTCGATGCCCGCGGCCTTGAGCCGGGCCAGGACCTCTTCCGGCTCCAGGCCGTAGGTCTTGCACACAATGGCGACCGTCAGCTTGCCGGTGCCCTCGGGCGGCTGGGCGGGCATCATGGCGAAGGGGTCGCCCCCCTGTCCGCCGCGGATGATGTCGTAGACGTGCTGCGGGCTCACCCCGCGCGACCGGGCGATGTCCTTGATCAGGGAATTTTCGTTGATGGACGAATCGAACCCGGCCTGATGCAGAGTGGCCAGGGCCATGTTCACGTCCAGGCCGAGGAAGCCGCAGAATTTCTTGAGCGGGCTGGTCTCGGCGTGGCCGTAAGGCGGGTTGCCGTAGGTCTCGGTGGCCTGCTCCTTGATCTGCGCGCCGTAGTCGAGCAGCGTGCTCATGGGCGGCAGGCCGATGAGGGTGCCCGCAAAAACCAGGAAGACCAGGATGAAGCTGACGATCATGGGGCCGGTCATGACCACCATCTCGCGCGCCCGGTTCTTCATGTAGTTCATCAGCGGCTTCCAGTTGAGCCAGATGTGCAGGAGCAGGGCGAGGAGGAACAGGGTGCCCACGGTGGTATGGACGTCTCCCCACTGGGTCTTGGTCATGCCCAGCAGATGCCAGTCGGCCCAGTAGGCCACGCGGCCTTCGGGCACGATGTACAGGATCACGCTGGTGATGAGCGTGACGAGAAAGGAAAGAAGCGCGGTAAGGGACGTGATTTTTCGGAACATCCAGGGACCTCCTCAAAAAAATGGGGCGTTGCCGCGAATCCCCTGCACGCCCGCCACTGCCTGCAGATGATCGTCATTTGCGGGACAGGCGGCCCCACGCCGCCTGTCCCGCAATATCCTGTTTTCCGGGTTATCGGAAATATCGGTTCAATTCAACGAGCTAGTACATGCCCTGGCCGTACATGCCCTGGCTGTGCATGCCTTGGCCGTACATGCCGTGGCCGCGCATGCCGCGCCCCTGCATGGGACCGTCGTCGCGGTCGAAACCGCGGCCGTAGCCGGGACCGGGGCAGGTGCCGAAGGCGGCGATGCCGGTGGCCTTGACCAGTTCCTCGGACATGGACGCGCGCAGGTCACGCATCTTGTTGCGCAGGCCGGATATCTCGGTGACCAGCTTGGTGATGGCCTGCTCGTCGTCCTTGCCGCCGTTGATCTTGGCCTGGAGCGTGGAACGCTTGGCCCATATCTGGTTGCGCACGGCCTCGAACTGGGGCTGATACTTGTCCACCACGGCATTGACTTCGGCCTGTTTCTCGGGGGTCAGTTGGCTGTACGCAGCGCCGTAGCCGGGGCCGCCGCACGTGCCCACGAACCCTTTGCCGGAATTGGGACCGGCCATGGCGAACGCGGCCATTCCCAGGACCAGGACTGCCGACAGGGCCGATATGGAGATGTATTTTTTGGACATTTCGGAGCCTCCTAGGATTGTGCTTTCATGCAAACAGGGTGAAGAGTGTGTGATCTTCGTGCAACACGGAGAAGCACGGCCCGTGCCAATCACGCAACATATTAGAATTATATATTTTATATTTGCACACCCCATACTTCCCGCACATTTTTGTGCAGTTGAATGCACACACTTTGCACATAATCGGTGCAATGTGCAAGGGGTTGTCCCTTGACAAAGCGCCGGCCCGGCACAATGTACAGTGCATCGACAACCCATATGGGAACCGGAGAGATGATCATGCCCATCTATGAATACGTCTGTAAGCAATGCGGCCACGAGTTTGAGGAACTCGTCTTCAACGGCGAGGAGCCCGCGCCCTGCCCCCGGTGCGGCGCGAAGGACACCGAAAAACTCATGAGCGCCTGTTCCGCCAAGGTGGACGGCGGCGGCCCGAACCTTGAGGCCCTGCAAGGTTCGAGCTGCGGCACCGGCGGCGGCTGAGGCGTCTAGCCCGCGTCCCGGTCCGGGACGCACGACACGTCACATTCCACCCGGCCGCCCTGCGCGGCCGGGTCCTTTTCAGGGGAACGCCGTCCGCGTCGGCGACGGGGACGCCCGTTCCCTTTCGGGGCGAGAAGTGGTAGGTGAACCGAACCGACCTCCACTTCGAAACGAACGAGGAACCCCATGCCCAACAGACTGCCCTGGCCGGAATATTTCATGCGCATCGCCCACCTCGTGGCCCAGCGCTCCACCTGCACCCGCCGCGCGGTGGGGGCCATCGCCGTGCGCGACAAGCGCATCCTGGCCACCGGCTACAACGGCGTGCCCACCAACATCGCCCACTGCGAGGAGGTCGGCTGCCTGCGCGACCAGCTCGGCATCCCTTCGGGCGAGCGCCACGAGCTGTGCAGGGGACTGCACGCGGAGCAGAACGTCATCATCCAGGCCGCCACCAACAACCTGGACCTCAAGGGGTGCGACATATATTGCACCACCAAGCCCTGCATCCTGTGCACCAAGATGCTCATCAACTGCAGCGTGCAGAACATCTATTACGCCGAAAACTACCCCGACGAGCTGTCCGAAGCCATGCTCGAAGAGGCCGGAGTGAACCATGTTTTCATGGAAGGCGATTTCCGCTAGCGAAGCGTTCATGGCCCGGGCCGTGCGCCTGGCCCGGCGCGGCCGGGGTGCCACGGCCCCGAACCCGTGCGTGGGGGCCGTGCTGGTCCGCGACGGGGCCATCGTGGCCGAGGGCTGGCACACCCGGTTCGGCAAGCTCCACGCCGAGCGCGAATGCCTGGCCGACGCCCGCAGCAAGGGCGTGGACCCGCGCGGGGCGACCATGTACGTCACCCTGGAGCCGTGCAACCACCACGGCAAGACCCCGCCGTGCACCGAGGCCCTCATCGCCTCGGGCGTGGCCGAGGTGGTGGTCGGCGTCCGCGACCCCAATCCGGTGGCCGCGGGCGGCGTGGAAAAACTCCGCAGCCACGGCATCGAGGTCACCGTGGGCGTGCTCGAACAGGAGTGCCGGGACCTCATCGACGACTTCCTGCTCTGGCAGAACACCCATTCGCCCTACAACATCCTGAAGATGGCGGCCACCCTGGACGGCAAGATCGCGGCCCCTTCGCGCAGGCCCGAGCCGGTCTCCTGCCCCGAATCCTTCGCCCGGGTCCACGACCTGCGTTCCATGGTGGGCGCGGTCATCGTCGGCGGCAACACCTTCTACGCGGACAATCCGAGCCTGACCTGCCGCAAGGCGGGCCTGCCCGCCGACTTCGTCCAGCCGCTGGGCGTGGTGGTCACCTCCCGGCTGCCCGACGACCCGAGCCGCTTCACCCTGCTGCGCGAACGGCCCGAGCGGGTCATCTTCATGACCTCCAAGACCGCGGCCCACAGCCCCCAGGCCGACGTCCTGCGACGGCGGGGCACCTCGGTCTGGCCCCTGCCCGGCCGGGCCGGGGCATTGGCCCTGTCCTGCGGCTTCGAGCGGCTGCGCTACGACTGCGCCTGCCACTACACCCTGTGCGAGGGCGGCGGCCGGTTCGCCATGGCCCTCATCGAGCAGGGGCTGGCCGACGAGCTCGTCCACTTCGTGACCCCGCGCATCCTCGGCGACGAATCCGCCCCGGCGGCCTATTCCGGCCGCGAGGCCGCGTCCATGGCTCAGGCCCTGGACTTCCGCATCGCCGACCTGGAGCCCGTGGGCACGGACCTGATGCTCACCCTGCGCAGCCGCTGACGCCCGCCCGGACCGGCGGCAACCCTTGCCTTGCTCTCGGCTATTGGCTATTATTGTTACATGATTGTTATCAGCCGCATGGCCATGCCGCTGCTCGCCTGCCTGCTCCTAGGTTTACCGGCCTTCGCGCAGGGATCGGGCGACCCCGCCGAAAGGCTCACCTACCTGACCGAGGAATTCAGGCCGCTCAACTATACGGAAAACGGCAAACCCGCCGGACTGGCCGTGGCCCTGCTCAAGGCCCTCTGGCAAGAGATGGGCGTCCCGGAACAACCCATCCACGTCATGCCCTGGCCGCGCATCTACCGAAGCGGCCAGTTGGACCCGAACATCGTCATCTTTTCCATGTACCGGACCGAGGAGCGGGAGAAGTTCTTCAAATGGGTCGGCCCCATCGTCGGTGGGCGGCTGGCCCTGTTCGCCCTGCGCTCCCGGCACCTCGCGGTCCGGTCCCTGCAAGACATGAGCGGCCGCCGTGTCGCCTCCCTGCGCGACATTGCGGCGGCCACCAAGGTGCTCGGCGCCGGGTTCCCCCTGACGTACGCCTCCCGCGCCGAACACGCCCTCCAGCTCCTCGAATCGGGCCGCGTGGACGCGCTGGCCCTGGACGAATTCCGGTTCCGGCAGACCGTCGCCGCCGTGGGCTTCCCCCCGGACGCCTTCGAGGCTGTCCTGATCATGAGCGAGGACTCCCTGTACTACGCCTTCAGCCCGGACACCGACGATGCCCTGGTCGCCCGGTTCCAGCGGGCCCTGGACGCGATCGTCCAGCGCCCCATTTACCGTAATCTGATTAATTTCTATATAAATTAAGAGTAATTAATTCCATCCGTCCGCAGGGTTCCGGCCGCGCTTCCCGCTTGTCTTTCCTCCTGTTGTCGATTACTCCGGTCCAATGCGCCATCTCCCCCTGCCGGCCCTCCTGATCACCTTCGCCCTGTTCGCGGCCGTCTGCGCGCCGGGCACCGGGCACGCCGATCCCGCCGAACACCTGACCTACATGACCGAGGAATACTGGCCCATGAACTACACCCGCAACGGGCGGCTCGCCGGGCTGTCCGTGGAGCTGCTCAAGCGCATGTGGCGGGAGATGGGCGTTCCAGAGCAACCCATCCACCTGTTTCCCTGGCCCAGGGCGTACGACATGGGTCACGTCGATCCCCGGACCATGCTCTTCTCCATGTACCGGACCAAGGGGCGGGAATCCGACTTCAAGTGGGTCGGCCCCATCGTCCAGGGCAAGACCGAGGTGTTCACCCTGCGCTCACGCGGCCTGAACGCGCGCTCCCTCAAGGACCTCGGCGGCTGGCGGCTGGCCGCGGTGCGCGACGTGGCTTCGGCCAACATCCTGCGGGACGCGGGCCTGCCCTACAGCGGCTCCCGCACACCGGACACGGCCATCGGAATGCTGGCCCGCGACCGGGTCGACGCCGTGGCCATGGACGCCCTGCAATTCCACCACTTCGCCGCCCGGCTGGGCTGCCCCTTCGGTGAATTCAAGCCGATCATGACCCTGTGCACCGACCCCCTGTACTACGCCTTCAGCCTGGACACGCCGGACGCCCTGATCGAACGCTTCCAGAAGGCCCTCAAGGCCGTGACCCGCGAACCGGGCTACCGGGCCCTCCTTGATAGATATCTGAACTGACATCGCGAATTTACAGCCACCCGTTCTCCTGCTACAGGTCGGAATATGCCCGCCCGTAACCCTTCCCGCACATCCCTCCCGGCCACAGGGACCGCCTCCGGAATCGGGCCGCTTCCGTGCCTGGTTCTCTGCGTCCTGCTGCTGCTCCCGTCAGCGGCTGCGGGAGGGCCGCCGCCGGCGACCGACGGGCTGGCGGGCTACACCTGGCTGACCGAGGAGTACTACCCGTTCAACTACAGGGAGAACGGCGTCATGAAGGGCGTCTCCGTGGACCTGCTGCGCATGGTCTGGGCCGAACTCGGAACGCCCGAGCAGCCCGTGGAATCCATGCCCTGGGCCCGGGCCTACGAGCGGCTGCAGCACGAGCCCGCCACCGTGCTCTTCTGCATGGCCCGGACCGCGGAGCGCGAGCACGCCTTCCGCTGGGCCGGGCCCATCGCCTCGGTCCGGTTCGTGCTCATCGCCCGCAAGAAGCGGCACATCCGCCTCGACACCCTGGAAGACCTCAAGGGGCTGGCCGTGGGCACCGTGCGCGAGGACATCTCGGACACCCTGCTGGCCGGATACCAACGCGTGGCCAGCATCCAGCCCGTGGCCCGCATGCGCCAGAACATCAGCAAACTGATGACCGACCGGCTGGACCTGGTGGCCTACGAGGAGGGGTGCTGGCGAAAGATCGCGGCCAGGGAGGGCCTCGACCCCGACGATTTCGAGACCGTGTACGTTCTGCGGGAAACGCCGGTCTACTTTGCCTTCCACCCGGACACGCCCGCCGAACTGGTGGACGCGTTCCAGGCGGCCCTGGACCGGGTCAAGAACCGGCCCGGCTACCGGGAACTGCTCGACGCCTACCTGCGCTAACCCCCGATTTACACCCGCTCCCCGGCCTGCTACAACGGGCCACAGCCAACGCCTGAAACGAGGTATTTCATATGTTCACCGGATTGATCATGGGCATGGGCCGCATCGAGGCCGCCGAGGCCAGGGGTTCCGAGACGCGCTTCCGCATCCGGCCCCTGTTCGAGCTGACCGACGTGGAGCTCGGCGAATCCATCGCCGTGAACGGCACCTGCCTGACCGTGGAGACCTTTGCCGACGACCGGTTCACCTGCTACGCCAGCCGCGAGACCCTGTCCGTGACCAGCCTGGGCGCGCTGAGGCCCGGCAGCCGGGTCAACCTGGAGCGGGCCATGGCCATGGGCGACCGCTTCGGCGGGCACATCGTGGCCGGGCACGTGGACTGCCTGGCCGAGGTGGCCGAGGTGCGTCCGGCGGGCGAATCCAGGATCTACCGCCTGTCGTTCGACGCGGCCCACGGCCGCTACGTCATCCCCAAGGGGTCGGTGGCCCTGGACGGCATCAGCCTGACGGTCAACGACTGCGCGCCCACCTGGCTCGAGGTGAACATCATCCCCGAGACGCAGAAGGTCACGACCATTTCCGGCTGGACCCCCGGCACCAAGGTCAACATGGAGACCGACGTCATCGGCAAGTACGTGGAGCGGATGGTCCAACCGTGGACCGGCGGAGGGGATGCCGGAGACGGCGGCGCGTCCGGCGGCATCACCATGGAGTTTTTGCGGAAGAACGGCTATTAGCCGGGTTTTTTTGTGCCCGCCCCCTGCGGCGGGGCAGGAGAAGGCGCGCCTCGGGGCGTGCCTTTTTTGTTTGGGGAGAAGGAGCCGCTTTGCGGGCAGAGCCCGCTCGTTCCAGGAGCGCGCCTGCGGCGCGGAGAGCCGGGATGGAGCTGCGCTCCACCCTCCGAGAGCCAGTGAGGCGGTTGCACCGCCTCAGCTTCCATGCCCTCCCGGCGGGGTCCATTTTTTTGCCGGCCCAAAAAAATAGACGAAAAAAAGGGCCTTGGGGGGGGACGCGGCCGCCCGAGGGAGGGGGCGCAAGAATCCGATCCGCTCGGGGCGGCTCCATCTGAAAAAAAGTATAGTGCGGCCCCCGGAACGGGACGCTTCCTTTTAGGGCGGACCGACCTTCGGCGAAACAGAAGCCGCCACCCCTTCGCGGTCGGCTTCTACACGCCCCCTCCAGGGCTGGTTCGGTGAGGGGAAGAGGTGCGGCGGGATTCGGAAGGACGGGCGGTTGGACGAAACCAAAAGCCGCTGTCGCCCATAGAGGGGACCCAAAGTATGGTCGCGCAAGCGCGGCCACCCTCTCCGCATCCAGCCTCTTCGTACCCGGCCATCCGCCGGGCGCCCGCACCGAAACGCAGTTTTTGCTTCCTTTTTTCTGCGCCGGCAAAAAAGGAAGTCGCCGTAAAGGCGAAACGCAATGTAAGGAGAACAACCCAAAGCCCCGACGCGAATGCGCGGCCCACCACAACCGCGCTACTCCCTCTTACCCCGCGCCGCCGGGTGCGAATAATAAAAGGCCGGGAGGTTCACCCTCCCGGCCTCTTTCATTCGATGGGGCGGCGGTTATCAACCAACCACGATGTTGACCAGCTTGTTGGGGATGACGATGACCTTGCGGATCGTCTTGCCCTCCATGAACTTCTGGACGTTTTCCAGGTCCATGGCCAGCTTTTCGACCTCGTCCTTGGGCGCGTTGTTCGGGGCCTCGAACTTGCCGCGCACCTTGCCGTTGACCTGGACGACCATGGTCACCTCGTCGAGGACCAGGGCCTTTTCGTCAAAGGCGGGCCAGGGCTGGCCGGTCAGGTGGACGGTATGGCCCAGCGCCTGCCAGAGCTCCTCGCAGATGTGCGGGGCCACCGGAGAGAGCAGGGTCACGGCCGTAGCGATGGCCGAGGACAGGGCCGCGGGATCGGTCTCCCTGAGCTCGTCCTTGACCTGGTAGAGCTCGTTGACCAGCTCCATGATGGCCGCGATGACCGTGTTGAACTGGAATTCGTTCTCGATGTCGCGGGTGGCCCTCCGGATGGTGTCGTGCTCCTTGAAGCGCAGCCCCTTGGCCGCGTCGTTCGCGGACTTGCCGTGGGAGGCCGGGGTCATGGGCGTGAGCACGTCCTCCAGCTCCTCCACCAGCCGCCACAGGCGGGACAGGAAGCGGTACGCGCCGTCGATGCCCTGGTCCGACCACTCCAGCTCCTTGACCGGCGGGGAGGCGAAGAGGATGAACAGCCTGGTGGCGTCCGCACCGTACTGGTTGATCATGGCGTTGGGATCGACCACGTTGCCCTTGGACTTGGACATCTTGCCGCCGTCCTTGAGGACCATGCCCTGGGTCAGCAGGTTGGCGAACGGCTCGCTGTTGGTCACGTAGCCGCAGTCGCGCAGGGCCTTGGTGAAGAACCGGGAATAGAGCAGGTGCAGGATGGCGTGCTCGATGCCGCCGATGTACTGGTCCACGTTCATCCAGTAGTTCAGGTGCTCTGCGCCCAGCGGCTCGTTCTCGTTGCGCGGGTCGCAGTAGCGCATGTAGTACCAGGAGGACTCGAAAAAGGTGTCGAAGGTGTCGGTCTCGCGCCGGGCGGGCTTGCCGCATCTGGGGCAGGCGCAGTTGACGAACTCCTCCATGGTCGGCAGGGGCGACTTGCCGTCCTTGCGCACCTGGGCGTTCTCGGGCAGCAGGACCGGCAGGTCCTTCTCGGGCACCGGGACCGCGCCGCAGTCGTCGCAGTAGATGACCGGGATGGGGGCGCCCCAGAACCGCTGGCGGGAGACGTTCCAGTCGCGCAGGCGGTAATTGACGGCCATCTTGCCCTTGCCGGACTCGTCCAGGTGCTCGACGATGGCCTTCTTGGCATCCTCGTTGGGCATGCCGTCGAAGCCGCCGGAGTGAATCAGGAGGCCGGGGGCGGTGTAGGCCTCGGTCAGGCTCGCCGCGTCGAGCTTCTCGCCCTTTTCGTGCATCTCGGGCGGGTTGATGACCGCCTGCTTGGGAAGATTGTACTTGGTGGCGAATTCGAAATCACGCTGGTCGTGGGCGGGCACGGCCATGACCGCGCCGGTGCCGTAGCCCATGAGCACGAAGTTGGCCACGTAAATGGGGATGTCCTTGCCGGTCACCGGGTTGACGCAGTACTTGCCGGTGAAGATGCCCTCTTTCTCCAGGTCGTCGGCCCCGCGCTTGATGCGGTCCATGTTCCGGATGTTGGTCACGAAGGCCTCGATCTCGGCCTTGTTCGGGGCGTCGGCAATGAGCTTCTCGACCAGGGGGTGTTCGGCGGCCACGGACATGAAGGTCGCGCCGAACAGGGTGTCGGGGCGGGTGGTGAAGACGTCGATGGTCGCGTTCTCTCCATCGATGGGGCCCTTGACCTGGAAGGTCAGCTCCGCGCCGTAGGACTTGCCGATCCAGTTGCGTTGCATGGTCAGCACGCGTTCGGGCCAGCCGCCCTCCAGGGAGTCGAGGTCGGCGAGCAGCTCGTCGGCGTAGTCGGTGATGCGCAGGAACCACTGCTCCATGTCCTTCTGCTCCACCTCGGTGTCGCAGCGCCAGCACAGGCCGTCCTCCACCTGCTCGTTGGCCAGCACGGTGTTGCAGGTCGGGCACCAGTTCTGCGGGGAGTCCTTGCGGTAGGCCAGTCCCTTTTCCAGGAACTTGAGGAAGAAGAGCTGCTCCCACTTGTAGTACTCGGGGCGGCAGGTGGCCAGTTCGCGCCGCCAGTCGTAGGAGTATCCCAGGCGCTGGAGCTGTTCGCGCATCTCGGAGATGTTCTGATAGGTCCAGGTGGCCGGATGGGTCTCGTTCTTGATGGCCGCGTTCTCGGCGGGCAGGCCGAAGGCGTCCCAACCCATGGGGTGCAGGACGTTGAAGCCCTGCATGGTCTTGAAGCGCGCCACCACGTCGCCTATAGAGTAGTTGCGCACGTGGCCCATGTGGATCTTGCCGGACGGATAGGGGAACATCTCCAGCACGTAGTATTTGGGCCTGGACGGATCGGTCTCGACCTGGAAACAGCCGGACTCCTTCCAGATCCCCTGCCACTTCTTCTCGATGTCCTCGGGGGAGTATTTGCCTAATGCCATGATGGTGTATCCTAAATGTGGTCGTTTCGCTTTGCCGGGCGGCCGGGGGTCAGGCCCGTTTCGAGGTCTTGGCCACGCCGTCCAGGATGCCGTTCACGAAGGAGCGGGACTTGTCGTCGCCGAAGGTCTTGGACAGCTCGATGGCTTCGTTGATGGCCGCCTTGACCGGGATGTCGGTGAACAGCATCTCATACAGGGACAGGCGCAGGATGGACAGCTCGACCATGGCGATGCGCTCGATCTTCCAGTGCTGGGAGTGGGCCTCGATGGTCTTGTCGATGTCGTGCAGGTTCACGTTCACGCCCATGACCAGGTCGCGGGCGAAGGCCCGCGCTGTCTCGGACTCCTGCTCCAGAACCATGGGGTTGAGGTCGAACAGGGTGTCCATGTCCTGGGGATTGTCCTTGTCCAGGAAATGCGTGGAGTAGAGCACCTGAAAGGCCAGGGTGCGCCCCACCCTGCGGATGCCGGGCCTGTTGCCCTTGGATTTCGAGCCCATGAGTTAGAGCTGCTCCAGGACCCGGACGGTCTCGAGCAGGGCGGACGCGGCTTCCACGCCCTTGTTGCCCGCCTTGGCCCCGGCCCGTTCGATGGCCTGGTCCAGGGAGTCGCAGGTCAGCAGGCCGAAGCCCATGGGTACGCCGGACTCCATGGAGGCGTGGGCGATGCCTTTGGCGCACTCGCTGCACACGTAGTCGAAGTGCGGGGTACCGCCGCGGATGACCGCGCCGAGCACGACGATGCCCGCATACTCGCCGGACCGCGCCAGTTTCTGGGCGGCGATGGGCAGCTCGAAGGCGCCGGGTAGGCGGATCAGGGTCAGGTCGTCCTCGGACGCGCCATGGCGGACGAGGTAGTCCACGGCGCCTGAGATCAGGCGGTCGACGATGAAATCGTTGAACCGGGCGGCCACGATGGCGATCTTGAGTCCCTTTGCGTCCAGCATCCCTTCGATGGTCTTCACGGACATGTGTCTTCTCCTACTGTATGAAATATATAGCAGTGTAATATGTTATCGGTTCCCCAAAAGTCAACGTTGGGGGCTTTAGTCTTTGTCCACCTTGAGGAGATGGTGCATCTTGTCGCGCTTGGTCTTGAGGTAGCGCTCGTTGAGCTGGCAGGCGCCGACCTCGATGGGCACGCGCTCGACCATTTCCAGGCCGTAGCCCTCCAGGCCGACCATCTTCTTGGGGTTGTTGGTCATCAGCCGCATCTTGGAGACGCCGAGCGCCACCAGGATCTGCGCCCCGGTGCCGTATTCACGCATGTCCGGCGGGAAGCCGAGCTTGACGTTGGCCTCGACCGTATCGAGCCCCTGGTCCTGCAGGTGGTAGGCCCGGATCTTGTTGCCCAGGCCGATGCCGCGCCCTTCCTGGCGCATGTAGACCAGCACGCCCTTGCCCTCGTTGCGGATCATGCACATGGCGTCCTGGAGCTGGGGGCCGCAGTCGCAGCGCAGGGAACCGAACACGTCGCCGGTCAGGCACTCGGAGTGGACCCGCACCAGGGTCGGCTCGTCGGGATGGATGTCGCCCATGTACAGGGCGATGTGGGTCTTGCCGTCGGCCTCGGAGTGGAAGGCGGCGGATTCGAAGTTGCCCCAACGGGTGGGCAGATGGGCCTCGCCCACCTTGGTCACGGACTTGCCGTCGAACTTCATGCGGTAGGCGATCAGGTCGGCCACGGAGCAGATCTTCAGCCCGTGCTTTTTGGCGTAGATTTCCAGGTCGGGCATGCGGGCCATGGTCCCGTCGTCGTTCATGACCTCGCAGATGACCGCGGCGGGCTTGAACCCGGCCAGGCGGGCGAGATCGCTGCCGCCCTCGGTCTGGCCCGTGCGCACCAGCACGCCGCCGTCCTTGGCCCGCAGGGGAAAGATGTGGCCCGGCGTGACGATGGAGTCGGGACCGGCCCCGTCGGCCACGGCGGCCAGCACGGTGACGGCCCGGTCCTTGGCCGAGATGCCGGTGGTCACGCCCTCGCGCGCCTCGATGGAAACCGTGAAGTTGGTGCCGAAGCCGGATTCGTTCTTCTTGGTCATCAGGTCCAGGCCGAGATTGTCGGCCATCTCGTTGGACATGGGCAGGCAGATCAGCCCGCGGGCGTGGGTGGCCATGAAATTGATGATCTCGGGCGTGACCGCCTCGGCGGCGCAGATCAGATCGCCTTCGTTCTCGCGGTCCTCGTCATCCACCATGATGACCATTTTGCCCTGGCGGATATCCTCAATGGCTTCTTCGATTTTGCAGAGGGGCATGCTTCTACCTCGATGATGGTTTACCCTGGAAAGGGTGCGGAAAATCCTCGCCCGACGCCGTCCGGCGGGGAACCAATGTACTTAGCGTAAATGGCCCCGCTGGGGAAGGGGAAAATTCCTCGGCGAAAGGCTATGTATATCAGATGGTTGTAAAAATACGGAGCAGAAGGCGGCCCTGTCCGCTCCCACCGCTCCCCGCCAGTATAGTCACTCGGGGCCGATTGGCAACGGAAACGGGCGAAAGTCGGTCAGACCAAGGTGAGCTGGCGTTCGTGCTCGGCCACGTGCATGAGCACCTGGTTGCGGCCGTTCTGCTTGGCCCGGTGCATGGCCCGGTCCGCGGCCACGACCAGGGCGTCGCGCAGGGAACCCCGCTCCGGGTGGACCGAGGCCAGGTCGGCCACGCCGCAGGAGATGGTCACCTTGATCTCGGGCCCCTCCAGGCTGATGTCGTTGACCTCCACGACCATGCGCAGCTTCTCGGCGGCCTGGACGGCTCGGCCCGCGTCGGTCTCGGGCAGGATGATCATGAACTCCTCGCCGCCGTAGCGGGCGACCACGTCCGAGGTGCGGATGTTGGCGGCCAGCAGCCGGGCCACCTCGGCCAGGGCCAGGTCGCCGAGCGGATGACCGAAGGAGTCGTTGACCCGCCGGAAGTGGTCCAGGTCGACCATGACCAGGGAGAGCTTGTTGCCGTAGCGCCGGGCGCGGTCGACCTCCTCGTCCAGGCGGTCGAAGAACCAGTTCCGGTTGGGCAGGCCGGTCAGGTCGTCGTGGGTGGTCAGGGTGGCGATCTTGTCGTGGGCCCCGTCGAGCAGGCGCATGAGCCTGGTGGCGCAGGCCAAGGCGATGCCCAGGACCAGGGCCGCGGTCAGGAACACGGCGGCCAAGGTATAGGTCCGGTCGTGCAGCAGGGCGACCGGAAGCAGGGCGAAAACGACGACGGTCACGGACAGGCCGCACTGGAGCAGGAAAATCCGCCAGGCCTGTTGTCGCAGGCGGCCTTTGAGGGACTGGGTCATGTGACTTCCTTTCTTCGCTGATAGGCTTTCCGGTATCGTACCCGGATCGCGAAAAAAAGGAAAGAGGGCGCACCCCTACGCCGCACGGCATCGGGCCGGGCGGCGCGGGGCGGCGCTTGCGCGAAAGGGCCTAGGCCAGAGCCAGGCTCGGGGCGCGCCGCGCCTCGGGCCTGGCGAGCGGCGCGCCACGTCGCCCGACGAGCCCGTCGAGCAGGTCCCGCTGCCGCGAGGACAGGGCCGCGCGGTCCAGGCTGCGCCCGGCGTCGAAGATGCCGACCACCTCCTCGATGACGGTCACGCTGCGCGCCCGCTGGTGCCAGCCCGCCATGTTCCGCTGGCAGGAGTCGAACTCGCCCCGGAAGCGCCAGCCGCCGCAGCGGTCCACCACCAGCCTGCGCGACAGGCACAGGCAGAGCAGGTCCAGGTTGCCCGGGCGAACCAGGGGACCGTCGTCGAAGACCGGCAGCCAGGGCTGGCCCAGAGCCAGTTGGGCGTCGATGCGCCCGATGACCATCTCGGCCTCCCGGTGGAGCAGGTAGCGGCTCAGGGAACACGGCTTGAGCACGTTGTCGTCGTCCAGGAAGACGACCTTCTCCCCGCCCGAGAGCTTGAGCAGGGTATCGCGGACCCCATGGCCCCGATCGCGGTCCGAGGGCAGGCTGAAGGTCCGGACCGGATAAGCGCAGTCCGGAGCCGTGCCCCGGACGCCGTCGAACCCGATGAGAATTTCCAGTTGGTTGCGCTCCAACCCGGCGAACCGGGCCGCCCGCTCCGCGGACGAGACCGCGTTTTTCAGGGCGTTCGGCCGATTCCCGGCCGAGGGCGTGATGATCGAAAACAGAATATCGCCGTCCATGGCCATACCGTTGTCTCCCTCCCGCGTCCATGCGGGGTTGGCGGGGCGGATGTGCCCCGCGTGATGCTCAGTCAATCGGCCGGGAAGGTCCCGGCGTTTCCTTTTACGTATCGGCGGACGAGGCGTTATGTTTAGGGGGCGACAAGGAATTTCTTTGCCCGCCGGGGGCTTTGACGAATCGGAGATTTTTCGGAATTCCATGTTGATATGCTGTGGAAAAATGACGGCTCGGCGTGCCTCCATCCCCGCGCACGGGCGCTTCCCGCCCGCTGTCGGCTCCACGGACGGACCGCCCCTCGGGACGGTTTGCCTGCGGCCCCGCCCCGCTGGACCTTTGCCGCGAATCCCTTTATCGTCCCCCAATCACCGAACACCTGGAGAACTCGATGTCCCTGCTTCGATATACGGCGCTTTTCCTGCTCCTCGCCCTGCTTGCCGGGTGCGGCTACTCCTTCGGCGAGGGCGGCACGTCCGTGCTCCAGCCGCAGTACCGCACCGTGGCCATGGAAGAGATCAACAACCCGACCACCCTGGCCTGGCTCGAACCGCGCCTGCGCAAACTGCTGCGCGACGAGTTGCACAACCGGGGAACCATCACCTGGGTGGACGACAAGGCAAAGGCCGATGCCCTGATCACCATCGACATCGACCGGTATTACCGACCCACAGCGGTCGAGGACGCCGACCAGCGGACCCTGCTCTCCGAGGCCATCTTCCAGTTCGAGGCGACCATCCGCTCGGCCACGGACAACTCCCTGCTCTGGAGCTCGGGCCAGATCTCCGAGAACTGGCCCTACGACTACGGCAGCGGCCAGGAGGCGGACATGGAGGTCACCCGTCGCGGCATCCAGGTCCTGGCCGACCGCATGACCCAGGACTACTAGCCCCACGGAAGGACCATGGCCGACCGCCCCAAATATCTCTTTCTCATCTGCCCCGATCCCCAGCTGATCAAGGCCCAGGTGGACGAACGCCTCAAGGGTTCCGGCCAGGAGGGCTGGGAGGTCAAGCCGTTCTGGGGCGATGACGATGACCCACTGCCCCCGGCCTTCTGGACCGACCTGACCATCAAGTCGCTCTTTCCCCAGCCCAAGGCCCTGGTCCTGCGCCGCGCCCACGCGCTCAAGGCGGACCAGTGGGACAAGCTCGACGCCGCGGTCAAAGGGCTCGGTCGCGAAATCTACCCGATCTTCTGCCTCGAAGGCGAATGGAAAGGCAAGAAACCCCCGGTGCCCCCGGCCTTGTCCCGGCGCGGACTGTACAAGAAGGCCCGCGACGCGGGCTGGATCTGGGAGTCCCCCGGCCTGGACCAGCGCTCCCTGACCGACTTCGTCAAGCGCTGGGCCGCCAAGGCCGGGCTGACCTTCGAGCCGGGCGCGGGTCAGGCCCTGACCATGGCCCTGCCCACGGACGCCGTGGCCGTCCGCCTGGAGCTGGACAAGATCGAGCTGGCCGCGGGCGACGACAAGGTCGTGCGCAAGGAGCACGTCGACCTGGTGGCCCGGACCGGCGAGATGCCCTTCTTCGACCTCATGGACGCCCTGGCCAGGCCCGGGGCCGAGGCCTCGGTCTGGAAGCGGGTCATCGACGACCACTCCAAGTCCGCCAAGGACCAGATGCTCTTCAACCTGATCGGGTTCCTGGCCAGCCAGGCGCGCATGTACTGGCTCCTGGCCCACGGCGGCAAGGCCGCGGGAAGCCCGTTCATGCTCAAGAAAAAGGCCCCCCTGGCCCAGCGCCTCGGGGCGCGCGGCATCGCCCGGATGATCGACCTGGCCATGGAGGCCGAGCTCTCTCTCAAGACCGGCGAGCGCAAGTACGACGAGGCCCTGGACATGCTCATGGCCGGGCTCATCGACCTGTTCCGGCCCAAGGCCCAACCCCGGCGGTACTGACCATGGCCCCCAAGCCCGAGAACGTCCCCCACTACGTCGGCCACCGCCAGCGCCTCAAGGCCCGGCTCGCGGACAACCCGCGCGGACTGGCCGACTACGAGATCCTCGAACTGCTCCTGGCCCTGACCGTGCCCCGGCGCGACACCAAGCCGCTCGCCAAGGCGCTCATCGACCGCTTCGGCTCGCTCAAGGAGGCCGTCCTGGCCCGGCCCGACCAGCTCGACGGGATCAAGGGACTGGGCCCGGCCACGCAGAGCCAGTGGACACTCCTTCAGGAACTCCACGCCCGCCTGGGCGAGGCCGGCGCCCGGCGCGGCCAGATCGTCAGCGACCCCGACGCCCTGGCCCGGGCGGCCATGGCCCGGCTCGGGCACAAGGACACCGAGGAGTTCTGGGCGGTCTTCATGGACACCAAGAACCGGATCATCAACTGGGAACAGATGAGCCGGGGCACGACCAACGCCACCGCCATCTTCCCGCGCGAGATCGCGGCCGCCGCCCTGCGCCTGGAAGCCACCAACGTCATCCTCGTCCACAACCACCCCGGCGGCGGCAGCGACCCGTCCTCCGAAGACATCCTGCTCACCGCCAAGGTCGCCGAGGCGTGCGCCAGCCTCGACATCCATGTGCGCGACCACATCATCGTCACCGACCACGACTACTACAGCTTCAACGAGTTCGGGAGGCTCTAGATGCGGGAGATGGCCGCCATCGTCCGGGGCAGGGTCCAAGGAGTCTGGTTCCGGGGCTGGACCCGCGAAACCGCCCGAGCCCTCGGCGTCACCGGATGGGTACGCAACCTGCCCGACGGGTCCGTGGAAGTCCTGGCCCACGGCAGCGACGAACAACTCGACCAACTCGAATCGCACCTCTGGCAAGGCCCGCCGCTCGCCCGCGTGACCACCATCGAATCCCGCCGAGCCGACACCGACACCCCCCTGTCCGACTTCTCGGTCCGCCGCTGACGCGGCGGGGCCTCCGGCGCCGGAGAGGAGAGAGGGAACCCTTTGGAAGGGCTTCCCTCTCCCTTCCCCCGGACCCCCATCCCCTCTCACCCTCCTGAGCCTCTCAGGCCGCTTCGCGGATGGAGGGCGCGCTGGAATTCTCCTTCGCCGCAGTTAAAGGCGACGCCTTCTCAATATCCTTATCCCTCGCCCTACCTGGCGGCGTTGGCAACCGTCCCGAAGGGTTCGCGCCGGGCGGCCTTCCGAGGCCCGTGGACGTCCGGCGCGAACCCTTCGGGACACCGCACGGCCAAGCTACACCAACCCCTTCGAGCAAACAGCCACACTTCCGCCCACGCACCCCCCTGTCGAAGGCACACAAAAAGTTTGGGAGGGTCCAGGGAACCCTTTTCAAAGGGTTCCCTGGCGGGGTCTGGGGCAGCGCCCCGGCCGCCGGAGGCTCTATTAGCAATTTACCATAATAATGGACTTGCCAACTTGGTTTGACGATATATGTAGGGTAACACCATCTGTTTGCACACAAATCAGAGGATACCCACTTGAGCCAGAAAAAGAAGAAAACCCCCATCCGCCCTTCGCGCATCAAGCGCCCGAAGTCGGATATCGAAATCGATAAATCCCCGGAAGTGACCGACGACAGCAAGGACGGCGAAGATCTGCCCGAGATCATCGAGGCCCTGACCGCCGGTCCGGGCACGTCCCTGTTCGGCGACGGAGAAGACATGGCCGGGCACAACCCCGCGGACATCCCGCAGGTCCTGCCCGTGCTGGCCGTGCGCGACATCGTGGTCTTCAACTACATGATCCTGCCGCTCTTCGTGGGCCGCGAGAAATCGGTCCAGGCCGTGGACGCGGCCCTGGCGGGCGACCGCTACATCCTCATCCTGACCCAGAAGGACGAGGGCGTGGAGGACCCGTCCCCGGACGACCTGTACATGACCGGCACGGTGGGCATGATCATGCGCATGCTGAAGATGCCCGACGGCCGCCTCAAGGTCCTGGTCCAGGGGCTGGCCCGCGCCAAGGTCAAGCGGTTCACGTCCAACGACCCGTACCACATCGCGGAGCTGTCCCCGATCATCGAGCCCGAGGCCGGGCCGCTGTCTCCGGAGCAGGAGGCCCTGGTGCGCTCCTCCCGCGAGCAGTCCGAGCGCATCCTGAGCCTGCGCGGCATCTCCAGCGCGGACATCATGTCCGTGCTGAACAGCGTGTCCGATCCGGGCAGGCTGGCCGACCTGATCGCCTCCAACCTGCGCATGAAGGTGGACGCGGCCCAGAAGATTCTGGAGTGCGTGGAGCCCTTCCGGCGGCTGGAGCTGGTCAACGAGCAGTTGCTCAAGGAGGTCGAGGTGGCCTCCATGCAGAACAAGATCCAGACCATGGCCAAGGAAGGCATGGACAAGGCCCAGCGCGACTTCTACCTGCGCGAGCAGATCAAGGCCATCAAGCGCGAGCTCGGCGACGAGGGCGACGAGTCCGAGGAGATGGAGGAGCTGCGCAAGGGGCTGGCCGCGTCCGGCATGCCCAAGGACGTCATGAAGGAGGCCTTCAAACAGTTGCGGCGGCTGGAGTCCATGCACGCCGAGTCGAGCGAGGCCACGGTCATCCGCACCTACCTCGACTGGATGATCGACCTGCCGTGGAAGAAGCTCTCCCGCGACCGGCTGGACATCAAGAAGGCCGAAGAAATTCTCAACGCCGACCACTACGACCTGGAAAAGGTCAAGGAGCGCATCCTCGAATACCTGAGCGTGCGCAAGCTCAACCCCAAGATGAAGGGCCCGATCCTCTGTTTCGTGGGACCTCCGGGTGTGGGCAAGACCTCGCTCGGGCGGTCCATCGCCCGCTCGCTGGGGCGCAAGTTCCACCGCATGTCGCTGGGCGGCATGCGCGACGAGGCCGAGATCCGCGGCCACCGGCGGACCTACATCGGGGCCATGCCGGGCCGGATCATCCAGGCCATCAAGCAGTGCGGCACGCGCAACCCGGTGATCATGCTCGACGAGATCGACAAGCTCGGTTCGGACTTCCGGGGCGACCCGTCCTCGGCCCTGCTTGAGGTCCTCGACCCGGAACAGAACTTCTCGTTCACGGACCACTACCTGAACGTGCCCTTCGACCTGTCCAAGGTCATGTTCGTGTGCACGGCCAACATGCTCGATTCCATTCCCGGCCCGCTCATGGACCGCATGGAGGTCATCCGCATCCCCGGTTACACCGAGCAGGAGAAGACGGTCATCACCCGGCGCTACATCATCCCGCGCCAGATCAGGGAGAACGGCCTGAACGACGACGAAATGGCCATCTCCGACAAGCTGGTCGCCAAGGTGGTCCGCGAGTATACCCGCGAGGCGGGCCTGCGCAACGTGGAGCGCGAGATCGGCACCCTCTGCCGCAAGATGGCCCGCAAGAAGGCCGAGGGCGACAAGGGACCGTTCAAGATCACTGCGAACAACCTGTACAAGCTGCTCGGACCGCCGCGCTTCCTGGACGACGAGAAGGAACCGACCCTGCCTCCGGGCGTAGCCGTGGGGTTGGCCTGGACCCCGGTGGGCGGCGAGATCCTGCACATCGAGGTGACCACCATGCCGGGCAAGGGCAAGCTGATCCTGACCGGCAAGCTCGGCGACGTGATGAAGGAGTCGGCCCAGGCCGCCCTGTCCATCGCGCGCGCCAGGGCGGACCTCTACGGCATCGACCCGAACTTCGCGGACAACCGCGACATCCACGTGCACGTCCCGGCCGGGGCCACGCCCAAGGACGGCCCGTCCGCGGGGGTCACTCTGGTCACCGCGCTCATCTCCGCCCTGACCGACACTCCGGTCTCGCCCGACCTGGCCATGACCGGCGAGATATCCCTGCGCGGCCGCGTCCTGCCCGTGGGCGGCATCAAGGAGAAGATCCTGGCCGCCGTGTCGCGCGGCATGAAGAAGGTCCTCATCCCGGCCCAAAACAAGAAGGACCTGGCCGAGATTCCGGACGAGCTGCGCAAGCGCATCACCATCAAGACCATCGAAAAGGTGGACGAGATCTGGCCGCTGGCCAAGGCCAAGTAGCCCGGCTCCCCATATCCATAGAAAAAGGCCCGGACCAATTTGGTCCGGGCCTTGTTTTTTTGCCTACTGCCGCCGCCTAGCGCGGGGTCACGTCCTTGACCGCGTTGCCCGAGGGCGCGGACACCGGGATGGGCGTGTAGTCGGAGCGGGTGAAATCGAGCTTCTTGAGGTCGATGGCCCGCAGGGTCTGGTCGCCGTAGTCCGCGAAGTAGAGTACGCGGTTGGTCAGGTCCTCGATGGCCGTCCACTGGGTGTAGTCGGCGGCTTCGCCCTGGGGCTTCTTGTCCCGGCTGACGCCCGGCATGACGTCGACCTGGTTGAGCAGGTGCCGGGCGAAGACCACGGCCTGCGCGGCGTTCTCCGGCTGGTAGGCGAACTTGCCGAGCACGGCGGTGCGCACGAACCGGGACGGGGGCGTGCAGTCGCCCGGCAGGCCGAACAGGCCCGAGCCGTTGCCCGTGCCCTTGACGGTCATGCCGTTCAGCTCCAGGCCGGTCCGCATGTCGGGCGAGAGGTTGACGTAGTTGCGCAGGTTGGCCCACTGGCCGGGCAGGGGCGGCTCGTTGGTCATGACGCCCAGCGGATTGTCGTAGATGTGCAGTTGGCCGTCGATCCATTCGGCGACCAGGCTGTCGCCCCGGTCGTCGTGCACGGCCAGATGCAGCACCGGGACGCCGCCCAGTCCAGCCAGTTCCTTGCCCCAGACGAGCACGTCGGGCAGGGCCTTCCTGACCTCGGCCACGGTCTCGAACCGGCCGAGAATCCAGTCGGGCACCATGGTCACGTCCAGGGCCTTGGCCTCGCTGCCCTTGGGCACGGCCTGGTAGCCGACCGACGGGAGCCAGAGGACCTTGGCCGAGAGCCCCTTCTCGTTCATGCCGTCGGTGGACGCCTCCAGCCCCAGGACGGAAAAGGCCACGAACCCGTGGCGCTGCTGCCACTGCATCCCCTGCTTCTTGCCGGGTGCCTCGGAGGTCCAGAGCTTGCCACGGGGATAGACGGTCACCCTGGCCTGGTCATCCACGGCAAAATCCATGGACCGCCCGCCGACGATCGTCCCGTCCTTGGCCTTGACGATGAAATCCGTGCACGCCATGGCCGGAGCGGCCAACAGCAGCAGACATATTGCAAACGCAACTATTCGGTATAACATGAGAACTCCTTGAGTATGGGTATAGCCCGCGCAATGAGCGGAACCGACTTTACCCAAAAGGGATACGCCGCCCCCGCCCGCAGTGTCGAGCCGTAAAAAACATAATACCCGACTTGACTCCCCCTCACCGCCCCCGCCTTCTCCAAGCATGAACGCAAAAAGGCCTCCCCCCTCCCAGGCGGACGCCTCATTTCCCCCTCCCCAATTGGAGCGATTCGGGTGCGCCAGCACCCGACAGCGGCTCTCTCTCCCGGCGCATTTCCGCCCTCGAAATAGGCTTGGGAGAGTGGGTCAGCTATGCATTTTCCGAGGGTTCGCCTGACCGCAGCGTACCCCAGTACGTGAGGATCAGGCGGACCCTCGGGAAATGTGCAGATGGCCCGCTATCGCAAGCCGGCCCCCGCCCCTCCTACATCCCAACCGCATCGCGGCCGGGCAGCCAGAGGCCGTTGTCGCGGCGCCTGCCGGTGGAGGAGGACGCCGAGCCGGCGTTGCGGGCCTCGTTTCGCAGGGCTCGGACCCGGGCCTGTTCCCGGGCCGGGGCGTTAGCGCCGAAGGCGCTCTCGCCGAACAGCGCGGCGCGCCGGGCCACGCCCTCGGGGACCGGGGGCTTGCCGTAGCGGCGGCGCAGGCCCGGATTCTCGGCCAGGGCGCCGATCAGGGCCACCAGGTCGCGGGCCGGGGGAAGCTCGGGATTGAGTTCGAAGCAGCGGGTCAGCATGGTCATGCAGTCCCACCACTGGCCCTGTTCGTAGTAGGCGCGGGCCAGGTTGTAGTACAGGTGGTCGTCCCGGTCGGTGTATTTGAGGGCGCGCCGGTAGCAGATCACCGCGCCTTCGAGATGGCCGATCTTGCGCAGGCCGATGCCGAACTCGTTGAACAGGTACTGGTCCTTGCCGGGGAACGGGGTCTTGACCCGCATCAGCTCGCCGAACAGGGTTCGGCCCTTGGCCATGCGCCGGGCCAGGATGTACTCCTGGCCGAGCTCGAACAGGCCGCGCACGTTGGGTTCGTCGATGGCCAGCAGGGAACGCCGGTAGCCGAGTTCGCGGTTGGTGCCGACCAGCCGGTAGTTGCGGCGGCGGACCGAGGGGAGCATGCGCTCCTCGAACACGGCCACCTCGGGCGTGTAGTGGGTGATCAGTTCGTCGATGGAGATCAGGGACTCTTCGCCGAAGGGCAGGAAGTCGCCGTCCACGCCGCGCACGGCATAGCCGTCCTCGCCCACCTGGCGCACGAGCCAGTAGTGGACGCGGCCCTGCCCGCGCAGGGTGGTTCCCTTGCCGGGGTTCCGGGATTTCGCGATGGAGAAGATGCAGCAGACAGGACCGACGCACCCCTTGGAGGCCCGGCCCGCCCGGCTTTTATTGTCTATGGAAACGAGCGTGTTCTTGTTCATGGGTCACCCTTTGCAGGGGGCGACCATGCCCGGTCCGGCCATCCGGCCCGCGTTTTCCCCGAACGCGAACCGACGGTGCCGCCGTTGCCGGGCACGGCATTTCCCCTGCGCCGTCCAGTGGGCTCCCGCAATCTGCCTGGCGCGTTACGTGGAAACTCGACCGGCCATGGCCGGACAACCTATTCCACCCCGTATTCCCGATTCATATCGGCCCGCGGCGGGAAAGGCTTTAGTGGAAAAATCAATGGGCGGGGGAATCCTGCCATGGGCATTCCGGCACGGAATCTTCGGAGGCCCCGCCCTGCGGCGCGGCTTGCGGATCACGATTGCCCTTTCGGGCTAGTCCTCGCTCCCGTGGCGCTTGAACTCCACGTACCCGATGCCGCCGGACCGGGCGCGGCCGGGTTCCACGGGGCGGGCCACCAGGGTGTCGTCGAGCTTGAGCCTGCCGGACCCGGCGGCCAGGAGCTGGCGGGCGCGAGCGGCCACGGCGGGCGGCACCGGCGGCTTGCCGTAGCGGGCCAGGAGCCGATCGTCCGCCTCCAGGGCGACCATGACCCGCAGCAGGTCGTTGGTCGCTTCCAAGGCGGGGGCGAACTTGTGGGACTGGATCAGGTAGTCCAGGGAGCGCGTCCAGTCGTCGTTCTCATAGTGGGCGCGGGCCAGGTTGTAGAAGAGGTTTTCGTCGTCCTGGACGTAGTCCAGGGCGCGCAGGAAGAAGGCGATGGCCAGGTCGTAGAGGCCGAGCTTGCGCAAGATGATGCCGAAGTCGTTGAACAGGAACTGGTCCCTGCCCTCGAAGTCGGCCCCGATGCGGGCGAGGTCGGAGAACAGGGCGGTGGCCCGGTCCGGATCGCCCCGCTCCAGGTAGATCAGGCCCAGGCCGAACAGGCCGTTGAACACGCGCCCGTCGATGGTCGAGGTCAGGGCGTCCTCCGGGGTGCCGCGGCCGAGCATGGCCGGGACCACGTGCTCCTCGAAATAGCCCAACTCGGGCGCATAGCCCTCGGCCAGTTCGTCCAGGGTGATCAGCTCGGCCTCGCCCATGGGCAGGTGGCGGTCGCTGAGCAACCGGCTGGCGAAGTCCTCCTCGCCGGTCTGCTCCACGAAGCGGAAGGTCAGGCTCTCGTGGGTGCGGCTGTTTACGCCCATGCCCATCTTCACCGGGGTCAGCGCGGAGAACACGCAGCGGACCATGCCGCCCGCCATGTAGGCCCGGCCGGACGGGCCGGAGGTGGGTTCGTCCTCTTCGGTGTCGAGATGCAGGGCAAAAAATTCGTCTTTCATGGACCCTCGGCAGCGGCTTGGGCGGGCCTAAGCGCCCGGCTTTTACGCATACTTTTCCTTAGCCGGGGGCGGGGGGCGCTGTAAAGCACGGATTTCCAGGGCCGGGGTGGACACGGCGGACATCGGACTTACCTTATGCCCGGCCGGGGGCGACGTTGCCAGTCCGGTCCTTTTCAGCTATGGAAACCCTCTGCCGGGAGCGCCCGGCCCATTACAACACCGTTTCGGAGCACGACATGCCCATTTTTGAATACAAGTGCAATGCATGCGGCAACGAATTCGAGGAACTCGTCTTCGACCGCGACGAATGCCCCCCCTGCCCCAAATGCCAATCCGCGGACACCGGCAAGCTCATGAGCGCCGTCCGGTCCAAGGTCGGCGGCTTCTCGCCCGACGCGGGCGGCGACTCCGGCCCGGCCGCGCCCAGCGCGCCCTCGTCCGGCTGCGCGGGCTGTTCCGGCGGCAACTGCTCCAGCTGCGGCTAATCTCCGAGTGCCATCCTCACACGATGGAAGTCATACCATAGGAATCTGCATGAACAAGCTCACCATCGCCACCCGGGGTTCCGCCCTGGCCCTGTGGCAGGCCAATCATATCAAGGCCCTCCTTATGGCCGAACACCCCGGCCTGTCCGTGGACCTGCTCAAGATCAAAACCAAGGGCGACAAGATTCTGGACGTGCCGCTGGCCAAGGTCGGCGGCAAGGGACTCTTCGTCAAGGAGATCGAGGAGGCGCTGCTGGACGGCCGCGCCCAGTTGGCGGTCCATTCCATGAAGGACGTGCCCACCGAACTGCCCGAAGGCCTGGAGGTCGGCATCATCCCCGAGCGCGAGGCGTCCACCGACACCCTGTGCTCGGTCAAGTACGCAGGGCTCAAGGACCTGCCCGAAGGCGCGGTGGTCGGGACCTCTTCCCTGCGCCGCCAGTCCCAGCTCAAGGCGCTGCGGCCGGACCTGCGCATCGAATCCCTGCGCGGCAACGTCGGCACCCGGGTGCAGAAGCTGCTCGACGGCGAGTTCGATGCCATCGTCCTGGCCACGGCCGGACTGAAGCGGCTGGACATGCAGGCCCCGCACATGGAGGTCCTCGGTCCCCCGGACTTCCTGCCCGCCGTGGCCCAGGGAGCCCTGGGCATCGAGTTCCACTCGGACAACCGCGAAGTCCGCGACCTGCTCGCCTTCCTCGACCACCAGCACACCAAGTACCAGGTCCAGGCCGAACGCGGCTTCCTGACCGGACTGGACGGCGGCTGCCAGGTGCCCATCGCGGCCTGGTCCGAGATCGACGGCGAGACCATCCGCCTGACCGGCTTCGTGGCCGACGTGGACGGCTCCAGTCCCATCCGGCGCATGGTCGAAGGCAACGTGCGCCACGCCTGGGATTTGGGCATGATCCTGGCCGGACAGGTCCTCGAAGCGGGCGGCAAGGCCATTCTCGACGCGGTCTACGCCCGGGAAACCAGGTAGCCCGACCGGCGGGGCTATACTTTTTTATATGAAAAAAATAAGCAAAATAAAATTGTTGGGTGAGCGGCAGCCGCGCGGCCCGATCCGTCCCCTAAAGGTTTCTCAATATTCTCCGATAAAAACGGCAAGTAATATGTTCAACACTCCATGGAAGGAGGTACGAATCATGGAAGTTGCCGGTTTCGAAGTACAGGGTTCCAACATGGCCGAACAGGTCAAGTCGATCCGCAAGGTTCGCCTCCAGCGCGAAGTGCTGGAGAATCCCGAAATGGCGCGTGAGCTCGTCAAGGTCGAGTCCACGGGCACCTACAACGCCCGGGGCGATCTCGTCCAGGCAGTCTCGACGGACCTGGGAGACGCATAGTGCTCTCTGAGCCGAGCGCAAGCCGCTCAACCGAAAGAAGGCCGATCAGCGATCTGATCGGCCTCACTTTCGGTTGAGCGGCTTGCGATAGCGGCGCGTCTGCGTTCTGCGGGGGCTTTCATCCTCACGTAGACGGCTACGCTGCGGTGAAAGCCCCCGGAAAAAATGCACAGCCATGCCACTCTCGAAAGCCTATTCCGAGCGCGGAGGACTGAGCCGCTGTCGGGTGCGGCGCACCCGATTCGCTCCTTTTTCGGAGAAGAGATGCAAATGCCTCGGAGGCAAATATGGTGCTTTTCGGCCGCCCTACCCCGCGAAGCGAGTACAAAAAGCTCAGGAAGGGAGAGGGATGAGGATCGAGGAAGAGAGGAAAGCCCTTCTCAAAGGGTTTCCCTCTCCCCTTCCCCCGGCCGCCGGAGGCAGCCTATGCGCTTTCGGACACCCCGGCCGAGGCGAAGGTGGCCATTTGGTTGTAGATGTTGGCGGCCGCGCGGACGAGGAACATGGCGCAGGCCGCGCCGGTGCCTTCGCCGAGGCGGAAGCCGAGGTGGAGGTAGGGAGTGACGCCCATGGCCTCGACCACTGCGGAATAACCGGGTTCGGCCGAGGCGTGGCTGAGCAGGCAGTAGTCCTTGACCGCGGGGTGAATCTTCCAGGCGGCCAGGTAGGCGGCGGTGGAGATGAAGCCGTCTACACAGACGAGCTGGCGGTTCTTGGCCCCGCCCAGGACGAGCCCGGCCAGGGCGGCTATCTCGAATCCCCCCAGGGCGGCGAGGATATCGACGGGATCGCCGGAATCCACGGCTTGCTTGTTGGCTTCCAGGCCGCGCCGGATGACGGCGGTCTTGGCCGCCAGGCTGCCTTCGGGCAGTCCCGCGCCCGGACCGGTCAGCCCGGCGGGATCGAGGCCGAGGTGCGCGGCGTACAGGGCCGTGGACGGTGTGGTGTTGGAGATGCCCATCTCGCCGGTGCCGAGCACCTTGACGCCGTCAGCATGGGCTCGGTCGGCCAGGGACACACCGAGCATGAGGGCCTCGACGCACTGTTCCCGGGTCATGGCCGGGCCTTCGGCCAGGTTGGCGGTGCCGGGCGCGACCTTGGCCTGGATCAGGGCCGGGTGCTCGTCGAAGGGGCCGCCGCAGCACCCCGCGTCCACCACGAAGAGTTCGGCCCCCACGGTTTTGGCCAGGACGTTGATGCCCGCGCCGTCGGCCAGGAAATTGAGGACCATCTGGCGGGTGACCTCCTGGGGATAGGGCGACACGCCCTCGGCGTTGACGCCGTGGTCCCCGGCCACGGTGTAGATCCGCATGGGATCGGCCTGGGGCGGCTGCCCGCCCTGGATGAGATAGAGCTGCAGGGCCAGCTCCTCAAGGCGGCCGAGGCTGCCCACGGGCTTGGTCAGGTTGTCGAGACGGGCCTGGCCCTCGGCCTCGGGGGTTCGATCCACCGGGAAAATTGCGTCGAGAGTGCGCTTGAATGCTGTTTCCATGGGGCGTTCCTTGCTGGTGATTTTCGGTTCGGGAGCCATACACCGCGGGGCAGGGGAATGTAAACCCGGACAGGCCGTTGCGGCGGCAGGTCTTGTGTGCTATGCATATGGAAATATTTGTCAATTCTTTTCGTTATCAGGGAAGGCCATGAACCGGGAACTTTGTCTTATCCACGCCAACTGCCAGGGCGAGCCGCTGCTCGACCGGTTGAACTGCTGCCCGGCCTTCCGCGACCGGTACGCCTGCCGCCTGTACACCAACTATGTGCGCGAGCCCATCCCGGAGGCGGATCTGGCCCGCTGCGGACTGTTCCTGTACCAGCACCTCGGGCCCAACTGGGGCGAACTGGCCTCGGAATCGCTCATGGGCAGGCTGCCGGCCCACGCCCGGTCCCTGTGCATCCCGAACATGTTCTTCAAGGGGTACTGGCCCACCTGGTCGGGCCGCGAAGGGTTCGACTACCGCTGCGAGCTGCTCGACGGCTACATCGACGCCGGGCTGACCGCGGACGAGGCCATCCTGCTCTACCTGCGCGCCGACCTGGCCGCCAAGCTCGACCTGGATGGCCTCCTGCAAGGCACCCTGCGGCGCGAACGCGAGCGCGAGGCGCATACCCCGGTCAAATACATGGCCCTCATCGAGGAGCGCTTCGGCCGCGAACCGCTGTTCAACACGGTCAACCACCCCGGCCCCCTGCTCCTGGACCACGCCGCGCGCGGTGTGCTGCGCGAACTCGGCCTGCCCGAGCCCGACGCCGACGCCCTGGCCGCCCTGGGCGACCCGTTCCCGGATTTCGAACAGCCCGTCCACCCGTCCGTGGCCGCCTACTTCGGCTGGGACTTCGCCGGGCCGGACCGCGAATACATGGTCTACGGCCGCAAGCTGTCCTTCGCCGTCTGGACCGCCCACTACGTCTACGCCCGCCAGCATGGCGTGACCGACTTCATCGGGTTCCTGCAAGGGACGGAGGACTGACGGCGCGGGGGATAGATTATTAAGTTTTCTTAAGGAGCGTCCGATAGGAGGTGTACGCGACCATCACGGAGGAAGGTCATGTACATACGAATGGACACCACACAGGTCGAGGGCGGCTCGGTCTTCGGGCCGTGGCCCGAGGAGGACGCGCGTGAGCAGGCCATGCACTGGCCCGGCGACGTCGTGGACATCTCCGAGGAGGCGGTCAAGGCCTTCCGCGAGGCGGCCATCGAACCGATCAAGAACGGGACCTTCACCCTGGACAGGCTGGAGCAGCGCATCAACACGGTCCGCGCCGAAATCGCCCAGATCTGGGGCTCGGCCCTGCCCAAGCACGAAAAGCACATGCAGATTTCGGCCCGCGAGAACGAAATAGCCCTGCTCCAGGCGGGCCAGTTCACCTTTGCCAAGGCGGGGTTCCCGCTCAGCGTCTGACGATTACGGCTTGCAGACCTTGCACGGCCTGTACCCGGCGTCCAGCGCCGCCTGGCGCGAGGCGAAGGCCACCACGCAATGCTTGCAGTTGTAATAGCGGCAGCCGGGCCGGTGGAAGACGTGCGAGTCGCGGTTGCCGTGGTAGGTTGGGGACGCGGCCGAAGCCGCAACCGACAGCGCGAGGAGAATCAGGACGCAGGCAAGCAGTTTTCGCATGCTTTCCCCACTACGCCCGCGGGAGCATGCTGTCCAGCCGACGAAAAGGCCGCCGGGAATATCCCGACGGCCTTTTTCGGTCTCGAAAATCACTTCAATCGCGGCGGCCCGAGCACGATCATCTCGGCGATGGTGTGGTCCACCTTGGGGAGCATGCGCAGGTTCTTGCCCACGAACTGCATCTCGAGCAGGACCAGGTCCTTGTACATGGGGGTGCGGTCCACGGTGGGCACGTCCTCCAGGCCCTCGGTCAGCTCCTGGCAGCGATAGCAGCCCGGGAAGCGGACCTCCTGGCCCGTGTGGCGGGTCAGCAGGTTGGGCACGCCGTGCATGCGGCAGATCATCAGCCGGTGCTGGTACAGGCCGCAGACGCCCTGCTTCTCGTCGACGTTCAGCGGGCACATGACGTGCGGGCGCTCGCCGCGCGACAGGGCGGCCTGGGCCTGCTCCACGTAGTCCCGCGCCCTGGTCTTGATCTGTTCCAGGCGTTCCGCCGGGAGCTTGTTCAGCCCCTCCCACATGTAGGCCCACTCCACGTAGGTGTGGTGCTGGAAAAAGGACAGGCAGCAGTTGTCGGTGCAGCCCTCGCAGGTCATGCCGATGGGCCTGGCCGCCTCGTCGTAGCGGGCGACCATCTTGTCGTATATGGCGGCCAGCTTGCGGAAGGCGGCCTTGGGAGTCAGCTTGTTCATGCGATGTCGAGGTGTTGAAGGATGATGTCCACGCACTCGTCGGGCGCGCACTGGTCCGTGCGAACCGTCAGGTCGGCGGCTTTGCGGTACAACGGCAGCCGCTCGTTGTAAAGGTCGCGCATGCTCTTGCCGGGGCCGATGGCCAACCCCCGGTTATCGCCACTGCCCACGCGCTCCAGAAAGGTAGCCTCGTCGATATCCAGCAGGACCACCGGTCCGAGCTCCTTGAGCCGTTTCACGGCCTGGGGGCCGTAGATGACCGAGCCGCCCGTGGAGATGACTGTGCGCGTCAGATTCAGGTCCGAGACCAGCCTCTCTTCGATGCGCAGGAATTCCTCCAGCCCATAGGTGTCCATGATCGCCTGGAGGTTCAGCCCGTAGTAGGACTCCATGTACCGGTCCGTGTCCAACTGGCCCCAGTCGAGCCGCTTGGCCAGCAGCCCGCCCAGAGTGGACTTGCCCGCCCCGGCCATGCCCACCAGCGTGATGCACGGCTGGCTGACCTCGTCTCGCTGAATGGGTGTGAAGGCCATGCCTACTCGCCCCGGACCAGACAGACCCGGTCCTCGCCGTCGCGTTCAACGACCAGCACGTTGACGTGTTCGTCACCCAGGGTGTCCAGCTTCTTGCCCACGTAGTCCGCCTGGATGGGCAGTTCGCGGTGGCCCCGGTCCACCAGGACCAGGAGCTCCACCCGCTTGGGGCGGCCGTAGTCGAGAATGGCTTCGAGCGCGGCGCGCACCGTGCGGCCGGAATAGAGCACGTCGTCCACCAGCACGATGGATTTTCCCTCCACCTCGAAGCCGATCTCCGAACAGTTGATGGTCGGGGCCAGCTCCAGGTTGGTGGTCCAGTCGTCGCGGTACAGGTTGATATCGAGCTTGCCCAGCGGGACCTTGCGGCCCAGGCGCTCGTCCAGCAACAGCTTCAGCCTCTCGGCCAGATCGGCGCCCCGGCGCTGGATGCCCAGGATGGCCAGGGACGTGTCGTCGCCCCGGCGCTCGTAAATTTCGACGGCCAGCCGTTCCAGGGTCCGGCTCATCTCCTTGTCGGACAATATGGTGCCGCAGTCTTTCATCATCTCGGCCTCGCATGGCTTAGCGTTTGAAGGAACGTAGGAAATTAGCCCATCGCCAGGAGGGGGTCAACTCCGCCCGCGCTCCGTGGCAACTTTCGATTTGACAAAGGATACTATTGATCTTACCTCTTCTTTTCCCGACCCAAATTAGGAGGCATTATAATGATCGAAGTCACTGAAGCTGCCCAGAAGCAGCTTGAAGGCTACTTCCAGGACAAGGAAGCGTCCCCGATCCGCGTGTACCTCGCGGCCGGCGGCTGAGCGGGCCCGCGCCTGACCCTGGCTCTGGATGAGCCTAACGATAAGGATGACGTGTCCGAGGCCGGTGGATTCACCTTCCTCGTGGAAAAGGACCTGCTGGCCCAGACCGGCAACATCAAGATCGACATGACCTATTACGGATTCGTCGTGGAATCCGAGAACCCCATGAGCGGAGACGGCTCCAGCTGCGACTGCTCCTCGGCCGGTTCCTGCGGTTCCGCCGGCTCCGGCGGCTGCGGCTGCTAGCTGGCGATAAGCGGCGATCCACTTCGTTGCTGCAAAAAGCCCGGACCCTCGCGTATTGAGATACGCGTCGGTCCCGGGCTTTTTTTGCGCCTCGCGGCTCACCACTTCTCGCCAGCTAGCCCATCTCCCGCTAAGGGGGATGGGGTGAAAGCACTGCGCGGACCCTCGCGTATTGAGATACGCGTCGGTCCCGGGCTTTTTTTGCGCCTCGCGGCTCACCACTTCTCGCCAGCTAGCCCATCTCCCGCTAAGGGGGATGGGGTGAAAGCACTGCGCGGACCCTCGCGTATTGAGATACGCGTCGGTCCCGGGCCTTTTTTGCGCCTTGCGGCTGACGCCGTCTCGGCTGCTAGCCCATCTCCCGCTATGGGGGATGGGGTGAAAGCACGGCCCGCACCCTCGCGTATTGAGATACGCGTCGGTCCCGGGCCTTTTTTGCGCCTTGCGGCTGACGCCGTCTCGGGTGCAAGCCCATCCCGCCATGGGGGAGAGAGGTGGTTTTCGCTCGGGGTTGCGCCTGTATATATGTATTGTGCAGGTCCTTGTTCATGGGCTGCGGCTGCCGACCGCCGCGTGCGGGATCGGCCAGGGCGGGGCCCGCGGGTACCCCCAGGGGGCCTATTCCATATTTTTTCGGTCGGTATTCCGGTTGGTTGAAGCCCGTTACCGGGACGATTGATCGTTTTTCTCTTTACAACGGATAGATGATCCTTATTGTCTTGAGAACGAAACCAATCCAGGAGAGAAATTATGATCACTGTCACTGAATCGGCCCAGAACGAACTGACCAAATACTTTGCGGACAAGGACATGCAGCCCATCCGCGTGCATCTGGCCGACGGCGGATGCGCCGGGCCGCGTCTCTCCCTGGCCCTGGACGAGCCGCGCGACGGCGACAAGTCCGTGGAGCAGGGAGCCTTCACCTTCCTGATCAACGAGGAACTGGCCCAGGCCTCGGGCGCCGTGTCCATCGACATGACCCCTTACGGCTTCCAGGTCTCCTCCGAGAACGAGATCGGCGGTGGCGGAAGTTGCGGCTGCTCCTCCTGCGGCACCGGCTCCTGCGGCTGCTAGCTGGCGATACGGCGTCATCCGCCGCGTTGCTTCAAAAAGCCCGGCCCCTCGCGTATGTTTAGATACGCTTCGGCCCCGGGCTTTTTTTGCGCCTCGCGGCTCACCACTTCTCGCCAGCTAGCCCATCTCCCGCTATGGAAATCCGGCAGGGAGCGTCAAGGGCGCCCGCGTTCGCGGGCTGCTGACGCAGGGGGAGGCACGAGAAAGTGGGAGCCAGACTTCCTCTTCGAAAAGCACAACCCGATAACCCCTCCTGCTTTCAAAACGGAAAACACATCACCCAACGCTCCTCCCCCTGGAGCGCCTTCGGGTGCCCCCGGCACCCGAACAGCGGCTCTCGCCCCCGCACGTAGTTCCGCGCAGCGCACCCCGGCCATGTGGCCGCATTCGCGCGGCCGCGCGCCATCAGGCTTGGGAGAGTGGGTCAGCCGTGCATTTTTCGAGAGGGGATTTGACCGCAGCGTACCCCCGTACGTGAGGATCAAATCAATGGTTGGCAACCGCACAATCAGGCGGGCAGTGCACCCCGGTCACGGGGACGCATTCGCGCGCCCGCCCGCCACCAGGCTTGAGAGAGTGGTGCAGATGTGCATTTTCTCGGGCGCAGCCGCCCCGCAGTCGTACAACACGTACGGCGAGGAAGCGGCAAGCCTGAAAAATGCGCAGATGCGCCGCTATCGCAAGCCGCACCCGAGGGCACCAAAAAAAGGGCGGTGCTCGCATGGCACCGCCCACTTCGATTAGGACCGCAATCCCGGCCCTGACAGCCGGGTTTAATCGAAAGTCCTTTCATCGACGAGACGGGGGGCGCCGTTCGGCAGGGTGCCGGGGGCGCAGGTCTCGACGACTGGTCGCAATTTCATCAAGGCCTGAAAGTCGGCCTCGAAGCTTTCCGTATCGAAAGGTTGCGCCGTTTCGACCACAACAACGAGTACGTCCCTGCCACTAACATGTTTTACCCGAATCTGCCAGCCGGAAATGGCCGAAAATCGCGAAAAGACCGTGGCGGCCTGGCCCGGATAGACAAACTGCCCCTTGACCTTGACCGTGTCGTCGGCCCGGCCTTTCCATCCGGTAAGCTTTCTGGCCGTGCGCCCGCACGCGCATTGGCTCAGGTCCATGGACGACAGGTCGCCCGTGGCCAGCCGGACCAGCGGATAGTCGGAGAAAAACGGAGTGACCACCACCTCGCCCACCTCGCCGTCGGGCACGGGCAGCCCGGTGGCCGGGTCGCAGATCTCCACGTGGCGGTAGTTGGACAGGTGCATGCCGCCCAGCTCCCGGCACTCGTAGGCGATGCAGCCCACGTCCGCCGTGCCGTATCCCTGGCGCACGGAGATGCCGAACATCGCTTCCACCTCAGCGCGCAGGGATTCGGGCAGCGGCTCGGCCGCCACGTACGCCTTTTCCAAATGGAAATCCTCCAACGGGTCGAGCCCCAGGGCCACGGCCTTCTCGCCGATGACCTTGAGGTAGCTGGCCATGCCGATGAAGGCGTTGACCGGCAGTTGCGTCATGAACTCGATCTGCCTTTCGGTGTTGCCCGGACCGGCCGGGACGACCGCGCAGCCGATGTCCTTGAGCGGCTCCTCGAACATCAGCCCGGCCGGGGTCATGTGGTAGGAAAAGGTCATCTGGGCCAGGTCGCCGGGCCGGAATCCGGCGGCGAAGAAGCCCTCGGACCACGCCCAATAGTCGGGCTCGGGCCCCTCGGGGTCGTAGATCGGGCCGGGCGACTGGTAGATGCGCGAAAGCTCGCCGGGCTTGACGGCCAGGAACCAGCCGATGCCGTGCTCCCGCTGCCACTGGATGATGTCCCGCTTGCGCAGGGGAGGGATCCTGGCGTAGTCGTCCCAGTCCTTGAAATCCCTGGCGCACGCCCCCAGTTCCCGCAACCGCGCCTGAAACTCGCCCGACGCCCGCTCGGCCGCCAGGAGCACATCCTTCACGCCCTTCCACTTGCGTTTCATCCGCTTGTCGCGCGGCTCCGTCTCATATTCGGTGTAGTACATGGCTGCATGCCTCCGGCGGCCGGGGTAATCTTCTTCAAGGGTTCTCTCCACAGGCACTCTTTCCCGAACGCATTCGCGCTCCGCCCGGGAGGGATGAACCTGCCAACCCTTTTGTACCGAAGGCTACGACAGATGCCGTTTTTTTTCCACCACCTCCCCCGCCGCTCCGGGAAAAGGCGCGGGAAGAACGGGCAGCCGATCCGTTTCCGAGGGACGCGGCTGACGCCGAGGCGGTTGGACATGGAGATTTTTCCGGCCCCGACAGGGCCGGTCAGAGGTGGGATGCCCCCCTGTTTCGTGAAGAAGGGCTTACCCCCCGGCGCGGCACTGCCCTTGAAGGAAAGCGCAACGATGCGGCCGGCGGGAGACGGCGGCAATTGTGCCGCCGGATGGTCGGGCCTCTAGGACCACTCCTCCGCGAAATCCTCGGGAGTGACCAGTTTGTAGCCCCGGTCCTCCAGGGCCGCGGCGACCGTGGCCGGGTCTTCGGTGTCCATGCGGACGACCACGATGCGGCGTCCGCTGTAAAAGAAGGTGCCGGTGGAGATGATCGAGATCTTCATGTTGGCGATGACCCCGGCGACCTCGTAGAGCACGCCGGAACGGTCCTCCACCTCCAGGGTCAGGCGGCTGCCGCCCTCGCGGTAGCCCATTTCCTCGGCCAGGACGTCGAGCATGACGTTGCGGTTGATGTAGCCGATGAGCTCGCCGGTCTCGCCGACCACGGCCAGCCCGGCCAGGTTCATCTCGTACATCATGTCGGCCGCGCCCTCGATCTCGGTCTCCGGGGCCACGGTCTTGATGTCCGTGCGGTAGATCTTCTCCACCGTGAGCTTGCCCATCAGGTAGTTGATCTCGTGCTTTTCCAGGGACGTCATGATGCTGGGCAGGGCCGCCGAGATATCTTCCTTGCGCACGTAGCCGACCAGCTTGCCATCGTCGTCCACCACCAGGAGCATCCAGAGCTTATTGTCCTCAAGCTGCTTCTGGGCGTCCTTGACCAGCGTCTGGGGGGTAACCTTGACGAAGTCGCGAAGCATTTTCAGTCCGACGTACATGTATTCCTCCTTGGCAGCGCAGCGCGTGCTCTGTGTTCTGTGAGCGGCATGAATTCGTCCCGGTTGGATACACGTTTTCATTGCACGGCGCAATTCCAACCGTTGGCCGCGCACACTTCCGGCCAACTCCCTGCAAACCCGTTTTTCAACGGCAAGTCAATACCCGGACGCCCGCACGACCGGCGATCCCCCGCCCGGCAGACAGGGGGCAAGGACATCCTCCCGGACCGGACGGGCCGGACAAAGCCGCTTCGGTTCTTGACTTTTCTGAATTTCAAGGCACAATTTCAAAAGGGGAAAAGCGATGGTTCGGCCGGGGCAAACGGCCGCCGCGCGAGGGGAGAACGTTCGCGCCAGGGGGAACCGGCACATGTTTTTCAAGCAGAACAACCGGACCGACATCGGCAAGATGCCCGGAGAGGACCACCAAGTCGTCCGGGGGACCTTGCGGACCTTCATCGTCCTCCTTCTGACCGTGGGGGCTCTGCTCGCCCTGGGCGGGACCGTCCTCTACCGCATGGAACAAAGCGAATTCCTCGACAGGGTCGGCACCGTGGAGTTCGGCGCCCTGGACCAGCAGAGCGCGGCCATCGCCCGCGAACTCGACCGCCTCGTGGCCGATGTCCTGTACTTGTCCAAGCAGAACGAACTCATCCTGCTCCTGGACACCGGCGACCGCAAGGCGGTCCGGGACATGGAGCGGGAGTACCTGCAACTGGCCCGCAACCGCCGGGCCTACGCCCAAATCCGCTACATCGACGCCTCGGGCAAGGAAAAGGTTCGGGTCGACAGCCGCGACGGACGGACCTCGGCCGTGCCCGACGACCGGCTCCAGGACAAGAGCCAACGGTACTATCTCAAGGAATGCCTCGCCCTGGGCGAGGGGGGCATCTATCTCTCCCCGATGGACCTCAACATGGAGAACGGCGCGGTGGAGCGGCCGGCCCGGCCCATGCTGCGCATCGGCACGCCGGTCTTCGACTCCATGGGGCGCAAGCGGGGCATCGTCCTGATCAACTACAACGCACAGACCCTGCTGGACCGCATCCTGCGCACGGGCACCTCGTCCGTGGGGCAGAGCATGCTCCTCAACCGCAGGGGCTATTGGCTCCTGAGCCCGGACAAGAACAAGGAGTGGGGGTTCATGGCCCCGAAGACGCGCGACGTCAGCTTCGCCATGGAGCGGCCGGACGAGTGGAAGTGGATGCTCTCCAGGGAGCGCGGGCAGGTCGGCACCGACAACGGCCTGTTCACCTTCACCATGGTTCGCCCCCTGGACGAAATGCGGCAGTTCGGCATGCGGCTGCGCGGCGCGGACGACGAGCGCCCTGCCGCCGAGGCGTCCTCGCCCTATTTCTGGATGCTGGTCTCCAGGGTCCCGCCCGAGACCCTGGCACGGCACGCCCGCGCCCTGCTGCTCAAGCTGTTCACGGGCGGAGGCGCCCTCTTCCTTCTGATCGCCTTCGGTGCGTGGCACCTGGCCCTGGCCGTGTCCCGGCGGCGGCTGTACCAGGAACAGCTCGTGGCCGCGGCCATGTTCGACGCCCTGACCGGGCTGCCCAACCGCAAGCTCTTCTTCGACCGGCTGGAGGCCTCCCTGGCCCTGTCCATCCGATACGGCCGCAGGCTGGGCCTGCTCTACATCGACCTGGACGGCTTCAAGGCGGTCAACGACACCATGGGACACGAGGCGGGCGACGAACTGCTCAAGCGGGTGGGAAGGCTGCTGACCGGCTCGGTGCGCAAGTCCGACACCGTGGCCCGGCTGGGCGGCGACGAGTTCGTGGTTATGCTCAACGAAGTGACCAACCTGGGGGACGCGGCCCTGGTGGGCGAAAAACTCGTCTCGGCCCTGCGCGCGCCCATTACCCTCAAGACGGGCACCGCGACCATCAGCGCCAGCGTGGGCGTGTCCGTGTATCCCGAGAACGGCGAGTCCGCCGAGCTCCTGGTCCAGAAGGCGGACCAGGCCATGTACGCCTCCAAGCACAAGGGCAAGAGCACCTGCACCATGGCCGACTCATCCCGCTGCGCGGACGCCTGATCCCTTTCCCGAATCAATCGCCCATGCGCCGGAACAACGGGGCCTGGGCGCAGCAGCCCGACATGCCGAGCGAGCGGTAGACCGCGTCCATGTCCACGGCCTCGCGCACCACCGAGGCCAGGTGGTCCAGGGCATCCTCCAGGCCGAAGGCGGTCTGGACCGTCTCCAGGGGCGACAATCCCTTGTCCATGCGCAACTGGTCGATGAACCAGCGGCGGAACGGGTCCGCGTCGAACAGCCCGTGCAGGTAGGTGCCGAGCACCCGTCCGTCCGGGCGCATGTAGCCCAGCGGCTCGCCCGCGTTGTCGCGCAGGGCCACGCGCAGGTCGTCGGACAGCGGCTCGGTGCGGCCGTGGTGGATCTCGTAGCCGTGCACGCCGTGGCCCGAGGCCGAGTGGGTGCCGAAGGTGCGGGTCAGCGTCTTTTCCGGGGCCAGGGTCGTCTGGACCGGCAGGAGGTCGAAGCCCTCCACGCGGGTGGTCTCGGACTCCAGGCCGTAGGGGTCGTCCACGATGCGGCCGAGCATCTGGAACCCGCCGCAGATGCCGACGATGCGGGTACGGCCCTCGGCCAGCCCGCGCAGGACCGCGGCCATGCCCGTGCCCTTGAGCGCGCGCATATCCGGCACCGTGGACTTGGAGCCGGGGATGATCACCGCGTCCGGCGTGCCCACGTCGCGGGCGTCGGCCGCCACGCGCACGCGCACGTCCGGCTCGGCGTACAGCGGGTCGATGTCGTTGAAATTCGAGATGCGCGGCAGGTCCAGGACCACGATGTCCACGCACCGGTCCGCGGGCAGCTTGTCCGCCTCGGGCCGGAAGCCTTCCTTGAACGAAACCGAATCCTCCTCGGGCAGACCGAGCCCGTGGATGTACGGCACGGTGCCGAGCACCGGCTTGCCCGTGCGCTCGAACATCTGGCCGAAGGCCGGATCGAGGAGCGAGGCGTCGCCCCGGAAGCGGTTGATGACATAGCCCTCCACCAGGTTGCGCTCTTTCGGCGTGAGCAGGCTCATGGTCCCGACGATGGAGGCGAAGACCCCGCCCCGATCGATGTCGCCGGTGAGCAGAACCCTGGCCTTGGCGTAGTCGGCCATGGCCATGTTGACGATGTCGTGGTGCTTGAGGTTGACCTCGGCCGGGCTGCCCGCCCCTTCCAGGACCATGACGTCGTGCTCGTTGGCCAGGGAGTCGTAGGCCGCCTTGACCGCGTCGAAGGCGCGCGGCTTGTACTCCACGTACTCGCGCACGTTCATGTTGCCCACCGGCCGTCCCATGACGATGACCTGGGACCCGGTGTCCGAGCCGGGCTTGAGCAGCACCGGGTTCATGCGCACGTCCGGGTTCAGGCGGCAGGCCATGGCCTGGGTCACCTGGGCCCGGCCCATCTCCCCGCCCTGGTCCGTGACGTAGGAGTTGAGCGACATGTTCTGGGCCTTGAACGGGGCCACGTCGAACCCGTCCTGGAGCAGAATCCGGCAAAAGGCGGCCGCCAGCACGGACTTGCCCGCGTTGGAGCTGGTCCCCTGGATCATCAGGGCCGGGGTCTTGCGGGTGCGCCGGACCACCGGGCCACGCGCCGTGCCCGCCACCGCCTCCATGGCCCGGATGAGACGCTCGTTGTCCTCGCGGCCGCGCACGGCCACCCGGAACCATTTGTCGTCCAGGCCGGTGTAGTTGCCGCACAGCCGGATGCCGATGCGGTGCTCCATGAGCAGCCGCTCCTGGAGGGAGGCCGCGTCCCGGCCCACGCGGTCCATGCGGCAGAGCAGGTAGTTGGCCGCGCCGGGCAGGACCTTGATGCCCGGGACCTGCCTGAGCCCCGAGGCCAGGGACTCGCGCAGGAGCCGGGTCTGCTCGCGGGTCTCGGCAAGGTAGGCGTCGTCCCTGAGGCAGCGCTCGCCCACCCGCTGGGCCAGGGTGTTCACGGACCAGGCGGGCATGTTGTGGCGGATGCGCAGGATCACGTCCGGGTCGGCGAAGGCCAGCCCCAGGCGCAGGCCCGGAATGGCGTAGGACTTGGTCAGGGACAGCACGGTGATCACGTTGGACGGCCGGTCGCGGGTCAGCCGGTCGGCTGCGTTCTCCCCGTCCTGGGGCAGAAATTCGGCAAAGGACTCGTCCACCACGAAGGTGGACCGGGGGAACATGGCCGCCACCTCGCGCAGGTCGTTGGCGGACACCACGGTGCCGGTGGGGTTGTTGGGCGAGCACAGGAAGACCAGGGAGGGCGTGGCCAGGAGCGTGCCCATGGACGGGAAGTCCACCGTGAAGTCGTCGGCCAGCGGCGACTCGACCACGGGCAGCCGGTGGACCCGGCAGGACCGGGCGTAATCCACGTAGGTGGGCGAGGGGATGACCGCCTGGCGGAACCCCTTGAGCCCGGCGATGGCGAAGAGCAGCTCGGACGCGCCGTTGCCCGCCGCCACCTGGGTGGGCCAGACCTTGTAGCGCTCGGACGCGGCCATGATCAGCCGGGTGCACTCCGGGTCCGGATAGGCGTCCACTTCCTGCAACGCCTGCCCGACCACCTGCCCGAGCCACGGCGGCGGCCCCAGCGGATTCACGTTGGCCGAAAAGTCGAGGATTTCCTCCACCGCGCACCCGGCCGTCTCGGCCATGCGCCTGCGGTTCCCCCCATGGGCGAACCTCCGTTCGTCCAAGACCTCGGGTATCCCCGCGAAAAGATTCTGCTTATCCATGAAAACCCTGTCGCCTGCGCGTCAACTGTAGAAAATTTCGAGACTTTTCATCCGAATACGCGCAAAGCGGGCGGGTGTCCACTTCGGGGTGGTCACAACGATGCTGCCGCAAGGCCTTGGGCCAGCCTGCCGCTATGCCGAACGATAAGCTTCAATCCTTTTGAAGCACCTGTCCACTTCACCCTTTTTTTGCAGGTACGGGACGCATTTGTGCGGCGCCGAGAAGTAGTACAGCGACTTCACCCCGTACATGTAGGTGTAGGTAAAAGCCGTTGTGGGCATATTGCTGTCGATATAATTGAAAGTGTAGACTTTCCCTTCCTTGTCCTTCTTGATCTCGGTGATCAGCCAGGCATGGGCATCCAGCCCCTTGATCTGGAGCTTTACATAACCGATCCGTTTTTTCACTCCCACTTCCTGGTATATTTCCTCCATAAGAGCATGCAGGGTGTCCACGGTGGTCTCATATTCTCCGGCAAGACCGTTCAGCCACTGCAAGAGATACAATCCGTCCGTAAACTGCCATATGTTCAGGCAGCGCTGAATGGAAGATTGATAGGCCTCGGAGAACGCCGCGAAATTCGAGAACCCGGGAATCTCCACCACACGGTTCCCATAGCGGATCGCCTCGATGATTTCTTCCGCCTCCTCGTCCGAGCACCGCCTCCTGCCGGGCCTGTAGGTGGTCAGATAGAGCGCGGCCCTCTGGAATCTCGAATGCCACCAACAGACACCCCAGGAGAACAATCCCCCGGCGTTTTCGAACGCGAACAGGTTCTCATTGCCCGCAAAACATTCCTTGATACCCGCCAACCGGACAAAATACTCCGGGTTCACGGATTTCTCCACATACTCCTCTCTTGAAACCGAGGCAGGCTCGTGCGGCACCCCGAACTCTTTATCTCGCTCACCGAATGAATCCATGAACTCCTCGACGATGTGCTTTTTGGCATCATGGCTTCTTCGCAACCTTTCGCCTGCGGAGAGGAAAAAGGCTCGCTCGTTCTCATTCAACGTCGCGATGTCGTCGGCCAGATTGTCGTTCAGCACGTCCCTGGAAGGATACAGTTCATCGTAAAAAGCCATGCCCACACCCCCGTGTTTTAGCATTGCGCCCGGATCCGGACCAACCAATGACAATTACACAATCAGTACATGCTCACATGCTCCTTTTCAACAAAATGTCCGGCTTAAGCCATTGCCGTAAGGATTTCCCGGACATGGCCGGGCCGCGGGCGCCTTGCCCGGCCCACTGCCCCCCCTTCGACAAATCCGATTGGCAATCTCCCGGTGTTTGTGCGACCTTTTGCGGACGTCTCGTCATCCTTTTCGGCGGGGCGTCATCTCAAGACATCTCAAGATCAAGGCGGAGAGCATCATGTGGAAGCGCGCGGTTTGCACCAAGGACTGCCCGGACACCTGCGGCCTGCTGGTCCAGGTCGAGAACGGCACTATCACCAGGGTCAAGGGCGATCCGGCACACCCCTACACACAGGGGTTCATTTGCAAGAAAGGGGCGCGGTTCCCGGAGCACGTGCACGGCCCGGCGCGGCTGACCTCGCCGCTGAAGCGCACCGGCCCCAAGGGAAGCGGCGAGTTCAGCCCGATCACTTGGGACGAGGCCCTGGACGAGGTGGCCGCCAACATCCGGCGCGTGGCCGACGAGTTCGGGCCCGAGGCCATCCTGCCCTACTCCTATGCCGGGCACATGGGCATGGTCCACCGCAACTCGGGCCACGCCTTGTTCAACAAGCTCGGGGCGAGCGTACTCGACTACACCATCTGCGGCCCCGCGGCCACGGCCGGTTTCAAGGCCTCCCTGGGCGGCGGCCCGAGCACCGAGATCCAGGAGGCGGCACAGTCCGATCTCATCGTCATCTGGGGCAACAACACCCTGGTCACCAACGTCCACGCCTGGCCGCACTTCACCACGGCCCGCAAAAACGGCGCACGGATCATCGTCATCGACCCCTACCGCAACCCCACGGCCCGCGAGGCGGACGTCCACCTCATGCTCCGGCCCGGCACGGACGCGGCCCTGGCCCTGGCGGTCATGCACGTGCTCATCAATGAGGATATGCTCGACCACGATTTCATCCAGGCGCAGAGCATCGGCTTCGACCAACTCAAGGAACGCGTTCAGGAATGGCCGCCCGCCCGCGCCGCTGAAATCTGCGGCCTGTCCGAGTCCGAAATCGTCGAATTCGCCCACGCCTACGGCTCGGCCCGCGCCCCGTACATCCGCACGGGTTGGGGTCCGGCCCGGCAACTGGCGGGCGGCATGGCCATGCGGACCATCTCCCTGCTCCCGGCCCTGGTCAACGCCTTTGCCAAGCCCGGCGGGGGCATCACCCGCTCGCTCGGCGGCGCGCCCGGCAAGGCCCCGTCCCTCATCCGCGACGACCTGCGCCCGGCGGGCACGCGGACCGTGAACATGGTCCACTTGGGCCATGCCCTGACCCAACTTTCCGACCCGCCGGTCAAGCTGCTCTACAACTACCTGTCCAACCCGGCGGCCGTGGCGCCCCAATCGGCCCAGGTCATGGCCGGGCTGGCCCGCGAGGACCTGTTCACCGTGGTCCAGGAGATGTACATGACCGACACCGCCCGGTTCGCGGACGTCATCCTGCCCGGCGCGAGCTTCCTGGAGGTCGGCGACCTGTACCGCTGCTACGGCCACAACTACATCCAGGTCGCCCGGCCCGTCATCGAGCCCGTGGGCGACAGCCGCTCCACCCTGGCCATCTTCCAGGGGCTGGCCAAGCGGTTGGGCTACACCGAGGAGGTCTTCTCCCTGACCGAGGAACAGTGCATCGAGCGCCTCCTGGCCGAGTCCGCCGACTCCCCGTACATGGCGGGCGTGGACCTCGACGCCCTGCGCCGGGGCGAGCCGGTCCGGCTGAACATCCCGGCCAACCCCTTTGCCGGCGGCTTCAAGACCCCGTCCGGCAAGGTGGAGTTTTTCTCGCAGGCCATGGCCGACCAGGGGCTCGATCCGCTGCCCGACGGCACCCCGGTGCGCGACCCCGAGGGCGGCGACAAGTACCCGCTCGAATATCTCACTCCGCCCCACCCGCTGCTGCTCAACTCCGCCTTCAACGAGGTCGAGTCCATCCGCGAACGGAGCGGCGGGGCCAAGGTCCTCATCCACCCCGAGACCGCCGCCGCCCGGGGCATTACCCAGGGCATGGCCGTCCGCGTGTTCAACGGGCGCGGCTCCTGCGAAGCGAGGGCCGAGGTCACCGAGGACACCCGCCCGGACCTGCTCGTGGCCGAAGGGCTGCACCGGCGCGCCGTGCCCGGCACCGGCTCCAACCAATTGACCAGCCAGCGCCTGACCGACATGGGCAACACCTGCGCCTTCCACTGCAACCGGGTTGAAGTGGAGCCTGTCGGCTAGGGGGGCGGCTTCCGATAGCGGCGCATCTGCACATTTTTTCCGGGGGGCTTTCATCCTCACGTAGGAGGACTACGCTGCGGTGAAAGCCCCCCGGAAGAAAATGCACAGCTGCACCACTCTCGAAAGCCTATTCCGAGCGCGGGGGAAGAGCCGCTGTCGGGTGCTGGCGCACCCGAATCGCTCCAGAAAGAAGGGAAAGAGGTTCCCGGTTCATTGTTGAGCCGGGAATCTTTTTGTGCGCCCGCCCGCGAAGCGATAGAAAAAGTTCAGGAGGGAGAGGGATGGGGGTCCGGGGAAGGGGAGAGGGAAGCCCTTTTCAAAGGGTTCCCTTCTCCCTTCCCCGCGCCGGAGGCGATCAGAAAGCCGCCCTATGGGCGGCTTTTTTGATTATCCGATGCTCGGGGCCTAGGCCTTTTTCAACTTGGCGGTGTCCAGGGGGAGGTCGCGGAGGCGGACGCCGACGGCGTCAAAGATGGCGTTGGCCACGGCCGGAGCCACGGTGGGGACGCTGGGTTCCCCGATGCCGCCCGCCTTGGCGCCGCTGTCGACCATGTGGACCTCCACCTTTTCCGGCACCTGGGTCATGCTCAGGAGCGGGTAGCCGCTGTAGTTGGTCGAGGACACCCCGCCGTCGGCGAAGTGCATGGCCTCGTTGAGGGTCATGGACAGGCCGATGATCGCCCCGCCCTCCATCTGGGCCGTGAGCGCGTCGGGGTAGACCGAGACGCCGGAGTCGACCACGCAGACGAGCCGATGCACGGTGACCTGGCCGCTGGCGCGGTCAACCGAGACCTCGGCCATGTGCCCGGCCACGGACTCGAAGCAGTCGGTCAGGGCCACGCCGCGCCCCCTGCCGGGCGGAACCGGGCCGCCCCAGCCGGACTTCTCCGCCAGGGCGGTGAGCAGCTTATGGGGCCGGGAGCCCGGTTCGAGCAGGGCCAGGCGGAAGGCCACCGGGTCCTTGCCCGCCTTGCGGGCCAACTCGTCCATGAAGGATTCCACGGTGAAGACGTTGTAGGAATAGGCCACGGAGCGCAGCCAGCCCACGCGCATGGGCAGGTCGACGAGCACGTACTCGATCAACCGGTTGGGCAGCTTGTAGGGCATGTCGTTGAGCCCCTGGATGGACGAGGAGTCCATGCCGTCCTTGACCGCGTCGGGCCGCACCCGCGAGAAGATCGACGGGGAGGCGATCTTGTGCCGCCAGGCAGTGATGTTGCCCTGCGCGTCCAGGCCGCCCCGGATGGTGCAGACGCTGGCCGGGCGGTAGACGTCGTCCGAGAAGTCGTCCTCCCGGGTCCACATGACCTTGACCGGACGGCCGACCGCCTTGGACAGGGCCACGGCCTCGGTGACCACGTCCGATTCGATGCGCCGTCCGAACCCGCCGCCGCAGTAGGTGGTCATGACCTCGATCTTGTCCACGGGCAGCCCGGTGACCTCGGCGGCGGCCTGAAGCGAGGCGGTCTGGCCCTGGGTCGGGGCCCAGACGCGGCAGCGGTCCGCCTCGACAAAGGCCGTGCAGTTGGTCGGCTCCAACTGGGCATGGGACACGAAGGGCACCGAATACGAAGCCTCGACGGTCGTCGCGGCCCGACCCAGGGCCTTGTCCGCGTCGCCCTGGCTGAGGATGGCGCCGGGCCCGGCCATTTTCTTGTCGAAGAGGTCGGCAATGTACTTGTCGCTCAGGCCGGGCACGTCCCCCTTGGTCCACTTGGTGGCCAGGGCCTCGCGCCCCTTGAGCGCGGCGTGGGTGGTCTCGGCGAACACGGCGACCTTGCCGTCATAGGGCAGGATCTTGTGCACGCCCTTGACCGCCAGGGCCGCCTTTTCGTCGTAGGACTCGGGCTTGGCCCCGTAGCGCGGGGGGCGGTCCAACACGGCGATGAGCATGTCCGGGACGCGGGTGTCCAGGCCGAATCGGGTGCGGCCCTGGACCTTGTCGACCATGTCGAACCGCTGCCGGTAGGTGCCCATGATGGTGTAGTCGCCCGCGCTCTTGAACGGCGGATCCTTGGGGACCTCCTGTCTGGAGGCCGCGTCGGTCAGCCGCCCGTAGCTCAGGCTGCGCCCGTCCGGACCGTAGACCTTGCCGAATTCGGTGGAGCACTTGGCCGGGTCGACGTTCCACTGCGCGGCGGCCGCGCGCAGGAGCATCAGCCGGGCCGCGCTGCCCACCGAGCGCAGGAGGTCCCAGCGGTGGCGGATGCTGGTGCTCCCGGCGGTCAGCTGGACGCCCCATTTGGGGTCCTTGAACACGTCGGCGGCCAGGGCCATTTTGACCCCCACGCGGTTCCAGTCCGCGTCCAGCTCGTCGGCGATGATCATGGCGATGCCGGTCTGGGTGCCCTGGCCCAGGTTGGTCTGGCCTACCCAGACGGTGATGGCGTCGTCCGGGGCGATCTCCAGGAAGGCGTGGGGCTTGAAGTTCGCGGCGGCCGAGGCCGGGGAAAGGCTCACCAGGGTCGCGCCGCCGGGCACGGCGGCCACGGCCAGGACCAGGCAGCCGTTCTTCAGAAATTGTCGTCGGGTCAGCGATGCGGTCATGACTTGCTCCCCTTCTTCATGGTTTCAGCGGCCTGCTTCATGGCCGGGAGGACCCTCGGATGGGTGCCGCAACGGCAGGTGAAGTCGTCCATGGCCGAGGCCAGGCCCGCCTCGGACAGGTCCTTGGAGTGGGTCAGCACATCCACGGCCTGCAACATCATGCCGGGCTGGCAGTAGCCGCACTGGGGCACCTGGTTCTCGATCCAGGCCTGTTTCACGGGATGGTCGTCGGGCAGTCCCTCGATGGTCACCACCTTGCCTTTGCCCACGCTGGAGACCGGGGTTACGCAGGACCGCTCGGCCGCGCCGTCGATGAGCACGGTGCAGACGCCGCACATGCCCTCGCCGCAGCCGTACTTGACGCTGGTGACCCCGAGATCGTCGCGCAGGACCCACAGCAGCGGGGTATCCGGGTCGACGTCGACCTGCCGGTCCTTGCCGTTCACGTTGATGACAATCATGTTCCCTCCAAAGGTTTGGCTGATTGAAGAAGAGCGCCGGGACGCCCTGGACTTCCGATTACCGCCTTCATAGCATATTGTGTCCGTTCCGGCAGCATGTATCCGGCAAATAATCATCCTCACCCCTGGCACGGCGAAATCCGATGAGAACCGTGAGTATTCTCCGATATCATTGCTTTTCCCCCGGCCTCGGGCTAGTAAGGTCGGGCAATCCCGGCCCGGCCGGTCATTTTTTACCCGCGAGATTATGCGAACGGTCCTAGCCCTCATCCTTGCCCTCCTGCTCCTGCCCGCCGCCGTCCTGGCGGCCGAGGAGGAACAGCCGTACCCCTTCACGGACCCGTACCGGGCCACGGTGCTGGGCACGCCCGCCAAGCTGCGCTACCAGTTCAAGGCCCCGGTCCGGCCGGACGTCCGGGCCATCCGCATCGAGGGGCGGCGGGTGCCCGAGGTCTTCTCCTACAGCCGGGACATGTTCTTCACCACCGCGTTGCAGGACCACCCGGCCCCGCTCATGTTCGTCATCGCGGGCACGGGCGCGGAGCACAATTCGGGCAAGATGGCCTTCCTGACCCAGGTGTTCCACGAGGCCGGGTATCACGTGGTCGCCCTGTCCTCGCCCACGCACATGAACTTCGTCATCAGCGCCTCGGAACACGGGGTGCCGGGCTACGCGCCCTATGACGTGGCCGACCTGGACCGGGTCATGGGCTGGGTCCGCGAGGAGCTGGCCAAGGAGTGCACGATCACCGGGTACAGCGTGGCCGGGTACAGCCTGGGCGGCCTGCACGCGGCCTTCCTGGCCGAGATGGACGCCGCAACCCACGAGTTCGGCTTCGAGCACGTGCTGATGATCAACCCGCCCGTGTCCCTGTACCGCTCGGTGACCCGGCTGGACTCCTGGCTGACCGAGGAGAACCTGGGGCGGACCACGGTGCACCACGAGATCGAGGGGTTCATCGACCGCTTTTCCGACTATTACCTGCACGCCGACGTGACCGACCTGGACGACGATTTCATGTACGACATGATCACGGACATCGGGCTCAAGGAGCGGGACTTCAAGACCCTGATCGGGGCCGCCTTCCGGGTCTCGTCCGCGTCCATGATCTTTTCCTCGGACGTCTGCCTGCGGGCCGAGTACCTGGTTCCGCCGGAGAACTATCCGCTCAAGACGTCCAGTACGCTGCTGCCCTATGCGCGGCAGGCCTTCGACATCCCCTTCGAGAGCTACCTGGACGAATACCTGCTGCCCTTTCTGCGCTACAACGACCCGACCATGACCCGGGCCGAGGCGATCCGGCGCTCCAGCCTGGAATCCATCCGGGACTGGCTGGCGAAGACGGACAAGGTCGTGGTGGTGGGAACCCGAGACGACGTCATCCTGGACGAACAGGACGTGCGCTTCCTGGAAACGGTCTTCGGCGACAGGGCGCACCTCTTCAAGCACGGCGGCCACTGCGGCAACATGATGACCCCGGCGTTCGTCCGGGTGATGCAGGAACTGGTGCAGCCGTGAGCGCGCGTACGGGGTTCAAACTTCTCCCGGCCTTGCTGGTCCTGATGCTCCTGGGCAGCTGCGGGCCCAAGGTGGTGGACGTGACCGACCCGCAGGCCGGGCTCGCGCCCTCCGGGTTCCGGACCACGGTGCACCACTGGCCCAAGGAGAACTCGCAGGCCCTGCGCTTCCTGGACATCTACGACCCGTGGGAGCCCATGAACCGCAACCTGTACGAGGTCAACGCCACCCTGGACAAGTACGTCATGCTCCCGGCGGCCAACGTGTACAAGCTCGTCCTGCCCGCGCCCGTCCGCTCCGGGATCAAGAACTTCTTCGCCAACCTCAACGAGCTGCCCACCGCGTTCAACAGCCTATTGCAAGGGCGCTTCCGGAAAGTGGGCATCTCGTTCTCGCGCTTTCTGATCAACTCCAGCTTCGGCCTGCTCGGCGTGCGCGACCTGGCCTCGCGCAACAAGAAGCTGCCCCGCCAGAACGAGGACGTGGGCCAGACCCTGGGCTACTGGGGCATCGGCCCGGGCCCGTACTTCATTATGCCGCTCATGGGCCCGTCCAACGTGCGCGACACCGTGGGCTTCGGCGGCGACATCCTGGTTCTGTACGTGGAGGTGGAGATGCTCTACCAGGCCGCGGGCATCGAGGACGGCACCCCCCTGGACATGACCGACCTGGTCCTGCGCGGCCTGAACATCCGCGCCAACACCGCTTTCAGCTACCACTCCACCGGCTCGCCCTTCGAGTACGAGATGGTCCGGTTCATCTACACCAAGAAGCGCGAGCTGGACATCCAGCGGTAGCGCCCTTCGCATCCGACGCGAAAGGGCCCGCTCCTTCCGGAGCGGGCCCTTTCTTATTGCAATGCCTGTCGAGCCCGTTGCGGCCGGCTAGGCGGAGGTCTCCACGACGGTCTTTCCGGAGAAGACGTACTTGAAGAGGAAGATGGCGAACACGACCGCCGCACCGATGAGGCCGATGATCACGGAGGTGTCGTAATCCAGGCCGAACCCGATCTTGGCGTTGGCGATGAAGGTCACGCACACCGCGGTCATGAAGGTGGCCGGCAGGGTGGCGATCCAGTGCAGCTTGCCGCGCTGGGCCAGGTAGGCAGCGGACGCCCACAGGACCAGGGCGCTCAGGCACTGGTTGGAGAAGCCGAAGTACCGCCAGATGGTCGAGAAGTTCTGGGTGGAGATGACGTAGCCGATGACGAACAGCGGCACGGAGATCAAGAGGCGCTTGGAGACGGCCTCCTGCTTCATCTTGAAGGTCTCGGCCACGATCAGGCGGGTGGACCGGAAGGCGGTGTCGCCGCTGGTGATGGGCAGGACGATGACGGCCAGGATGGCCAGCCCGCCGCCGATGGTGCCGAGCAGGGAGTGGGAGATCTCGGCCACGACCGCGGACGGGGAACCGGCGGCGATGACCGCGGACAGGGCCTGCGGGTTGTCGTAGAAGGACACGCCCAGCGCACACCAGATCAGACCGATGATGCCCTCGATGATCATGGAGCCGTAGAACACGGCGCGGCCCTGGCGCTCATTCTCGACGCAGCGGGCCATGAGCGGGGACTGGGTGGAGTGGAAGCCGGAGATCGCGCTGCACGAGATGGTGATGAAGAGCAGCGGCCAGATGGGCTTGTCGGCCGGGTGCATGTTGCTGAAGTTGAGGTTGGGCAGGACCTGGTGGCCGGAGAACATCAGGGCCACGAACAGGGCGGTGGTCATGGCCAGGAGCAGGAAGCCGAGCAACGGGTAGATGCGGCCGATGATCTTGTCGATGGGCAGGATGGTGGCCAGGAAGTAGTAGCCGAAGATGCAGGCGACCAACAAGCCGGTGTTGATGCCGGTCAGGCCGTTCAGGAGCTTGGCCGGGGAGAGCACGAAGACCACGCCGACGAGCATGAGCAGGATGAACGAGAACAGACGCATGACCTGGCGCGCGGGCATGCCGAGGTACTCGCCGACGACCTCGGGGATGGACGCGCCGTTGTTGCGCACGGAGAGCATGCCGGAAAAGTAGTCGTGCACCGCGCCGCCGAAGATGCAGCCGATGACGATCCAGATCATGGCCACGGGGCCGTAGAGTGCGCCCAGGATGGGGCCGAAGATGGGGCCGATGCCCGCGATGTCGAGCACCTGGATGAAGATGAGCTTCCACTTGGGCATGACCATGTAGTCGATGCCGTCGGCCATGGCGATGGCCGGGGTGACGCGGTTCTCATCCGAACCGAATACGCGGTCCACGAACGTGCCGTAGATGAAATATCCAGCGATGAGAAGGGCTATGCAGCCGAAGAAAAATAGCATGTTTCACAACCTCCGATGAAAATGTTACGCCGCCGAGCGGCGATTTTTCTATAGGAGGTTTCGCAAAGGCGATGCGACGGTTTCCGTCTGAACCGACCTTTTCCCTGTCTGAAAAACCGTATCGCTTGATTGAGCGGTCAGGCACGATTCGGCACATGGAGCACGATGGTCGTGCCCCGGCCGGGGGTGCTGTCCACCATGGGGGCGAACTGGCGGCCGTAGATATGCTCCATGCGGCTTAAACAGTTGCGCATGCCGATGCCGCCGGTCACGGAGTCGGCGCACTCGGTGTTCAGGACGCGGTCCAGGGTCTCCCGGTCCATGCCCACGCCGTCGTCGGCCACGCTGACTTCGAGACAGCCGTTCTCGTAGCGGGCGGTGAGCCGGACCGTGCCGCCCTGCTCGCGGCCGAGCACGCCGTGGCGGATGGCGTTCTCCACCAGGGGCTGGATGGTCAGCGGCGGGATGGGCCAGTCCTCGCACCCGGCCTCCACGTCCGAGACCACCTGGATGCGGTCGCCGAAGCGGGCCTGTTCGATGGCCAGGTAGGAGCGCACCTGCTCCAGTTCCTCGCTCAGGGGGATGAACCCCCGGCTGAGGTCCAGGTTGCGGCGCATGTACAGGGACAGGTCCATGAGCAGCTCGCGGGCGCGCTCGGAGTTGGTCCGGCAGAACGAAGTGATGGTGTTCAGGGAGTTGAACAGGAAATGCGGGTTGATCTGGGCGTGCAGGCGGCGGATCTCGGCGTGGGCCAGCATCTGCTCCTTGATCTGGATGTCTTCCAGCTCCACCTGGGTGGAGAAGAGGTTGGCCAGCCCGTTGGCCACCTCGAACAGGGTGGCGTTGAGGGGCCGCTCGCGGCTGCCGTAAAACTTGAGCGTGCCCACGATCTCGTCGTTCTTCTTGAGCGGCACGATGATGGCCGAGGTCATGGGGCAGTCGGCGTGGTTGCAGCCGATGTCGTCGGCGCTGTGCAGGAAGGTGGACTGGCCCGTGCGGACCACTTCGCGCGTGGCGTTGGTGCGGATCTCGCACCCGGCCAGGTGGTGGTCGTCGCCCGCCCCGATGTGCGCGAGCACGTCGCGGGTGTCGGTGATGGCCACGGCGGCCACGCCCACCCGGTTGTAGATGATCTCGGCCGTGGCCGCGGCGGTCTCCAGCGACAGCCCCAGGCGCAGGTAGCTGACCGCCATGTTGGCGATGTCCAGGATGATCTGGGCGTGCAGGGACTCGCGCCGCTCGCGGTCGCGGGAAAACAGGTTGATGACCTCCACGAACAGGGCCGCGCCGAAGGCGTTGACCAGGATCATGGGCGGGGCGATGAGCTTGACCAGCTCCCACGCCTCGGGCAGCGGCCGGGACATGAGCAGGAGCAGGCCCATGTGCATGACCTCGCCCACCAGGGCCAGGGCCGAGGCCATCCGCCAGTTCATGGCCCTGTCCCCGTATTTCCAGGCGATCATGCCCGCCGCGAAGCCCTCGATGGCCGTGGAGATGCCGCAGGGATAGGCGCTGAACCCGTGCAGGTCGAAGAGAATGCGGTGCACCCCGGCGATGAGCCCGGCGCCGATGCCGACCACCGGCCCGCCGAACAGGCCGCCGGAGATGACCACCATGGCGCGCAGGTTGGCCACGGAATCGAAGACCGCGTTGCCGGTGTAGGTGCCGAGGATGCCGAGCAGGCCGAACAGGATGGTCACCAGGACCGTGCGCAGCTTCGAGCTCTCGCTGGTGAAGTGCATGCGCCGCACGGGCATGATGGTCATGAACAGGAAGACCACGCCCACCATGAGGCCGAACCGCTCGGCCAGGGTCAGGATGATTTCAAAGGTGTTCACCGCGTTCTCCTACAGCGCCATGGCGTCCTTGAACGGCCGCACGCGCGCCTTGCTGACCGTGATCTCGGTCTCGGCCTCGTCGCGCATGGTCAGCACGTATTTGCCGTTGAACCACGGGGCATAGGTTCGGACCAGGGCCAAGTTGACCAGTTGGGAACGGTTGGCCCGGAAAAAGGGAAACCCCTCCAGCCGCTCTTCGAGGCGGTCCAGGGTCAGGTCGCAGGCACAGGGGTAGACGGCGCTGCGCGTTCCGGCGTGGACCCTGCGGTTCTCGTAGTTGAAGTAGACGATTTCCTGGGGGCTCAGGAGGATGTTGCGCCCTGAGTGTTCCACGCTGATGCGCGTCACGCCCGGCTTGATGCCCGCGCCCGCCAACAGCCTGCGCAGGACCTCGCTCGACTCGCGGGTCTCGCTGGCCGCCAGCCGCTTGCGCACCCGGTCCAGGCTGTCGGCCAGCCGCTTGGGGTCCACGGGCTTGAGCAGGTAGTCCACCGCGTTCTCGTCAAAGGCGCGGATGGCGTACTCGTCGAACGCGGTGACGAATACGACCAGGGGCTGGCGCTCCATGGCCATGACCTCCTGGAGCACGGAAAACCCGTCTCGGCCCGGCATCTGGATGTCCAGGAAGACCAGGTCCGGCCGCTTGGCCGCGATGGCCTTGGCCGCGTCCGCCGCGTTGCCCGCCGTGCCGACCACGTCGATGTCGGCGTGGGACGAGAGCAGATAGTTCAGTTCGTCCTGGGCGGGCGGCTCGTCGTCCACCAATATGGTCCGTATGATGTTGTTCATAATCATTCCTGCGTACGGGGCACGCAAGGACGAAGTAAGGCATGCGCGGCCGGTTGGCAAGTCCGCTTCTCCGTGGAAGGCCACACCGGGATAAATCGCCCCGCCCCCGCGCCAACTATCTCTTGACAACCCACCCCCTCTGACCCGAAGGAGGTAATGGAGGGAAGCCCCTCCTCAGTCCACCACAACTTCAGAGGTGACCCATGGCCGCCCGCTCCCGTTCCAAGACCGGTAAGGCAAAGCGTTCGTTACGGCGTCCGGCCCGACCCGGACCGGGACTTCCCCCGGCGTCCCCCGAGGCGCAGCGGGAGACTTTGGCCGACCGTCTCTCGCGGGAGCGCATGGAAGCCTTCATGACTGCCCTGCGCCCGCAGGGAGAAGCCCCCGACCATCCGGTCAAGGCGCTGCACGACGCCGTGCGCGAGGCGTATGCCGTGTGCGAGTCCATGCTCGACGAGCTCCAGCTGGACCCGCCCCTGGCCTGCAAGCGCGGCTGCATCCACTGTTGCTACAACCAGGTGGCCCTGACCGAACCCGAGGCCCTGTTCCTGGGGCTGCACCTGCTGGGGACGCGCTCCCCGGAGCGGCTGCGGGACCTGGCGAACCGGGCGCGGGCCCTGGCGGACGGGCTCAAGGGCAAGAGCTGGCGGGAGATCGGCATGATGCGCCACCGGCTGCCCTGCCTGTTCCTGGAGGACGGCGGCTGCTCGGTCTACCCGGCCCGCCCCCTGGCCTGCCGGGGCTGGAACTCGGTGGACGAGAAGATGTGCCTGCGCAGCAACCTGTCCGGGGACGCCCTGACCCCCATCGAAAACCACCCCATCGTGCGGGAAATCGCGGACGGTATCCAAAGCGGCCTGCTGCGCGGTGCAAGCGCCTTTGGACTTGAAGCTGGCTACCTGCTCATGGCCCGCGCCACGGCCCTGCTCCTGTCGGGTGACCCGGAACAAGGAATCATGGACACCACCGCCGACTGGCTGGACGGCAAGCCGTTCTTCGGACGCAAGGCCAAGTGGTGACTTCGCAGCCGGGGGCGAAGGAAAGCGAAAATCGCGCACAAAAAAGCCGCTCCGAAGAGCGGCTTTTTTCATTCCGACCGGTAACCGGCACCTAGTTCAACAACGTGCCGATTCGGTTGAATCTGATATCTGTCAGGGAGCCCCAGGACCAGTAGATGACCAGGGCCTTGCCCACGATCTTGGAACGTTTCACCGGGCCCCACCAGCGGGAGTCGTAGGAGCCCTCGCGGTTGTCGCCCATGACGAAGTACTGGCCTTCGGGGATGACCACCGGGCCGAAGTTGTCGCGCACGGGCATGGTATCGGCCTTGGTGTGCAGCACGTACGGCTCGTCCAGGGGCTGGCCGTTGATGTAGACCACCTTGTTGCGCACCTCCAGGGTCTCGCCCGGCAGGCCGATGACGCGCTTGATGAAGTCCTTGGACTCGTCCTCCGGGAACAGGAAGACGATGATGTCCCCGCGCTTGGGGTCGCCGGTCTTCATCAACACCTTGCCGTCCGTGGTGTCGAGCCAGATGTCGGACGGCAGGCGCACGTCGTAGGCGAACTTGGAGACCAGCAGATGGTCGCCGATCTGGAGCGTCTCAAGCATGGACCCGGACGGTATCTTGAAGGCCTGGACGATGAAGGCGCGGATGACGAAGGCCAGGAGCAGAGCCACCACGATGGCTTCCAGCGTATCACGAAACGATTTGAGAGAGCTTTGTGTCATGGGATTCCTTGTTGGGAGGGCCGACTAATCTTCGTCGGCTTTCAGTACGGACAGGAACGCTTCCTGAGGGATTTCCACGTTGCCCATGCGGCGCATGCGCTTCTTTCCCTCCTTCTGCTTTTCCAACAACTTGCGCTTCCGGGTGATGTCGCCGCCGTAGCACTTGGCGGTGACGTCCTTGCGGAAGGGAGCATTGCGTTCCTTGGCAACGATCTTGTTGCCGATGGCGGCCTGGATGACCACCTCGAACATCTGGCGCGGGATGCTGCGCTTGAGTTTGAGCGCGAGCGAGCGGCCGATGCGGGCGGAGTTCTCGCGGTGCACGATGCAGGAGAAGGCGTCCACGGGGTCGCCGTTGATCAGAATGTCCAGCCGGACCAGGTCCGCCTCGCGGTAGTCGATGACCTCGTAGTCGAGGGACGCATACCCCTTGGTGGAGGATTTCAGTTTGTCGAAGAAGTCGTACATGACCTCGGCGAACGGCATCTCGTAGGTGATGACCACGCGCGTGGAGGTGATGTAGGCGATGTTCTTCTGGATGCCCCGCTTTTCCTCGCACAGGGCCAGGACCGCGCCCACGTACTCGTTGGGCACGTGCACCTCCAGGCGCACGTACGGCTCGCGGATGGCCTTGATGCGGGTCGGGTCCGGCAGCTTGGACGGGTTGTCGATGATCAGGTCCTCGTCGGTCACGGTGGTAACCTTGTAGATGACCGACGGGGCCGTGGTGATCAGCCGGGCCTCGAACTCGCGCTCCAGGCGTTCCTGGATGATCTCGATGTGCAGAAGCCCCAGGAAGCCGCAGCGGAAACCGAAGCCGAGGGCCTGGGAGGTCTCGGGCTCGTAGGTGAAGGCCGCGTCGTTGAGCTGGAGCTTTTCGAGCGCCTGCTTGAGGGTCTCGTATTCGGCGGGCTCCACCGGGTACAGGCCGGAGAAGACCATGGGCTTGACCGGCTTGAAGCCGGGGTACGGCACGGCCACCGGGTTGTCGGCCAGGGTGATGGTGTCGCCCACCGGCGCGTCGCCGAGTTCCTTCATGGAGGCGCACAGGAAGCCGACCTCGCCGGGGCCCATCTCCTTGATGTCCTTGGCCTCGGGCATGAACGCGCCCAGCCGGGTGACCTCGAAGGCCTTGCCGCTCGAGAATATCCTGATCCGGTTGCCCTTTTTCAGGGTGCCGTCGATGATCCGGAAGAGGACCACCACGCCCTGGTAGGAGTCGTACCAGGAGTCGAAGATGAGCGCCTTGAGCGGCGCGTCCGGGTCGCCCGAAGGCGGCGGCAGCAGATGGATGACCGCGTCCAGGACCTCCTGCACGTTCAGCCCGGTCTTGGCCGAAACCATGATCGGGTTGGAGCAGTCCAGGCCGATGACCTCCTCGATCTCGCGGCTGATGCGCTCGGGGTCGGCGCTGGGCAGGTCGATCTTGTTCAGCACCGGGATGACCTCGAGGTCGTTGTCCAGGGCGAGGTACACGTTGGCCAGGGTCTGGGCCTCCACGCCCTGGGTGGAGTCCACCACCAGGAGCGCGCCCTCGCAGGCGGCCAGGGACCGCGAGACCTCGTAGGAGAAGTCCACGTGGCCCGGCGTGTCGATGAGGTTGAGGATGTATTTGGTCCCGTCGTGATCGGTGTACGGGATGCGCACGGTCTGCGCCTTGATGGTGATGCCGCGCTCGCGCTCCAGCTCCATCTTGTCCAGATACTGGTCCTTTTTCTCGCGGTCGCCGACCATGCCGGTGATCTCGAGAATGCGGTCGGCCAGCGTCGACTTGCCGTGGTCGATGTGGGCGATGATGCTGAAATTGCGTATTTTATCGATCTTACTCATGATTTCCATTTGTAATGGGAATTTTCCGCCGGGCAAGGGACAAGACCCCGTCCACCGGGCGCCGGAATGGTCTTGTAAGGCATTTGCCCCCGGCTGTCCAACATATATGGCCTCCGGAGGCCCGGCGCAACGCTGTGCAGAACCTTGCCGGTTTCGGCCGCCTCCCCGGCGGGCGGCCCGCGTCTGCCGGAACCGGACCGGATGAAAACCGGGAGTATTATGTCTTTTCAGGTACATTTGAGAGTAGTCGTTTTTTTCCGGCACCCCCTCTTGTTCCAGGCCTGGCAAAGTGTTACGTAGGCCCTAAACACGAAAAAACATGCCCGGAGCGCGGGAGGGAAGGCGCCGGGCCATGTGCAAGGAGTCTTCGAGATGTCTGCAAGCAGAGCGATATTGTCCGACCTCTTGGCCGAGGCGGGCGTGGCGGTGAACGGGAGCGACCCGTGGGATATCCGGGTCAAGGACGAACGGCTTTTCCACGACATCCTGCTCAGGAAGAACCTGGGCCTGGGCGAGGGGTACATGCGCGGCTGGTGGAACTGCGAGCGGGTGGACGAGTTCATCTGCCGCGTGCTCAAGACCGGCGTGGAAAACCGGGTGCGCGACTCCTGGCGGCTCATCGCCAAGGCGCTGCCCGCCCTGGTCTGCAACCTGCAAAGCCTGTCGCGGGCCAAAATCGTGGCCCAGCGCCACTACGACCTGGGCAACGACCTGTTCCAGGGGTTCCTGGACCCCCACCTGCAATATAGCTGCGCCTACTACAAGGGCATGAACGGCTGCCCCGAGACCCAGACCGACGAGGAGGTCTCCCGCGACCTGGAACGGGCGCAGGAGGCCAAGATGCGGCTCATCTGCGACAAACTGGAGCTCAAATCCGGCGACCGGGTCCTGGACATCGGCTGCGGCTGGGGCGGGCTGGCCCGGTTCATGGCCGAGGAGCGCGGCTGCTCCGTGGTGGGCGTGAACATCTCGAAAGAGCAGATCGCCTTCGGGCGCGAGTTCTGCGCAGGCCTGCCCGTGGATATCCGCGAGGCGGACTACCGGCTCCTGAACGAGACCTTCGATAAAATCGTCTCGGTCGGCATGTTCGAGCACGTGGGCCCCAAGAACTACCCGGACTTCATGCGCACCGTGGACCGCTGCCTCAAGCCGGACGGCCTGTTCCTGCTGCACACCATCGGCAGCAACACCTCGGGGCCGGGCCTGGACCCGTGGATCGCCACCTACATCTTCCCCAACGGCTGCCTGCCGTCCATCGCCGAGGTCTCCAAGGCCGCGGAAAAGCACTTCGTCCTGGAGGACCTGCACAACTTCGGCCCCTACTACGACCGCACCCTGATGAGCTGGCTGCGCAACTTCCGCCACGCCTGGCCCGACCTTCGCGACAAATACGGCGACCGCTTCAAGCGCATGTGGGAATACTATCTACAATCCTGCGCCGGGGCCTTCCGGGCCAGGGACATCCAACTGTGGCAGTTCGTGTTCTCGCCGGTCGGCAGGAAACAGCCCGAGTGCCGGTGGGGGTAGGGGCCCTCACATCCCCAGGGAGAACGGGTTCAAGAATTGCCGGTCCCAAAGCGCGGCCCTGTCCACCTCGGACAGGGCCGCTTCTTCGCAGACCGCGTCCCAGTGCTCACGAATGGATTCGATCATGACCTCGGCGATGCCATGGGCTTCCTCTTCGGCAAGCAGAAAGGACCCGGCGGCTTCATAGCAGGTCCTGAGATTGCTCAAGCGATTGTCGCCGTGGATGAGCATGGCCTGGGAGGCTTCGTTGCCGGAGCGGCCCTGGGGGCAGATGTCGTAGGCCGGGGTCAGGGAGAGGACGGCGCCGTTCCAGAAGGCCGCATGGTTGCGGGCGTGGTCGTCGGTATTGCCGCACAGGACGTTGAAGACCAGGCGCGAAAAGAGCTCCCTGAGCGTCGCCCGCGGTTCGTCGAAACGATGGCGGACGATCTCGGCCAACGTTTCGTAGCTGGCGTAACGGGCCTGCATCTCGTCCAGGCCGAACAGGGTCAGGGCCGAGACCATGGCCCTGCGCGTCCAGCCGTTCTCCCCCCGCGCGCGGTCGAACCGCCGGACGAGCAAAACGTCCCTGCCGCCCGCCGTCTCCAGCCGGACCGGGGCCGCGTCGATGCCGCACAGCGCGGCCAGGCGCATGGCCGCATACTCGGCCTTGACCACGTTGAAATAGGTGTCCGTGGCCGAGGAGAACTTGGCCACGTATTTCTCCCCCCCGTCCCCGACGAGCACTTTGGGCCTGGCCCCGCCGATGGAGCTGCCGTGGAGCAGCGCCTGGTCCAAGGCGGGCGACAGGGGGATGCCCCGCTCCACACGGTCGGCGGAGGCAAGCAACTCCTCCAGGGAGGCGCTCTGTGCCGTGCGCGGCACGTACTCGGAGGGCGACGCCTGGAAATCCAGGGCGCCGATGCGGTCCGAGCCCGATTCCAGAAGATAGGTCAGCTCGTCCAGGGCGTCGGTATCCGCCCCTCGCCCCCGGCCGCCCTGGAGCCGGTTCAGGATGACCCTGCGGCCCCAGGCGTCGGGCGCGGCGTCCCGGATGCAGCCCGGCATACGCAGACCATCCGGCAGGGGCAACACGCCCCGGCGCAACGGCAGTTCGGGCTCGTACAGGGGAATGGCCCTCGGCTCCCCGTCCATTCTCTCCAGGTAAGACCGGCCATAGTTGAATCGGCAATAGTCCCCATCGGCCTCCAGTTTACCGGCCACCACAGGTTCGGTTTCACCGGGCAGCCAGACCCAGACGAATGCCTCCCGAACCGGCGAATCAGAAGTCATCGTCCACCTCCCTGGTCTTCACGCGCACCGATCGGGGCAGCAGCCGCAACTTGTCCTCCATCTGCCGTACCTGGCGGGTCAGGGCCGACGGCTCCGCTTCGAACAGCGGTACGCCCACCAGGGCCGCGGCCTCAAACACTCCGCCGATCTGGCAGCCCGGGTCACCCTTCTCGATGCGCTGCAAGGTCCGCCGCGAAATCCCTGCGCGATCGGCCAGCTCGCCGGCCGTCCAGCCGCGCTCCTTGCGCCCCGCCCGGATCAGTTGCCCGAGCAGGATCGCCGCCTCACGACCGTACCGCGAATATGCCGTTGCCGAAAGCTTGCTCTTCATCCTGCGTCCTCACATAATGAGTCATAAAATGCCCATATAGCCATATTATGGGTAATATATAACCCATTACAATGGGCAAAGCAAGTGGGATCGCTCCGTTAACGGGGGCGGGGCTCAGCCCCCGACCACCTTCCTGAGCGCCCGCTCCAAGTCCGCCTTTTCGAACGGCTTGACCAGGTACTCGTTCATGCCCGCTTCCAGGGCGCGGTTGCGGTCCTGGCGGGCGGCGTGGGCCGAGAGGCCGATGATGGGGATGTCCGCCACGTGGGAGAATTCACGGGCGATGCGGATGGCGTGGGTGGCGTCCAGGCCGTTCAGCAGCGGCATCTGGACGTCCATGAGCACGGCGTCGAAGGAGTGGTCGCGCAGCAGGGTCAGGCAGTCGCGGCCGTTTTCGGCCTCGACCACGGTGTGGCCCATGCGCTCCAGCAGGCGGCGGGCCATGACCCGGTTGACGCGCTCGTCCTCCACCAGGAGCAGGCGCAGGGGACGGCTCGCGCCGGGTCCGGGGGCCGCGTCGGCCGCGTCGGCGGCTCCGGTGTGCTCGCCCACCACCAGGAAGAAGCGGATGGCCGTGCCCTTGCCCGGCTCGCTCTCCACCTCGCAGTTGCCGCCCATGAGCTCCACCAGCTTCCGGACGATGGGCAGCCCGAGGCCCGTGCCCTGGTAGGTCCGGGTCAGGGAGCCGTCCACCTGGGAGAACGGGGCGAAGATGCGCGAGAGGTCCCTTTCGGCGATGCCGATGCCGGTGTCGCGGACGGTGAAGAGCAGCCGCTTGCGGCCGGGCTCGGGATGCCACAGCTCGCAGGCCTCCACGGTGATGGATCCCTCGTCCGTGAACTTGACCGCGTTGCCCACCAGGTTGAAGAGAATCTGGCGGATGCGCCCGGCGTCGCCCAGGTAGTGCTTCCGGGCCGAGGGATCGATGTCCGCCCGGAGCTCCAGGTCCTTGTCGCCCGCCTGGAGCTTGAAGAAGTCGAGGCTCTCCTCCACCAGCCCGGCCAGGTCGAAGGGGGCCTCGCGGATGTCCAGCTTGCCCGCCTGGATCTTGCTGAAATCGAGCAGGTCGTTGAGCACGCGCAGGAGGTTGCGCGAAGAATGCAGGGCGGTGTCCACGAAGTCGCGCTGCTCGCCGTCCAGGTCCGAGGACTGGAGGAGCTGGAGCATGCCCATGACCCCGTTCAGCGGGGTGCGCACCTCGTGGCTGATGTTGGCGATGAATTCGTCCTTGACCCGGTTGGCCGCCTCGGCCGCCTCCTTGGCCTGGACCAGCCGCTCCTCGAACAGCTTGCGGTCGGTGATGTCCGTGTGCGTGCCGACCACGCGCAGGGGTTTTCCGTCACGGGTCCACTCGAGGGTCTTGCCCCGGGCCATCCCCCAGGTCCAGCCTCCGTCCCGGTTGCGCAGGCGGAACTCGGTGCGGAACTCCTCGCCGGACAGCGCGTGGGCGGTGACCACGTCCACGGCCGCATCCCGGTCATCGGGATGAAGCAGCTTGAGCCAGGATTCGTAGGCGGGCGGGAAGGCGCCCGGTTCATAGCCGAGCATGGTGAAGTAGCCGGGGCTGAAATAGACCTTTTCGCTGTCCACGGACCAGTCCCACAGCCCGTCGCTGGTGGCCTCCAAGGACATCTGCAGCCGCTCCTCGCTCTCCCGCAGCCCGATCCGGGCCCGGCGCAGGCGCGACACGTAGGCCAGGAGCAGAAAGACCAGGACGGCCAGGACGACGAGCGTGCCCAGCCCCAGGGAAAGCCCCAGCTGGTGTGTCCGCCACAGGGAATCCGGCCGGTTCAGGATCCGGCTGCCCTCGGGCAGCTCGTCCGGGTCGATGTGGAATCGCCTGAGCACGCGGTAGTCGAAAACGTACCGGTTGGCCTCGGTGCCCTCGACTACCGGGATGTCCCGGACCGGCGTGCCGTGGAGGATGTCCAGGGCCATGCGCGCGGCCCGGCGCCCCTGGTCGAAATGGGAAACGATCTTGCCCCCGATGGCGCCCAGGCCCAGGCCGTGCTCCCACAGGTCGTAGACCGGGACCTCCGTACTGTTCAGGATGCGCTTGAGCCCCTCCTCGAAGGTCACGGGCTCGCCCGCCGCATCGCGGTAGGCCGAGAGCAGGAGGATGGCGTCCTCCGGTCCCAGGGCGCGGGTCCGCTCGGCCAGCCCGGCCCAGGTCAGGCCGGTCAGGGACAGGACGGCCAGCTCCCGGTCCGGGAACAGGGGGCGCTTGGACAGGTAGGTCAGCAGGTCCGCTCCGCCGCTCGGGGTTCCGTCCACCACGGCGTACACGGTCCGGACCTTGGGTTGCAGCCGGAAGATGCATCGCAGGGTCCCCTCCATGGAGATCGCCTCGATGACCCCGGTGAAATTGTCGTCGTCGCCCTGGGCGTGGGCCAGAGCCTGATCATTGACCCCGAAGAACACCACCGGGGTGTCCGGGAACAGGGCCTCCCGGTTGGCCATGGCAAAACGCAGGGCGTTGTCGTCGGCGGTGAGGATGACGTCGTACCGGGGCAAGCGGGCCAGCTTGTCGGCGAGCATGCCGCGGAAGGCAAGGGTGTCTTCCGAGGTGCTGAACCGCTTGGAATCCATGTACTCCACGTCCAAATCAACACCCGCCGGGTCGAAGACGGACTCGATGCCCTCGATCTGATGGAAAAAGGTCGGGAAGCCCGGATGGTAGGAACTGATCAGCAGGGCCTGCGGATGGGCCTGAGCCGGTCCGGCCCAGAGCGGGCAGACGAGGCACAAGACGAGCAGCCACGCAAACGCGGCCCGGACGGCCGCGCCCCGGCAGGGGCAAACCCGTTCATTCCCGCGCAGCGCCATCACCCCCCCCCCTCAAGTATTACCGCCGAATGGTCCTCCCCTACCCGCGTGGGGTCATATTGAGCAATTATATCTTTCGGGCACGAGCTAGGGCAGCAGGGCCTCGATGCGTTCGGTGATGAAGGCCCGGATCTCGGCCAGGCGCGCTTCGTCGGCGGCGTGCACGGTCTTGACCCGCTCGGCGATGGCCGCCTCGTCCAGGCCGCTCATCATGCCGATGGTGAACTCGTCCACCTCCTCGTCGGCGGGCACCAGGCCGCAGCCGCCCACCGCACCCACGACCTCACCCCCGACCACCACGGGCACGCCGACGCGGACCATGCCCGCGTCGCAGTACTCGACGAACGGCTCGCCCTTCTTGAGCAACTGGGTGAACATCTGGCCGGCCGTGGCGCAGATGGCCCCGAACCCCTTCTCGTCGTTGCGGATGGCCCGGCACAGGTCGTTGCCCCAGGTGTTGCCGAGCAAACGGTGGCCTTCACCGTCCATGATGTCCGCGTTCAGCCCGAAACGGTCGTGCAGTTCCTGCTGCAACGCGGCCAGGTCCTTTTCCGAAATCAAATCCTTGAGCGTCATGTGGAGTACTTCCCGAGACTAGTGTTGTTGGGCGAAAGCCCCAATCCGTTTACCGGGAATCGCGCCCCCGCGCAAGGGACGGGGGCCGGTCGGATTTTGGTTTTCAGCCCGGCCAAAACCCGCTAGAACATTGGGCGGAGATCGACAATGACCAACACGTTCAAAGACACGCTGCGCGGCATGACCTTCGGGGTGCCGTGGAACCTCGCCCTGCTCACCCTAGGTTCCTTTCTCATCGCCTTCTCGGTCAAGGCCATCGCCGTGCCCCACGGCCTGCTCACCGGCGGCATGTCCGGCATCGCGCTGCTGTGCTACTATGCCTTCGGCGGGCTGAGCACGGGCCAGTGGTACTTCGCCCTGAACCTGCCCGTGTTCATCCTCGGCTGGGTCTTCGTCAGCAAGCGGTTCTTTTTCTATTCCCTCTATGGCATGGTCGTCTCGTCCGTGTTCATCGACGCCATCCCCTACGCCCTGCACATGAAGGACATCTGGCTGGCGGTCATCACCGGCGGCGGGATCATGGGCGCGGGCGTGGGCATCGCCCTGCGCTCGCTCGGCTCCACGGGCGGGTCCGACATCCTGGCCGTGATCTGCAAGGAAAAGTTCAACATGTCCATGGGCTCCTTCGAGTTCTGGTTCAACATGCTCGGCTTCGTGGCCGGGTTCATTTACCTGGACATGAACATCGTCTTCTACTCCATCGCCATGACCTTCGTCATCGCCTTCGGCATCGAGTATGTGCTCGGCATGTTCTCCGAGCGCAAGATGGTCATGATCGTCTCGGACCACTCCGCCGCCATCAACGCGGCCATCCTGACCGACCTGGACCGGGGCGTGACCATCCTGGAGGGCACGGGCGGATACACCGGCGAGCCGCGCAAGGTGGTCATGACCATGATCTCGTCCATGCAGCTCAAGGAGCTGGAGGAGGTGGTCTACACCATCGACCCGGACGCGTTCTTCATCATGGGCTCGGGCTTCCACGTCCAGGGCCAGGGCTTCTCGTCGAGGAAGGTGTACTAGATGATCCTCTCCGCCAAGAAGAAGGAGGCGCCGCCGCCCCGGACCATCGGGCTGATCACGGACTTCGGCCTGACCGACCCCTACGTGGGCCAGGTCAAGGCGGTCCTGGCCCGCAAGGCCCCCAACTGCCCGGTGGTGGACATCTCCCACCACGTGGCCCCGTTCAACGTAGCCCAGGCCGGGTTCTTCCTGGCCGCCAGCTACGAGCATTTCCCGGGCGACGCGGTCATCCTGGCCGTGGTCGACCCCGGCGTGGGCACGGACCGGGGCATCGCCTGCCTGGAGATCGGCCACCGGCTGCTGGTGGCCCCGGACAACGGGCTGCTCACCCTGGCCCTGAACCGCGCCTGGTCCGAGGTGCACGCCTACGACCTGTCCAAGGCCATGGACGCGCCCAAAAAGATCTCGCACACCTTCCACGGCCGGGACGTGTTCGCCCCGCTCGCCGCCTGGCTGGCGCTGGGCGGCAGGCCCGAAGGCGTGGGCCACGAGATCGACCCGTCGGCCCTGGTCACGCAGACTTGGTCCCGGCCGGAGATCGACGGCGGGCGGGCCCTGGCCCACGTGGTCCACATCGACCGCTTCGGCAACTGCGTGCTCAACCTGGAGGCGGGCGGCCTGGGCACGCCGTGCGGCCTGCGCATGGAGTCCCCGGCGGGCGGTCCCCTGGCCTACGCGGTCAAGTACGCGGACATGCCCGAGGGCGAACCCGGCCTGCTCGAAGGCAGCCAGGGGTTCCTGGAACTGGCGGTGAACCAGCGGTCCGCCGCAAAACGATTCGGCCTGTCCATGGGCGACGCCGTGGAACTGGCCTGGGAGGCCTGACGTGCTGCGCGATTTCTTCGATACCCTCGGCTTTCTGACCCGGCTGGCCCCTGCGAGGGTCATCCCGGAATCGGCCATGAACCGGTGCATGCGCTGGATGCCCCCGGCCGGGCTGGTCCTCGGCCTGCTCATCGTCCTGCCGCTCCGGCTCGGCCTGTTCGCCGACTCCCCGTGGGTCCAGGCATGGCTCATGGTCGCGGCCTCCATCTACCTGACGCGCGGCCTGCACATGGACGGTCTGGCCGACGTGTGCGACGCGGTGACCACCCACACCGACCCCGTGCGCTTCTGGGCGGTGGTCAAGGACAGCCGCACCGGCGCCTTCGGGGTCATGGGCCTGGTCATGGCCCTGGCCGGACAGGTCGTCCTGTTCCACGCCATGCTCGCCCGCGGCGAATACTGGGCTGCGGCCTGGGCCTTTGTCCTGGGCCGGGCGGCCGCGGTCTGGCTCGGCTACCACGTACGCCATCTGGTCCGCCCGGGCCTGGGCAAGCTGTACATCGACGGGGCCACCCTGGGCGTGGCCCTCACGGCCACCCTGTTCACCTTCGCGGCCGGATGGATCATGGCCGGGTTGCCCGCCACCCTGGCGTCCACGGTCATCGTCACCCTGGTCCTGCTCGGCCTGTTCCGGCTGGCGGAAAAGGTGGGCGGGGCCAACGGCGACTTCCTGGGCTGCGCCGTGATCCTGGGCGAACTGGCCGCCGGGCTGGGCTTCGCCCTGGTCATGTAGCCCCGCGCGACGAGCCGCCGGCCCCGGACGAAACGGCCGCGTCCTTCGTGGAGGAGAACGACGGGAGCGACTTCCCCGGCCTGGCGGGAACGCCGCCGGAAAGGGCCTGCCCGACGGCATCTTCCTCAAGGAGAAGAGCGAGGTGCCTGTCAAGACCGATCTCCCCTTGGCAAGAATCCCCGGCCCCGGTAGGATGCTCCCATAAACCGACATCCCGGAGGATTTCATGCCGACCCGATTCTCTTCCGCAGCCCCGCTGCTGCTCGCCCTGTTCCTGCTGTTGCCGGGGTGCGCCCCCAAGATCAAGATATTCGCCTCCCCGGCCACCGAGCCCCTCAAGGAGTACGTGGTCGACGGCGAGGCCGCCGGCAAGATCGCGCTCATTCATCTGCACGGCTTCCTGTCCACCGAACCGGCCCAGGGCATGCTCCGCTCCCAGCCCAGCCCGGTGCAGGAGATGGTCAACGACCTCAAGCTGGCCGAGGCCGACGACGACGTCGGGGCCGTGGTCGTGGCCATCGACTCTCCCGGCGGGACCACCACCGCCTCGGACGTGCTCTACCACGAGCTGACCGACTTCAAGAAGCGGACCGGCAAGCCCGTGGTGGTGGCCATGTTCGACGTGGCCGCCTCGGGCGGATACTACGCGGCCCTGCCCGCCGACTGGATCGTGGCCCACCCGACGACCATCACCGGGTCCGTGGGCGTGATCTTCATGCGGCCCAAGCTGAACGGCTTGATGGACAAGGTCGGCGTGGGCGTGGAGGTCTCCAAGTCCGGCCGCGACAAGGACATGGGCTCGCCGTTCCGGCCCACTACCGACGAGGAAAAAGCCTTGTTCCAAGGCATTATAGATGACATGGCCGCGCGCTTCTACTCCCTGGTCCAGGCCCACCGCCACCTCACCCCGGCCCACCTCGAAACGGTCAAGTCGGCGCGGGTGTTCACCGCGACCCAGGCCCTGTCCATCGGCCTCATCGACCAGATCGGCTACATCCAGGACGCCTTTGCCAAGGCCCGCTCCCTGGCCGGCTTGGACCCGAACTGCAAGGTCGTCACCTACCGCCGCGACCTCTATCCCGACGACAACCCGTACAACACCCTGGACGCCGCACAGCCGTTCAAGCCGAGCCTGCTCGGCGTGGACGCGAGCTTCATCATGCCGCCCCGGGCGGGCTTCTGCTACGTCTGGGAAGGCGGGGTGACGCGCTAGGCCGCACCCTTTTGCCACGCTGACCCGAAAAGGCCCCGGCTCCCATTGGGAACCGGGGCCTTGCCGTTGCGTTATCGGCAGTCCTCGCGAAGGGTCAGTAGATGCGGTTGCGGAACATGACCACGGCCAGAGCCATGCAGGCCAGCCCGATCAGGGCCAGGGGCCAGATCTGCATGAGCAGCACGTAGGTCGGCGAGTTCTCGATGAACACGCCCCGGATCAGGACCAGGACGTAGCGCAGGGGGTTGATCAGGGTGATCCACTGGACCACCCGGCTCATGTTGGCGATGGGCGTGGCGAACCCGGACAGGAGCACGGACGGCATCAGGAACAGGAAGGACCCGAGCAGGGCCTGCTGCATGGTCACGCTCAAGGAGGATATCATCAGCCCCACGCCCACGGCCGCGAAGATGAAGAAGAACAGGCCGAGGTAGAGCATCCCGACGTTGCCCCGCAGCGGCACCTCGAACCAGTAGACCGCGGCCAGCATGATCAGCGAGGACTCCAGCAGGCCGATGACCAGACCCGGAGTGGCCTTGCCGATGAGGATGCCGATGGGCGACAACGGCGTGACCAGCACCTGGTCGAAGGTCCCGTGCTCCCGCTCGCGGGCCACGGACAGGGCGGTCACCAGCAGGGTCACCACCATGGCGATGACCCCGACGATGCCGGGCACGAAGAAGTCCCGGCTCAGGGCGTTTTCGTTGTAGTAGATGCGGGAGACCAGGACGGACGGGCTGGCCCGGCCCACCCCGGCCAGGCGCGCGGCGTTGTATTGGGCGACCACGTTGCTCAGGTAGTTGCCGATGATCCCCGCGGTATTGGAGTTGCGCCCGTCCAGCAGGGCCTGGACCGGGGCGTTGCGGCCCGCCTTGAGGTCCCGGGCGAAGGTCTGCCCGATGCGCAGGACGAAGCGCACCTTGCGGCTGTCGATCATCTCCCGGATGACGGACTCGCCGCGGACCTCGCCCACCAGATGGAAATACGGGGACCCGGACACCCCGGACAGGAACTCCCGCGACTCCGCGGACCGGCTCAGGTCCTCGAAGGCGAAGGGGATGTCGGTCAGGTCGAAGGTGGCCGCGTAGCCGAACAGGATCAGCTGGATGATCGGCGGGCCGATGACCACGATGCGGCTCTTCGGGTCCTTGAGCAGGGCCAGGAACTCCTTGATGACCAGGGCGATGATGCGGCGGACGCTCTCCATGGGCTCACTCCAGGCTCTTGCGTGTCTTGCGGAAGGCCAGGGTCATGAACACCAGGGCCAGGACGACCATGCCCGCGAGGTTGGGCAACAGGACCGAGGCGACGTCGCCCGCCAGGAACAACGTCTGGACGATGTTGACGAAATACTTGGCCGGGACGACGAAGGAGAGCACCTGGATGAAGATCGGGGTGCTGGTAAGTTCGAAGATGAACCCGGACAGGAAGAACGACGGCAGGAAGGCGGCCAGCAGGGCTATCTGCCCGGCCACGAACTGGTTCTTGGCCGTGGAGGAGATGAACAGCCCGAGCCCGAGGGTTCCGATCATGAACACGCCGCCCAGCAGCAGGAGCAGGCTCAGAGAACCGCGGAACGGAACGTTGAACAGGAACACGGCCATGACGATGCACAGGACCAGGCCGCCCATGCCGAGCAGGAAATAGGGGATCAGCTTGCCCAGGACGATCTCCAGCCGCCTGACCGGGGTGACCAGCAAGGCCTCCATGGTCCCCCGCTCCCACTCCCTGGCCATGACCATGGCGGTCAGCAGCGTGCCGATCAGGGTCATGATGATGGCCATGAGGCCGGGCACCAGGAAGTTCTCGCTGCGGATGGCCTCGTTGAACCAGATGCGCTGCTTCAAGTCCACCAGCCCGACCCGCGCCAGGTTCTCCGCCCCCGGCAGGGTCTCGGAAAACTCGACCAGCCAGCGGTTCCAGGTCATGGTCACGTAGCCGAGGATCTGCAGGGCCCGGTTGGAGTCCACGCCGTTGACGACCAACTGCACCGGGGCCTGGCCACCGGTCCTCAGGCGGCGGGTGAAGTCCGACTGCAAGCGGATGACCGCGTCCACCTGTCGGTCCAGCAGCATCTGCTCCGCCTCGCCCCAGGAGGTCGTGGGCACCATGCCGAAATACTCGGAGTGGCGGAAGCGGGCCAGCAGGGTCGAGGCCGTGGGGTCGGGCTTGTCCATGACAAAGGCCACGGGCAGCTTCTTGGGGTCCAGGCTGATGCCGTAGCCGAAGAGCAGGAGCATGATGATCGGGATGACGAAGGCCAGGGCGATGCTCGATGGGTCGCGGATGATCTGCAGCCACTCCTTGGCGAGCAGGGCGCGCAGGCGGGTGAAGTCGAGACGGCTGCGCACGGTCATCCCTCCTTTTGCCGCGCCCGGTGCTCTTCGACCAGGGCTATGAAGGCCTTTTCGATGGTCGCGTCGCCGTCGGTCCCGGCGTACCGCCGGATCTCGTCCGGGGTTCCCTGGGCCAGCAGCTCCCCGGCCATCATGATCAGCATGCGGTCGCAATACTCGGCCTCTTCCATGAAGTGGGTGGTGACCACCACGGTCACGCCCTGCTCGGCCAGGGAGTTGATCCGGGCCCAGAACTGCCGCCGGGCCAGGGGGTCGACCCCGGAGGTGGGCTCATCCAGAAAGAGGATGTCGGGCTCGTGCATCAGGGCGCAGGCCAGGGACAGGCGCTGGCGGAAGCCGAAGGGCAGCTCCCCGGACGTGGTCTCGGCCTGGTCGGCCAGGTCCAGTTCGTTCAGGGCCCACTGCACCCGCTCTTCGCGATGCGACCCGGACAACCCATAGACCTTGCTGAAGAAATTCAGGTTTTCAAGCACCGAGAGCTGGCCGTACAAGGAGAACTTCTGGGCCATGTAGCCGAGGTTCTTGCGCGCCTTGGCCGCGGCCCGGCGCAGGTTCAGGCCGCCGACCTTCAGGGTCCCGCCCGTGGCGGGCAGCAGGCCGCAGAGCATGCGGAAGGTGGTCGACTTGCCCGCCCCGTTGGGGCCGAGCAGGCCGAAGATTTCTCCGCGCTTGACCGAGAAAGTCAGCCCCTTGACCGCGTAGAAATCGCCGAAACGCCGCTCCAGCCCGGTGACGCTGATGGCCGCGCCGTCGCCGCTTCCGTGCACCCTGGCCACCTTCAGGGCCGGGGCGTCCGCCTGCGTGTCCCGGTTGAGCAGGAGCATGAAGCCGTCCTCGAAGATGGGCTCGACGGCCTGCGGGTCCTCGGCCCCGGCCTCGCGGAACAGGGATTCCGGCATGTCCTCGTCCCTGGTGACCACGCGGACCCACCCCGATTCCAAGGTGGCATCGGCGATTCCATGCTTCCCGAAGAGGCGGCTCTGGACCACGCGCGGGGTGGTCTCGGGCGTGACCCGCCAGGCCCGCCCCCGCGCCTTGTCGACGAAGGTGTCCGGCGCGCCCTGCCCGATCAGTTCGCCGTCCTGGAGAATGAAGACCCGGTCGCAACGGGCCGCCTCGTCCAGGTAGGCGGTGCTGACCAGCACGGTGATATCGTCCTTGCGCACCAGGGCGTCCACGATGGACCACAGTTCGCGCCTTGAGAGAGGGTCCACGCCCACGGTGGGTTCGTCCAGGAGCAGAAAGCGCGGCGTCTTGAGCAGGGAGCAGGCCAGCCCGAGCTTCTGCTTCATGCCGCCGGAGAGCCGTCCGGCCAGCCGCTTGGTGAACGGAGCCAGGTTGGTCATCTCCATCAGGGATTCGTAGCGCTCGCCGCGCTCCTGCCGTCCCACCCCCTGCAAATCCGCGTAGAGGTTGAGGTTCTCCTGCACGGTCAGGTCCTCGTACAGGCCGAACCGCTGCGGCATGTAGCCGATGGCCGACTGGATGTCCTGGGCTCGGCCGATGGAATCCATGCCGAGCACGGTCACGCTGCCTTCGTCCGGGGCCATGATCCCCGTGGCCAGGCGGATGAGCGTGGTCTTGCCCGCGCCGTCCGGACCGAGCAGGGCATTGACGCTGCCGTGCTCAAGGGCGAACGAGACGCCCCGCAGGGCCTCCACCCGGCCCTTCCCCCGTTTGAAAGTCTTGCGCAAGCCCTTGATCTCCAGGGGCAGGGAACCGCTTGTCTCCGGCATGGCCCCGCCTAGTTTCCGTCGGCGGTCTGCGCGGCGGGAGCGGCCTCGGAATCGAAACGGACCGTCACCGGCATACCCAGCCTGAGTACGTTTTCGGGATCGTGGACGTTCAGGCGGACCTCGTAGACCAGGGAGGTGCGCAACTCCGGGGTCTCCACGGACCGGGGTGTGAACTCGGCGGTGGAGGAGATGAACCCCACCCAGCCCTCGAACCGCTTGTCCGGCCAGGAGTCGGCCACCGCGTAGCCGCGCATGCCCGGCTTGATCAGCCCGAGCTTGTTCTCGGGCACATAGGTCCGGACCCACTTGGGGTCCATGATGCCCAGGGTAAAGACCGGGCTCTGGGGCGAGGCCATGTCGCCCGGCTCCAGGTTGCGGCTGCGGACCACCGCCTTGGTGGGCGCATAGAGCGCGCTCTCGGCCAACTGCACCTTGAGCACGTCCAGGTCGGCTTCGAGCTTGTTCAGAGAGGCCTTGGCCGAGGCGATCTCCTCCCACCGGGCCCCCTTCTCCATGAGGATGCGGTTCTGCACCGCCACCTGGTACTTGGCCTTGGCCACGTCGTACTGGGCCAGGGCGTCGTCCCGGTCCTGCGGTGAGTTGGCCCCGCTCTTGAGCAGCCGCGACTGCCGATCAAAGGTCCGCTTGGTCAAATTCCGCTCGGCCAACGCCTGGCGTTCCTCGGCAAGGGCCTGCTGGATCTCTTCGGGCCGGGAACCGTTCTCCAACTGGATGACCACATACTTCTGGGCTTCCACCCCGGCCTGGAGTGCCTTGATCTGGGACTCCAGCCGCTGGGTCTTCAGCTGGGCCAGTTTCTGGCCGCCTTCGACCTCGTCGCCCTCCTCCACCAGGACGTCCCGAATCCGCTCGCTGTCCTTGAAGGCAAGATTGACCTGTCGGATGTCCACGTTCCCGTAGAGCACCAGCGGGCCCGTGTCCGCGCATTCGGGGCAAAACACCCTGTACGCCCAGTAACCGCCTCCGCCGAGGAGAACCACAGCCAAGATAATTATGACAACCTTACGCATACCGTAACGACTTCCTCTTTTTATGGTGCGAGGCTTCAAAGCCTCCTTCCATTATCGCATCAAGCGCCGCCGAGGGGAAACAATTTTTCAATCAACCTCCTGAACTCGCCTTTTTCCTCGTCGTCCAGGGGCGAAAGCGTCCGCTCCATGAGCCCGAGACATTCGGGCAGGGCCCGCTCCACCAGGGCGGCGCCCTCCGGCGTCAGGACGACCAGGGTCTGCCGCCTGTCGCGCTCGTCCGGCTGCCGGGCAACCAGCCCCTGCTCCTCCAGGCCCCGGATCAGCCCGGACATGGTCGCCCTGGAGATGCCCTGCTCGTCGGCCAGTTCCGAGGGCAGTGCCCGCCAGACCTCCCGGCGCCGCAGGAGCATGAGCACGATCCAGCGGCCGTGGCTCAACCCGTGCTCGCCGAGCACCCGGTCCAGCCGCGACAGGCATTCGCTGCCCAGCGCGAGGAGCCGGATGAATATCTGCACGCCGGCCGCGTCGACGTTCGGGAGGATGGCCTTGAACCGGGCGATCATCGCTTCGTCGGGAAAATCCTTCAGGTAAAACATGACGCCACAATAGTTAGGTGGCTAATCATTGTCAAGAGGGCTGCGGACGACGACCGGCGGGGAAGCGTGCCGGGGCGTGCGCGGCCCATCGTGAACCGGCCTGGCGCGGGGCGGGGCCCGCCCGTCGCTTGCGGCCATCGCGTATTGCAAGTGGCGGTTGGTTGTCGTAGGGTCGGGGCTTCACCCGAATTCCAAGGAGTTTTCCCATGCAGCTTATTTCCAGCCAGATAGCGGGATACATGGAGCGGTCCTCCTGGATCCGCAAGATGTTCGAAGAGGGCATCGCCCTGAAGAAACAGTTCGGTGAGGACGCGGTCTGCGACTTCAGCCTGGGCAACCCGGACCTGCCGCCGCCGCCCGCCATCAAGGAAGGGCTCCTGGAGCTGGCCGAACAGGCCGACAAGCCGTTCTTCATGGGCTACATGCCCAACTTCGGCTACCCCGACGTGCGCGAAAAGCTGGCCGCCGAGGTCTCGAAGGAACAGGGCACGCCCGTGACCGCCGACTGCCTGGTCATCACCTGCGGCGCGGCGGGCGCGCTCAACTCGTTTTTCCGGGCCGTGCTCGAACCCGGCGACGAGGTCATCAGCCCGGCCCCGTTCTTCGTGGAGTACACCTTCTACTGCGAAAATCACGGCGCGAAACTGATCACGGTCCCGGCCAAGCCCCTGACCTTCCAGCTCGATCTGGAGGCCATGGACAAGGCCATCACCGACAAGACCCGCGTGGTCATGCTCAACTCGCCCAACAACCCGTCGGGCGCGGTCTACGACAAGGCGTCCCTCGAAGGACTGGCCGCCATCCTCGAAAAACATAACGCGGGACGCGAACGGCCCATCTACATCCTGGCCGACGAACCCTACCGGTTCCTGGCCTTCGACGGCGTGGACGTGCCCAGCCTGCTGCCCATCTACCCCTTCACCGTGGTATGCTCGTCCTTCTCCAAGAACCTGTCCATGGCCGGCGAGCGCATCGGCTACGCCCTGGTCAACCCGGCCATGGAGGGCATGGCCGCCCTGGTCGGGGCCATCACCCTGACCAACCGCATCCTCGGCTTCGTCAACGCCCCGGCCCTGGCCCAAAAGCTCATGGCCCGCGCGCTCGGCTCGGGCGTGGACATCTCCATCTACGACCGCCGCCGCAAGGCCATGGCCGAAGTCCTCGACTACGCGGGCTACGAATACACCATGCCCAAGGGCGCGTTCTACTTCTTCCCCAAGGCCCCCGGCGGCGACGACGTCAAATTCTGCGCCGCGCTCCAGGAAGAAAAAGTCCTGGCCGTGCCCGGCTCCGGCTTCGGCTACCCCGGCTTCTTCCGCCTGTCCTTCTCCGTGGAAGACAAGATCATCCCCCGCTCCAAACAAGGCTTCGCCGCCGCCCTGGCCAAGTTCAAATAATTGGCCGCCTGATACAATCAAAAGAGGGACCGCTCACGCGGCCCCTCTTTTTTTTGCCTCCCCCTTCCCCCGGACCCCCATCCCCCTTTCCCTCCTAAACCTTTTGTGCCGCTTCGCGGATGACGGGGGCGCGAAGAGCCGGGCCTCTTACTACCACAGTTCAAGACGCCGCCCTCTCATAGTTCCTTGCCCCTCCTCCCAGGCGGCGTGGGCAACCGTCCCGAAGGGGGCGCGCCCAGCCAACCTCCCTGCGAAAAACATCATCCTTCCCGCCCCTCTCCTTCGCCGCAGGCGACACAAAAGGTTTGGGAGGGTCCAGGGAACCCTTTTCCCAAAGGGTTCCATGGCGGGGTCTGGGGCAGCGCCCCAGCCGCCGGAGGCATCTTCCACTCGCAACGAAAAGGCGCGCCCCGTTGCCGGGGCGCGCCTGATACGCATAAGTCCATCGGGATCAGAACCGTTCGAAGTCGCCTCCGCCGGGCTCGTCGTCGCCGGTCAGTACCGGGGCCGGGGTGCGGGTGACCACCGGGCGCTTGGGAGTCCGGACGGGTCCGGCGCTTCGGCGCAACTTGAAGTAGCTGACGGTCTGTTGCAGTTGGACGGCCTGGCCGGAGAGTTCCTCGGAGGTGGAGGAGGTTTCTTCGGAGGCCGCGGCGTTCTGCTGGATGACGCGGTCGAGTTCCGTGGTGGCGGTGTTGATGTCGTTCGCGCCGGAGTTCTGTTCCTGGGTGGAAGCGGTGATCTCCTGGATGAGTTCCGAGGTCTTCTGGATGTCCGGGACGAGCCGTTCGAGCATCTTTCCGGCGCGGTTGGCCACGGTCATGCTCGAGGCGGACAGTTCGCTGATCTCGTTGGCGGCGACCCCGGACCGTTCGGCGAGCTTGCGGACCTCGGCGGCGACCACGGCGAAGCCCTTGCCGTGTTCACCGGCGCGGGCGGCCTCGATGGCGGCGTTGAGGGCCAGGAGGTTGGTCTGGCGGGCGATCTCCTCGATGATGGATATCTTCTCGGCGATATCGCTCATGGCGCTGACCGCTTCGGCCACGGCCTCGCCGCCCTCCTGGGCGTCCTTGGCGGCCTGGGCGGCCAGGGACTCGGTCTCCTTGGCGTTGGACGCGGTGTTGTTGATGCTGGCGCTGATCTGCTCAATGGCGCTGGACAGCCGTTCCACGCCTCCGGCCTGGGCCGTGGCGCCCTGGGCCAGGGCCTCGGCCGTGGCGGACAGCTCCTCGGCCCCGGAGGCCACGTTTTCGCTGCCGGACTGGATGTCCTCGACCACCTTGCCGAGGCTGTCGACCATGGCCTCGAAGGAGTCACGCAGCCGGGCAAGTTCGCCGCTGAACCGACCGGAGAAGTCCACGGACAGGTCGCCGCGGCTGACCAGCTCCGCCTTTTCGGCGATCACGGCGAGCGGCTTGGAGACCAGCCTGCGGATGACCACGAAGACCAGGGCGAGGATGACGATCAGGGCCACGCCGCCGCCGACGACCAGGCGGAACTGGAGCTGGTTGGCCTCATGGAGGAAGTCGGAGCGTTCGGCGGTCAGGGCCACGATCCAGCCGGTGCGCTTGACCTGGCCAAAGGCCATGTACTTGACCGCGCCATCCCATTCGTACTCGATGAAGCCGTTCTTTTGGCGCAGCCCCTCCTGGATGAAGCTCGACCCGCTCAGGTCCTTGAAGATCAGGGAACTGTCCGGGTGGGCCAGGACCTTGCCCCTGTCGTCGTACATGTAGCAGTAGCCGTTCTCACCGACCTTGATCGGCGCGAGGAAGTCGGAAAACGCCTCCCCCTGGACGGACATGCCGACGTAACCGATGGTCTTGCCGTCGCGCTTGACGGCGCGGACAAAGGCAATCCTCGGCTTGTTGGTGGCCGGGGACAGGGTCACTTCGGAGATGTACTCGTCCTGGCCATCGGTCATGATGGCCTTGTAGTAGGGCCTGGAGGTGTAATCCTTGCCCCGGCCGCCCTCGTTGGTGGTGACCACGCTGATCCCCTTGGCATCGTGCACGAACAGGGATTCCAGCATGGGGTCCTGGGCCTTGGCCCGTTGCAGCCAGGCCTCGGCCCGGTGCCAGTCGCCGTCCGCGGCGGCCTCGACGACCTCTTCCGATGTGGCGGCCAGGCCGAGGAAGTGCATGCGGTCCTGGATCCAGCTGTCCAGGGTGGCGGTGACGCTGCGTGTGTTCTGGCTCAGGGTCTTGTTGACGATGGAAAGGGTAAGATTCTTGGTCCCGTAGGATACGGAGACCAGGAAAAAGACAACCAGGGCGAGCATCAGCAGCGCCAACATGGCGACCAGCCGTTGCCCGATTCCTATATTCGAAAGCTTCATTTTCTCCCCCTGTTTTTTGATAGTTCACACAAACACCGTACACACAATTGTCACCGCGTTGCCAGATTTTAGTTACGCATGAACAATCTTTATAAGAACCGGTATCATTCCGATATAGACGGGCCGAACAACCTCTTTCTCCTTCCGAACCCGGAGGGTACAAAAAATGGGCCTCCTCGCGCTCCAGTACCGGGAAAGTCCAAATTATTGTACCACACATCCAGACGGAGGCGCCCGGACGCGTTGCGGATGCATACAGTTAACGTATTGCTATATTTGGAATAAAAAATATTATTTTCGAATGCGGAATCCTTGGCATGGCCAATGCAATAAGAAAAGCATCTTCCTTCTTTTGCACCGAGAAAGTCACAGGCCTCCGCAAGGAGGCCTTTCTCGTTTCCGGGGGGTATTTTCCCCGGACGAATTTTACTGATGCGGAAAACCGACTTTCCTGCTATCAGGCCTCCATGAACTGGTTGTCACGCTTTTCCCCGGCCGTTTTTCTTCTCTTTTTCCTCTGGCCACTTACGAATTCCGCCCGCGCGGCCGCATCGGCCGACCTCCGAGTGCTTGCCGAGCCCAACGGTCGGGCGGTCCAGCCCCAAAACGGCGGACTGGGCGGCTGGGCCGTGGACCTCGTCCGCGAACTCATGGACCGGACACACTGCACGGCGGCCATCGAGCCCATGCCGTGGGCACGGGCCTACGACATCGCCCTGAACAAGCCCGGGGTGGTCCTGTTTCCCACCACCCGGACCGAGGAGCGCGACCCGCGCTTCTACTGGGTGGGGCCGATCTTCCGGGTGCGCTGGTGCTTTCTGGCCCGCAAGGGGTCCGGGGTCACCATCCGTTGCCTGGACGACGCCCGCAGGGTCGGGTCCATCGGCACCTACTTCGGCGATGCGCGCGACCGCTATCTCGCCGGGCTGGGGTTCACCAACCTGCAACGGGCCGCGAGCGACGCGACCAACTACCGCAAATTGGAGTACGGGCGGCTGGACCTGATCGTGGGCAGCGACACCGGGCTGGAGTCCATGGCCGACGCCGCCGGAATCGACCCGAACAACTTCGAGCCGGTGTTCGTGCTCAAGGAGGTGGACCTGTACGTGGCCCTGTCGCACGGCACCGCGCCCGAGACCGTGGACGCCTGGCAGCGGGCGTTCCGGACCATGCGCGACGACGGGACCCTGGCCGGCATCCTGAACAGGTGGTATCCCGGCCTGAAGCCGCCCCTGGACGAGCGGCTTCCCTGGCGCGACAAGAATGACTGAGCACGAAAAAAGCCGGTTCGGGCAACCCCGAACCGGCTTTTTCATTGCGTGACGCGCCCGGCTATTTCTCGTAGACCGCGCCGCGCGCGGCCGAGGTGACCAGCTTGGCGTAGCGCCGCAGGAACGGGGAGGAGACCTCCTTGACCACGGGTTTGTGGGTCTTCTTGCGTTCCTCCAGCTCGGCCTCGTCCACCAGCAGGTTGATCGTGCGGGCCGGGATGTCGATCTCGATACGATCGCCCTCGCGGATCAGGCCCACCGGCCCACCGGCCGCGGCCTCGGGCGAGATGTGGCCCACGGCCGCGCCGCGCGTGCCGCCGGAGAACCGGCCGTCGGTGATGAGCGCCACGGACCCGCCGAGCCCCATGCCGGAAATGGCCGAGGTGGGGGTGAGCATCTCGCGCATGCCGGGGCCGCCCTTGGGGCCTTCGTAGAGGATGACGACCACGTCGCCGGGCTTGATCTCGTTGCCCAGGATGGCGGCCACGCCCTCCTCCTCGCTGTTGAAGACCCGGGCCGTGCCGGTGTTCCGCATCATCTCCGGAGCCACGGCGGACTGCTTCACGCAGCAGCCGTCGGGCGCGATGTTGCCGTACAGGATGGCGATGCCGCCCTCGTTGGAATAGGGGTTGTCGATGGGCCGGACGATCTCGTGGTTGGTGACCTGGGCGTTCAGGTCCTTGAGGTTCTCGCCGAGCGTCTTGCCGGTGACGGTCATGACGTCGAGGTTGAGCAGGTCCTTCTTGACCAGCTCGCTCATGACGCCGGGGATGCCGCCGGACTCGTCCAGGTCCTGCATGTAGTGCGGCCCGGCCGGGGCCAGCTTGCACAGGTTGGGCGTCTTCATGCTGATTTCATTGAACATCTGAAGCGAAAGATCAAGGTTCGCCTCGGCGAACAGGGCGGGCAGGTGCAGGGTGGTGTTGGTCGAACAGCCCAACGCCATGTCCATGGTCACCGCGTTGTGCACGGATTTCTCGGTGACGATGTCGCGCGGCCGGATGTCGCGCTCATACATCTCCATGACCTGCATGCCCGCCTTCTTGGCCAGCCGGACGCGGGCGGACATGACCGCCGGGATGGTGCCGTTGCCGGGCAGGGCCAGGCCAATGGACTCGGCCATGCAGTTCATGGAGTTGGCCGTGAACATGCCCGCGCACGAGCCGCAGGTGGGGCACGCGCCCGCCGTGTATTCCTCCAGCTCCTCCTCGGTCATCTGGCCCGAGCGGACCTTGCCCACGCCCTCGAACACGGTAATCAGGTCCGAGGTCTTCTTGTGCCCGGCCAGCATGGGGCCGCCGGACACGAGCACGGCCGGGATGTTCAGCCGGAGCATGGCCATGAGCATGCCGGGCACGATCTTGTCGCAGTTGGGGATGCAGACGATGGCGTCGAACGGGTGTGCCGTGGCCATGATTTCCACCGAATCGGCGATGATCTCGCGGCTGGGCAGTGACATCTTCATGCCCTCGTGGTTCATGGCCAGGCCGTCGCACACGCCGATGGCCGGGAATTCGAGCGGCGTGCCGCCCGCCATGCGGATGCCCGCCTTGACGGCTTCGGCGATGGTATCCAGGTGCACATGACCGGGGATAATTTCATTCTGGGCGTTGCATACGCCGATCAGGGGCCTGTCCATCTCTTCCTTGGACAGCCCGCTCGCATACAACAGCGAACGGTGCGGGGCCTTCTCCAATCCACCAGTCATCTTTTTACTACGCATCGGAATACCTCTCGGGTTACGGAAATTCGGGCAGTCAGTTCACTACCGATGAGGGCGGCCTGTCAACTTTTTTCACTTCCCGCCATTTTTTTCGTGCACTTCCGCGGCCCCGTGCGTCTATAGTAAGGAAAAGGCTGCCGCTGCTTCCCCAAGGAGAACACGCGATGAAACGAATCTACAGGCCCACCGGGTCCCCCGAAGACTGGCGCGGGTTCCTGGCATCCCCCGAAAAACAGTGGAAAAACGGCTGCTCGGCCAAGGAGTTGGCCTACGCCTGGGAGTCCGCCGACGGCTGGCCGCCCGAGGTCGCCGCCCTGCTCAAAAGCGCCCCGGACTTCGCCGACCTGGAGATGATCCTGGCCATCCCCGAACACAAAGTCCCCCTGCCGGGCCCCGGCAATCCATCACAGAACGACCTCTTCGTCCTGGCCGGGAACGGCTCCGGGCCGGTCACGGTCATGGTCGAGGGCAAAGCGGCCGAGCCCTTCGGCCAGCCGCTGGGCCAGTGGCGGCAGGGTGCCTCGGACGGCAAGCGGCGACGGCTCGCCCATCTTCAGGATATCCTCGGCCTGCCGGACAAGCTGCCGGACTCGGTGCGCTACCAGCTCCTGCACCGAACGGCCTCGGCCCTAATCGAGGCCCGCCGCTTCCGCGCGAAGGCCGCGGTCATGCTGGTCCACTCCTTCAGCCCCACCCACCAGTGGTTCAACGACTTCGCGGCCTTCCTGGACCTCTTCGCCGTCAACGCCAAGCCCGGCCAGCTCCACCGCGTCTCCACGGACACCCGCGTTCCCCTGTACGCGGGCTGGGCCACGGGCAGGCCCGCCGCCCCCTGACGGCCGAAGACGGAAAAGCCCCGCCGGTCGCCCGGCGGGGCCTTGACCTGAAGAAGGGGTGGCAAGGGAAGTGCTCGTTTTCTTCAGGAGATGATGGTGGTCACGGAATATTCCGTTCTGTTCCGCCTCGGGGCGATGGTTACGGTTTCCGGTCGGCGCGGGGCGCCGCCGGGCGGGGGCTACTCCCCCATGTCCACGTGGAAGGGCCAGGCCATGATGCCGCCCTCCATGACTTTGATGTTGGTCCAGCCTTCCGCTTCGAGCACACGCTGGGCCTCGTAGCCGCGCATGGATATCTTGCAGAAGGTGATGATCTCCGCGTCCCTGTCCTGCGGCAGCTTGTCCAGGGAGTTGCGCAGCGCGCCCAGCGGGATGAGGGTCTCTCCCACGTTCAGGCGCATGGCCGCGAACTCGCCGGGGGCGCGCACGTCCAGGATGAACGGCCTGTCGCCGCTGTCCAGCCGGGCCTTGACCTCGGCATTGCCGATGCCGGTCATCCGGCCGCACATCTTGTTGTCCAGGATGTGGGCCGTGGTGATGAAGTGGTCGATGGCCAGGGAGAACGGCGGCGCGTAGGGCAGGTCTGCGGTGTTGATGTCCAGGACCGTGTTGCCGTTCATGACGGCCATGGCCGCCTCGGCGAGCTGGCGGTTGACCGCGCCGGGCCCCACGCACTGGAACCCCAGGATGCGCCCGGTCTTGGCGTCGGCCACCATCTTGGAGACCAGCAGGCGCGCGCCCATGAAGCCGGGCCGGTCCAGGCTGGCGTTGGTCGCGGTGACCACGTCGAAGCCCTCTTGCCGGGCCCGCTTTTCGGACAGGCCGGTGGCTCCGGCGGACAGGTCGAAGACCTTGCAGATGCCGCTGTTCACCGTGCCGGGGAAGGTCCTCCTGTCGCCCAGGACCATGTTGTCCGCGGCCACGCGCGCCTCCAGGTTGGCCAGGTCGCCGTACGGGGCAAAGACCTTCTTGCCGGTGATCCGGTGGGTGATCTCCACGCAGTCGCCCGCCGCATAGATGTGCGGGTCGGACGTGCGCATGAACTCGTCCACGGCGATGCCGCCGAACGCGCCGATGTCCAGGCCCGCCTCGCGCGCCAGGTCCGCGTTGGGGACCACGCCGATGGAGACCACGGCCAGTTCGCAGGGAACCACCGTGCCGTCCTTGAGCCGGACCCCGGTCAGCTTGCCGTCTTTGCCAAGGAACTCGGCCACGCCGTTGTCGGTGTGCACGGTCACGCCCTTGGAGGCCACGTGCTTCTCGACCAGCTTGGCGATCTCCCAGTCCAGGAACATGAGCAGTTGGGAGAGCATCTCCACCACGCTCACGTGCATGCCGGATTCGGTCAGGGCCTCGCAGAGTTCGATGCCGATCAGCCCGCCGCCCACGATGACGGCGTTTTTGACCGCACCGGAGTCAGCCAGGCCGCGCAGCCGGTCCGCGTCGCGCATCTCGGACAGCGAACACACGCCGTCCAGGTCGATGCCCGGAATGGGCGGACGCCGGGGCGTCGCGCCGGTGCAGAGGATGAGTTTGTCGTACTCGACGGCCGACGGCTCTCCGCTGCCTAGGTCGAGGCAGGACACGGTCCTGTTTTCGCGGTTGATGGCGGTCACTTCCGTATTCACCTTGGCGTTCACGCCTTTCGCCGCCGCAAAGAACGCGGGGTCGCGCACCACGCCCGTGGGCGTGGCCAGCAGCGAGTTTCTTTCATCGAAGTTGCCTCCGATGTAGTAGGGATAGCCGCACGAGGCCATGGACAGTTCCGGGGCCTTCTGCAGCAGGGTCACCTCCGCCTTCGCGTCCAGCCGCCTGGCTCGCGCCGCGGCTTTGGGTCCGGCGGCGGAACCGCCTATGACAACGATCTTTTGTGCACTCATGCCATTTCTCCTCTTCGCCTCCCTCCGCGGCTCCGGCCGGGGGGGGAAATCCGGTGGCAATGTTTTGTGCCCAAAAGCGGATCGTAACGGGGTCGGACCGACCCCATCTCCTTGAAGCCGCCACCGTACGCCGCTCCAAGACGCGGACCATTGATCGAGATCAATGCAATCCGTTTTTTTAAGAATAAAGGGACGGTCGGCAAGAGGGCCGGACAGAAAAAAGGCCCCGCCGGGCGAAACGGCGGGGCCTTGGTTTTTAGGAGAAGAAGGTTGAGGGTGTCGGCCCGGACCAGAGCCTACCGGCCCGAGGCAAAGGTGCTTCGGGGGAAGATCGAGGTGGGCTTGGTCACGGCAGACGAATCTTCCGGCATGACCATCTCGGCGTTGATGTCGCCGATGTGCTCACGGTAGGCGATGATGTCCTGGACCGTGCACATGGCCATCTGGTGCTTGATGGCAAAGGCCACGATCTCATGCAGCTTGGCCATGGTCCCGTCGGGGTTGGTCAGCTCGGCGAGCACGCCGCAGGGTTCGAGTCCGGCCAACCGGTTGAGGTCCACGGTGGCCTCGGTGTGGCCGCCGCGTTCGAGCACGCCGCCGTGTTTGGCGCAGAGCGGGAACACGTGGCCGGGGCTGGCCAGGCTGGCGGGCGTGGCGTCCGGGGCGATGGCCGCCTTGACGGTGGTCACCCGGTCCGCCGCGGACACGCCGGTGGTCACGCCCTGGGCCGCCTCGATGGAGATGGTGAAGGCGGTGTTGTAGGCGCTGGTGTTGTTCTCGACCATCATGGGCAGGCCGAGGGAGTTGATCTTGTCTTCGGTCATGCACAGGCAGACGATGCCGCTGCATTCCCGGATGAGCATGGCCATCTGCTCATTGGTCAGGGTCTTGGCCGCGAAGATGAGGTCGCCCTCGTTTTCGCGGTCCGCATTGTCCGTGACCAGCACGCCGTTGCCCTTTCGCAAGGACTTGAGCGCTTTCTCGACCCTGGAAATGGGGCCGCCGAACTGTTTGAGGATTGGCTGATCCATCATGAAGCTCCTTCGATAAAGAGTATGAATGAATCAGGGCGCATAGACAGGCGAACGAGCGAGAGCGCCCGCCGCGGCGACCGCCGACCCCGGCGGGGAACCCGCCCGGCAACGGCCGCTGGACTGCCTCATTCTCTTCATTCCGGACTCTTACCGTCGGCCCCGGATTCGCACCGGGTCTGCTGGACCCCCTCCACCCGGAGGGGCGCTCGCGGGCTCGCCGGCAAAGCCGGATCACCGCCGGTGGGGACTTCCACCCCGCCCTGAGAACAAGTTGGCTATAGCCATAAGACCGAACTGACTCCCGAGTCAACCAATACCGGCACATTTCGTAGGGTTTTTTCGTTCCCGGCCGCGCGACGGTCTATCCCCCGCCGGATCAACGACATTTTTTCCGGCGACCACGGCGCCCGCCCGCCCGACGTCCTTGCCCACATCCGTTTTTCGGTGTACTGCTCACAGCCATGCATGAAATGTCGATTGTCGAATCCATCCTCGGCATCCTGCGCGAAGAGATGGTCAAGTATGACGGCCAGAAGCTCAAGAAAGTGACCCTCAAGAACGGCCGACTGGCCGGGGTGGTCACCGAGTCCCTGCAATTCGCCTGGGAGGCGCTCATCCCCGGCGGCGAATTCGACGGGGCCGAACTCGAAATCATCGAGGTGCCGGTGAAGGTGGCCTGCGGCGAATGCGGAGAGGTATTCAGCCCGGAGCACACCCGGTGCATGCCCTGCCCCAAGTGCGAAGCCCTGCTGGGCCACAAGGTGCTGGAGGGCAAGGAACTGCTCATCGACTCCATCGAAGTGGACGACCAGCAATAAAGAAGGAGTGACCATGTCCAAGGAAGTGACCATAGTCCGCAACGTGCTCGAAGCCAACGACCGCCTGGCCGACGAGCTCCAGAACAATTTCCGGGTCAAGAAGATCCTGTGCCTGAACCTGATGAGTTCCCCCGGCGCGGGCAAGACCACCCTGCTCGAACGAACCCTGACCGACCTGCGCGACGAGTTCAAGATGGCCGTCATCGAGGGCGACCTGCAGACCGACAACGACGCCCAGCGCGTGGCCGCCACCGGGGCCCAGGCCGTGCAGATCAACACCGAGGGCGGCTGCCACCTGGATTCCGGCATGGTCATGGACGCGCTCAAGGCCATCGACACCGACGGGCTGGACATCCTCTTCGTCGAAAACGTGGGCAACCTGGTCTGCCCGGCCGAGTTCAACGTGGGCGAGGACTACAAGGTCACCCTGCTGTCCGTGGCCGAGGGCGACGACAAGCCCGAGAAGTACCCGTTCATGTTCCACATCTCCGCAGTCATGCTCCTGAACAAGGTGGACCTGCTGCCCTACGTGGACTTCGACCTGCAAAAGGCCGAGAACCATGCCAAGAAACTGAACAAGGACATAGAGGTCATGCCCATCTCCGCGCGCACCGGCGAGAACCTGGAGCAGTGGTACGACTGGCTCCGGAAGAAGCGCGCCGAGAAACTGTAGGCGACTCCGCGACGCCGATTTCCAAGGGCCTCCCGAAAGGGCGGCCCTTTTTCTTTGCGGTTGCCCGGTCCGTACACCGCGGGCTATGCTCCGGGGAAACCGCCCCAGGAGAACCCCATGAAAAGACCGGCGCTCTTCACGTTTATTTTCTGCCTGCTCTGGGCCGCCCCCGCCCTGGCCGGGGTGGGCATGACCGAGGCCGTGTTCACGGACGCGCAGCGCGGACGGACGCTGAAGACCCATATCTGGTATCCGAGCGACGACAAGCCCGCCGAGCGGTTCGCGGAAAACGCGGTCTTCGAGGGGATCGACGCGGTCAGGAACGGGGCCATCCGGCCCGGCAAGTATCCCCTGTACGTCCTGCTCCACGGAACCACGGGCAACTGGCGCAACCTCTCCTGGCTGGCGGCGCGCCTGGCCGAGAACGGGGCCGTGGTCTGCGCGGCCGACCATCCGGGCTACACCTCGGGCGACGCCGACCCGGCCTCGGTCCTGCGCGCCTGGGACCAGCCCCTGGACGCGAGCTTCCTGGCGGGCGAGATGCTGCGCTCCCGGTTCAAGGGCGTCATCAATCCGTCCAGGGTCTTTGCCGTGGGCTACTCGCTCGGCGGCTACAGCGCCCTGGCCCTGGCCGGGGCCCGGCTCGACCTGCGCCGCTACCCCGCTTTCTGCGCCGCGAACCGGGACCGCTCGTGCGGCTACTTCCGCACCGCCCTGCCCGGCCTGGCGGAGCGGGACTTCGTCGCGGCCGCCCGGGACCTTAAGGACGCGCGGTTCACGGCGGTCGTGGCCATCGCGCCGGGATTCGTGGAAGTGTGCACGCCCGCGTCCCTGCGGTCCATCTCCATCCCGACCCTGATCATCGGCGGGGGCAAGGACCGGAACATCCCGCCCTCCACCCACTTCTATCCCCGCTTCGAGGACTTCCCGCCGAACCTGGCCTACCGCGAGATCCCCGACGCCTCGCACTTCAGCTTCATGCAGATATGCAAGCCGGGGGCGCGGGAAATCCTGGCCGAAGAGGACGCGGCGTTCGTTTGCGAGGACCACGGCGCCGACCGGCGGGCCATCCACGACAGGCTCTACCGCTACGTCGCGGACTTCCTCCAGCCCGCGGCCGACTGAGCCGTCCCGGACCGTTCCGCGGATGCAAGGCGAATTTTTCGCCCGGTTTTTGTTGGCAACCCCGTGTCCGGGTTGTACGGTGGTCCCATGCCGTTTCCGAAAAACCTTCCGCTCGAAGCCGTGTTCGCCTCCATCGCCGACGGACTGTTCACCGTGGACGCGGACTGGAACGTGACCTACTTCAACGAGGCCGCGCAACGCATCACCGGCATCTCCGAAGCCGATGCATTGGGGCGCAAATGCTGGGCCGTATTCCGCTCGTCCCTGTGCGACGGCCAGTGCGCGCTCAGGGCGTGCATCGACCAGGGCGGGCGCATCGTCAACAAGTCCATCTTCATCGTCCGCTCGGACGGCACCACCCTGCCCGTTTCCATATCGGCCTCGCCGCTCAAGGACCGCGACGGCATCGTGGTCGGCGGGGTGGAGACCTTCCGCGACCTGACCGACATCCACGTTTCCCGGCAGCAGGCCAAGGACATCTACCGCTTCGAGAACATCGTCGGCCGTTCCCAGGCCCTGGAAAAGATCTTCCGCATCCTGCCACAGATCAGCCGGTCCGAGGCGACCACCCTGCTCCTGGGCAAGAGCGGCACGGGCAAGGAGCTGTTCGCCCAGGCCATCCATTCCCTGAGCCCGCGCAAGGACGGGCCGTTCGTGGCCGTGAACTGCGGAGCCCTGCCCGACACCCTGCTCGAATCCGAGCTGTTCGGCTACAAGGCGGGCGCGTTCACCGACGCGAGATCGGACAAGCCGGGCCGGTTCGAACTGGCCGACGGCGGCACGGTCTTCCTGGACGAGATCGGCGACATGCCCCAGAACCTCCAGGTCAAGCTTTTGCGCTTCCTCCAGGAAAAGACCTTCGAGCCGCTGGGCGGCGTGACCCCGGTCCACGCCGACGTGCGCGTGGTGGCCGCCACCAACCGCGACCTCGAAGAGGCCGTGGCCGAAGGGACCTTCCGCCAGGATCTCTTCTACCGCCTCAACGTGGTCACCCTGACCCTGCCGCCCCTGACCGAGCGCCAGGAGGACCTGCCCCTGCTCATCGACCACTTCCTCGCGGAGTTCAACAGCTCGCGTGGCAAGGCCATCCGCGGGGTCAGCGAGGACGCCCTGCACGTGCTCATGCACCACGACTTCCCCGGGAACGTGCGCGAACTGGAAAACATCCTCGAATACGCCTTCATCCTCTGCCCGGACGGGTTCATCCAGGTGGAACACCTCCCGGAATACCTGCACCCCGCGGGAAAGCGCCTTGACGCGCCCGACGGGCTGTCCGGCAGCATGGACGCCATCAAGCGCCGCGCCGCCCGCCAGGCCGTGCGCCGCAACAACGGCAAGCGCATGGCCGCCTGCCGCGAACTGGGGATCACCAAGGACACCCTTCGCCGCTTGCTGGCCGCCCCGGAAGCGGGCGAATAATTCGCCTTTAATCTTCCAATGCGGGCGAAAAAATCGCCATACCTCTACTCTGCCGCATAGACAACATGCCGTTTTAACAGACTATTATATTTGGCACGGTCTGTGCTCTATGAGACATAACCGGTGCGGGTCCTGCCGGACTATTTTTGGAGAGAGATGATGCAATCGGATTCCGCCAAGCTGATCTGCCTGGCGTGCTACCAGGACCGACTGGCCTCCGTGTGCGAGAACGCGGACGGATACAAGTTATTTGAAATACGCGATCAAAAATCTTACCCCGCAGGCCTCCTATCCCTTCCCTCAAAGGACCCTATGGACAGGACATCCGCCATATTGGCCTGCGGGGTAACCATTTTTCTGTGCGGCGCCATCCGCAACCGCACACGCCTGACTCTGGAGCGGGCCGGAATCACGGTCATCCCCTGGCTGACCGGCACCGATCGCCAGGTGCTGGAAGGGTTCCTGTGCGGGGGGCTGGCCGAACTGGCCATGCCGGGGGTCGCGGTTTGACATTTCTCCCACTATGGTTATCTCTCTGTAACCTGGCCGCGGCCGTTCGCCGGCCGGGTTCCACATGTACTTCTAGGGCGGCTTCGGGTCGCCGTTTTTCAGGAGAAAGCGTATGAGTGGTTGTGAAGGATGTGCGTCCGCCTCGCCTGACGGAACCTGCACCAGCGCCACGGGCTGCGACAAGCCCGAAGACCAGAAACTGCAAAAGACCCTGAGCCGCATCAAACACAAGATCGTGGTCATGTCCGGCAAGGGCGGCGTGGGCAAGTCCACCGTGGCCGCCAACATGGCCGTGGCCCTGTCCCTGGCCGGCAAGAAGGTCGGCCTGCTCGACGTGGACGTGCACGGCCCGAGCGTGCCCCGGCTCCTCTCCCTCAAGGGACAGCAGCCCCATATCGGCGACCAGGTCATGGAACCGGTCCCGTGGAGCAAGAATCTCTCGGTCATGTCCCTGGGCTTCCTGCTCCAGGACGACCGCCAGGCCGTGATCTGGCGCGGCCCGGTCAAGATCGGTCTGATCAAACAATTCGTCGAGGACGTCATGTGGGGCGACCTCGACTACCTCATCGTGGACTGCCCTCCGGGCACCGGCGACGAGCCCCTGTCCACCCTGCAGACCCTCGGACCCTCGGCCATGGCCGTCATCGTCACCACCCCCCAGGGCGTGGCCATCGACGACGTGCGCCGGTCCGTGTCCTTTGTCGGCGAGGTCGGCAACCGCGTGCTCGGCATCGTCGAGAACATGTCCGGCTTCGCCTGCCCCGACTGCGGCGCGGTCCACCAGATATTCAAGTCCGGCGGCGGCGAGGAACTGGCCAAGGAATCCGGCGTCCAGTTCCTGGGCCGCATCCCCCTGGACCCGGCCGTGGCCGACTCCGGCGACGAAGGCTACCCCTTCATGAAGGTCCACCGCGACACCGCCACCGGCAAGGCCATGGAACAGGTCATCGCTCCCATACTCGCCCTCCCCGACCCGCCCAAGGCATAAGGTCGAGAAGTTGAGATACGAAAGGGCCGGGCACGGAACGCGTGCCCGGCCCTTTTGCCGTCCACGGCCCGATGCCTCCGGCCCGGCCATGCCTCCCGGGCCGCCCGCGGGCGCACCCCCGCAATGGCCCTGTTGCCCTGTCCGGCACGCCGTCGTGGTCGAATGCCCCGCCGACCTTTCCCCATATTTTTCTCTTCCCTTCACATTTCCGCCACAACTTACTATTATTGGGATTGGAATCTGATATCAGGCCCGGGCGTTGCCCGCCGGGGCGAAACGAGGCGCCCGATATCGCGGATGCCCCGCGCGGCCGGGCCTCAGTTTCGATGCACGTTCTTCTGCTTCGCATGGAGAACGGAAAATATTCCGTCCCGACGGGCCTGTCGTTGCACGCGGCAGGCCGGAGGGAAAAGGAGCATATCCATGAATATTACGCTTGAAGGGAAAAAGGCCCTGGTCACCGCTTCTTCCGGCGGGATCGGATACGCCATTGCCAAGGGACTGGCCGGGAGCGGCGCAACGGTATTCATCAACGGCCGGAGTGAACACAGCGTGCTCGCGGCAAAGGACAGGCTGCTGGCCGAACTGCCCGAGGCGTCGCTACGCACCGCCGCTGCCGACCTTTCCGGCGCGGCGGGCTGCGAAAACCTGATCCGCGCCGTGCCCGAGGTGGACATCCTGGTGAACAACGCCGGGATTTACGGGGCCGGCGATTTTTTCGAAACCGGCGACGAGGTCTGGGACGCCTACTGGCAGATGAACGTCATGTCCGGCGTCCGTCTCTCCCGCGCCTACCTCCCGGCCATGCGGGACAACGGCTGGGGGCGGATCGTGTTCATCTCCTCGGAGTCCGCCCGCAACATCCCCGCGGACATGATCCACTACGGCGTCTCCAAGACGGCCCTGCTCGCCCTCTCGCGGGGCATCGCCAAGCGGGTTGCCGGGAGCGGCGTCACCGTGAACGCGGTGCTGCCCGGCCCGACACTCTCCGACGGGTTCGAGGCCATGGTGGCCGACGAGATGGCCCGCACCGGCAAGAGCCTGGAGCAGGTCGGGCGTGATTTCGTGCGGGCGCACCGCCCGAGTTCGGTCCTCGACCGCGCCTCGAGCGTGGAGGAAGTGGCCAACATGGTCGTCTACGCCTGCTCGGAACAGGCCTCCGCAACCAGCGGGGCCGCCCTGCGCGTCGACGGCGGCGTCGTGGACGATATCGTCTAAGAGGGCGACCCCAGGCACTTGCCGCCCTAGTCCCCCGGTACCGGGACCTGCGCCGGGAAGCTCGCACAGGCCGCGGACCGGCCCCATCCCCTGCGAGCAGCGGGCGGCCCCGGCAGCGGAAGAACGGCTGCCGGGGCCATGCGAGACGGGTTCATGGCTAGGCGGCCCTGCCTTCGGTCAGGGCGGTCAGGGAATTGAGGTTGCGCATGATGACCCGGTGCAGGACGTTGCCTTGACCGCCGCCATCCACGGCACGTCCGGCCGCGATGCGAAAGCAAATGCGGGCCTCCTCGTATTTGCCGGACATCTGGTAGACCAGGGCCATGTTGTTGCGCACCTTGGCCTCGTGCAGGGGCGCGTTCAGAGACCGGGCCAGGCTGTCGGCCTGGGTCAGCTGGAACAAGGCGTCGCCGGAGCGGCCCTCATTGCAGGCGCGCATGCCTTCGCGGTTGAGGATGCCGAGTTTTTTGAGATTGCTCATCGGTTTCTCCTTCGGTTGGATGTTTTCCGGCCGCGCCGGAAGGCGGACCGGCCGGTACATCGGCCCGAATTCGGGTCACGGCCCGCGTCCTCGCGTGCGAACCTCATGTGCAGTGCGGTTGACATGGAGCGACTTTATTGAAATCAATTCTCATTATCAAGTGTTTTCTTCACCTTGTCCCGCAGACCGGAAACCGGCCCGGCGGGCTGGCGAAGCGAGCCGAAAGTGCGTAGCATGCCGGAAACATGGAGTCGCCATGCACCGTACACGCCTGTCCGCCGTCCCGGCCCTGTGGGCCGCCGTCCTGATCCTGGCCGCCCTGGGCGGCTGCACCGCCGCCTCGACCGGGCAGGGCGCCGCATCCGCCAGCCCGTCGGACGGGAAGGCCGCGCTCAAAGTCTCGGTCTCCTATAGCGAGCGCATGCTCCTGCCGCCGGGCTGCGCCCTGTTCCTGGAACTGGTCAACATCTCGCAGCTCAACCGGAAGGACAACGACGTGGCCAACGCCTTTTTGCCGGTCAAGGCCGCCCCGCCCTTCAAGGCGGTCATCAAGTACGACCCCGACAGGATCCTCGCGCAACTGCACTACGCGGTCACGGCGCGCATCGAGCTCAACGGGCAGGTGCTCTTTTCCGGCAGTGCGCGGATCGACCCCCTGTCCTGGCCCGAGGGCAAGCCCGTGGAGGTCTCGGTGACCATGCCCCGGCGCTAGCCGCGGCAACGGTCCTCGGGCGGGGAATGCAAAAAGGCCCGGCGCATGGCGCCGGGCCTTTTTGCATTCGCGGAACGGCGCGGGCGACGCGCCGGAGCGGACTATCGGGCGATCATGGAACGCAGCAACTCGGCGCAGTTCTCGGTGTTGTGCCCCATGTTGTCGAGGCAGTCCACAAAGTGGAGGAGCTGGTAGATGTCCTTGAAGTCGATGTCCTTGTCGTAAATTTTCGTCTGCAGGTCGTTCTTGCGGCGGCGGACCTCGTCGCGCTCGCGACGGACCTTGCGGAAGCACTCCTTGGTGCCTTCGCGGTCCAGGGATTCGCCGTTGAGCAGCCCGATGGTGGACTTGAGCGCCGGGCCGAGGAGCACGGTGCACTTGGCCACGGAATCCAGGAGGTAGATCATCTCCTTCTGGATGTCCTCGGGGATGGCCACCGGGCGCATGGCCAGCCAGTGCAGGGCGTCCTGGGCCGCGTCGAGCACGTTGTCCTGGCTCTTGGTGTAGGACAGGAACAGGTGCTTCTCCACGGCCATGAACAAGCCCTTGGGCAGGTGGTTGCGGATGTTGCGCTTGATGGAGTCGGCGTGGTTCTCGATCTCGTCCACGGCCTTGGTCAACTCCTTGAACTCGCGGCACACTCCGCCGGACACGTAGCACTCAAGGGATTCGTCGATGGCGGCGATGCACTCGGCGATCTTGTCGTAATGCTCGACCAGCCCGTCCATGGGGGAGCGGCTGCCGAGCAGGCCGAAGAAGGGAATTCTCAATGTCATATGGTGACCTCTACTAAAAAGGGTTGTTGCGATTATTGTTGTAACCTAGCCGTAACACAACCATTTGAGCAGCACAAAGATTACTATGCTGGTCAGGGCCGCGATGGGGACGGTTGCCACCCAGTAGGCCACGATGCGCAGCAGGACCCGGAAGTCCACGGCGGAAAAGCCGCGCGCCAGGCCCACGCCGACCACGCCGCCCACCGCCGCATGCGTGGTGGACACCGGCAGGCCGAGATTGGAGGCGATCAATACGGTGGAGGCCGCCCCGAAGTCAACGGCAAAACCGCGCGTATTGGTCAACGTGGTGATCTTCTCGCCCACGGTGGACATGACCTTGTGGCCGAGCACGGCGATGCCCACGGCGATGCCCAGGCCGCCCAGGACGAGCATGGGCCACGGGACCTCGGCCTTGGCCAGGAGCATGTGCTCCTTGGCGATGAGATAGATGGCGGCCACCGGGCCGATGGCGTTGGCCACGTCGTTGGCGCCCTGGGACAGGGCCACGTAGCAGGACGTGCCGACCTGCATCTTGCGGAAGATCCGCTCCACGCCCTCGGCGCCCTCCTCCTCGTCCAGCACGAACTTGGACACGAAGTGACGGGCCGCGGCCCAGGCCGCGAAGGACAACGCCGCGGCGATGCCCAGCGAGGTCAGCCAGTGCAGGCCGAGCGCCTTGCCCACCGGGGTCTTGTACAGAAAGGACAGGGAGATCATGGACAGGGTGATGGCCACCCAGATGGGCGCCCATTTCTTGGCCTGTTGGATGAAGTGGCGCTTGAACAGGATGTAGCGCCGGATGTGGGTGAAGATGAAATAGGCGATGGCCGCTGCAAAGAACGGGGAGATGATCCAGGACAGGACGATGCCGCCCATCTTGAGCCAGTTGACCACGTCCGGTCCGCCCGCCACCAGTCCGAACCCGGTGATGGCCCCGACGATGGAGTGGGTGGACGAGACCGGCAGCGAGGTCAGCGTGGCCACCAGGACCCACAGCCCGGCGGCCAGGAGCGAGGCGAACATGCCGATCATGATCAGCTTGGGGTCGGCGATGACCTCGGGGTTGATGATCCCCTTGCTGATGGTCGCGGTCACGTGCGAGCCGAGGAAGACCGCGCCCACGAAGTTCAGGATGCCCGCGATGAACACGGCCTGCTTGACCGTGATGGCCCTGGCCCCCACGGCCGAGGCCATGGAGTTGGCCACGTCGTTGGCCCCCAGGTTGAACGCCATGAGGAACCCGGCCCCCACGGACATGTATAGAAACAGATCGTAAATATCCATCGTATCGACCCTCTTTCGAGGGAATTGGTTAGAGGTTGCGGTTGCCTACAAAGCCGTTTCCCCCGGCTTGTTCAGGCGGAAGCAGAAACGTGCGCCCCGCACGTCCTCGCCGTAGCCGTCGTGCCAGATGTCGCCGCCCAGGTTCTTGACGATGCGGCGGCAGATGGCCAGGCCCAGCCCGGCGCTGCCCGACCCGTCGATGGTGTTCTCGTCCACGCGATAGAACCGCTCGAACACCTTGGTGGAGTGTTCCCTGGAGATGCCCGGCCCCTGGTCCTCCACGCAGAAGACGATGGACTCGCCGTCGTCCTCGGCGCTGACCGTGATCTTTCCCCCCTCGGGGCTGTACTTGACCGCGTTGTTGAGCAGGTTGTGGAAGACGTGCAGCAGCCCGTCGGTCTCGCCCATGACCATCATCTCGTCCTCCGGGGTGCGGGTGCGGAAGGTGATCCCCCGCTCCCCGGCCCACACGGCCAGATCGTCGATGGCCCGCGAGAGGTGCTCGCGGCCGGACAGGGGCGCCAGTTTGATCCTTTTTCCCGCCTGTTCGGACTTGGCCAGGGCGAGCATGCTGGAGATGACCTTGTCCATGTGGTCCGCGTTCTTGAGCACCGTCTCCAGGAATTTGTGGGCCGCCTCGGGGTCGTCGGGCGGCATGTCCAGCAGGGTCTCGGTGTACCCCTTGATGGACGTCAGCGGCGTGCGCAACTGGTGGGAGGCGTTGGCCACGAAGTCCTTCAAGCCCTCCTCGCTGCGCTTCATTTCGGTAATGTCGTAGAAGACCAGGATGACCTTGCGCACCCCGTTCTGGTCCAGAAAACGCTCGGCCGTGACCTCGATGGCGCGCGTGTCCATGATGTCGATCTGGATGGATCGGGCCCCGGCCTCGGGATCGGCTATGACCTGGTCCACCAAGTCCTGGATCTCGAAACGGCGGATGACCTCGATGGGCGAGCGCCCCACCGTGCTGGAGGGCAGGTTGAACATCTCGTCCAGGGCGGCGTTGAAGGACTCGATGCGCCCGTGGGCGTCCAGGGTCAGCACGCCCTCGCGCATGCCGCCGAACACGGCCTGCAATTGGCCCTTCTGGTCCTGGATGAGCTCGATGTTGCGCTCGATGGACTGGGCCATGGCGTTGACCGACTGGGCCAGGGGCTTGAACTCGCCGCCGGGCAGGACGCGCAGCCTCTTCGAGTAGTCGCCCTCGCCGATGGACCGGGCCAGCTCGGAAAAGGCCCGGATGTCGCGGCCCATGTTGTGGGACATGATCGCGCTCAGGAGCACGGCAACGGCCAGAGTGCCCAGGAAGAGCCAGATCAGGTTGGTGCGCAGCAGGTCGAGCCGCGCGCTGACGTGGGAGAACGGCACGGCCATGCGCAGGATGCCCGCGTTCACCGCGGGCACACCCGGAAACTTCCGGGCCACGTAGAGCATGTCCTTGTCCAGCGTATCGGAGTGGCGCACGTTGACGCCCCAGCCGTCCTTGAGCGCGGCCATGACCTCGGGCCGGTGGCTGTGGTCGTCCATGGAACCGAGCTCGGCAAAGGGCACCTCGGAGTCGGCCACGACCTTGCCGTTGATGATGTAGGTGATCCGGGAATTGAGCTTGAATGCCAGCGCGTCCAGCCACTCCGCGAAATCCTGTTCGGATTCGAACAGCGAGTGGTCCTGGATGAGCCACTCGATGGCGTCGATCTGGTGCCGAGTACGGATCTCCGCTTCGGTGACCAGTTCGTCGCCCACGATGCTCGTGGAGTAGAAGAAGACCACGGCCATGGCCATGAGGAGCAGTCCCCAGGTCCACAGCAGTATCCGCATCTGAAAAGAGCGCAGTTTCATTGCCTCGTCCTTGATGGCGCGTTCAGCGGTTACACTGTTGATCGACGAGATCAAGTACCTTTTTCGCCGAACGCGTGCGCTGTGTAACACAATCGTAACCGAATTGTAATGTTTCCAATTGTTACAGTTATGTGACAAAGGGGCGCAAAAACGACAAGAAAAATCGCGGGAAGGCGGGCCGTCCAGACGGGTGTTTGCGCCCGCCCGTTGTGCTTTTAATACACTGAATTTATTTTATTAATCATATAAGAACCAGACACGGCCCGGCCTCGGCTGCGGAGTTTTGGACCGTGTGCGCGGCATGGTCGCCAGACCGCACGGCAGGGCGAGGCCGGCGCTGCGGACCGGGACAAAGTCCCGGGCATTGCCGCCGCCGACAAAATGGTAGCCCGCCCGCCCCCGTACGCCAAGGGCCCGGTCCGGGGTGCGGCCTTTCCGCACTCCGGGCCGGGCCCGAAACTCGCTCGGTGCGCACGGGCTAGAAGCCGCGCATGCACTCCATGAGGTAGGTGGAGACCTCCACGCGGCAGACCCCGTTTTCCACGATGAGGCGCACGTTGTTCTCCGGAATGAGGGCCATGTCCTCGGCCACGTTCAGCCACTTGCCCTCGACCCAGTCCGGGGTCACGCCGTTGGCTTCCATCTCCCTGACGGGATAGCTCTCGGCCACGACCCATTCATCGTCTTGCACAGCAGGCATATCGTTGCTCCCCGGCCGCCCCGCTCGCGCATGCGCGCCCGGCGGCCTCTCGTTGTTCGTTAGCGGTCAAAAAATCTACACGTACTCGCGCCGGTTCTGTCCGAGCAGGCAGAAGGCCTCGTAGGTGATGGTGTTGCCCCATTCGGCCAGGTCCTCGGGGGTCACGGGGCGCTCGCCCGGCCCGCCCAGCAGCCAGGCTTCGTCGCCCGGCAGGACCTCTATCCCTTCACCCATAAGCCCGGTCACGTCAACCGCGGTCATCTGCATGCACACCCGGCCCCGGATGGGCACGCGCCTGCCGTGCAGGACCATCTCGCCCCGATTGGAGAGTGCGCGGCTGTAGTTGTCGGCGTAGCCCACGCCCACGATGGCCACCACGGAATCGCGCTCGGCGGTGAAGGTCCAGCCGTAGCTGATGGACTCGCCGCGCTTCAACGGATGGACCTGCATGACCGGGGCCGTGACCTCCATGGCGGGCAACAGCTTGGCGGACAGCCGTCCCTGGCCCGCCCCCTCCAGGGGGTCGCAGCCGTACAGGCTGATGCCCAGGCGCATGGAGTCCAGACGGCAGTTGTCGTGGACCAGGCCGCCCGCCGAGTTGGCCAGATTGGCCTCGACCTGGAATCCGGCGCGGGCCAGGCCGTCCAGGGCCGCCTGGAACCGCCGGGCCTGGAGAGCCACGTCCTTTTCCCGGCCGGGCTCGTCGGCACGGGCCAGGTGCGAGGTGGCCATGACCGGGGTGACCGGGCCGCCCTTGAGCAGGGCCGCGACCTCGTCCGTCTCTTCCGGCAAAAACCCCAGGCGGCGCATGCCGGTGTCGAATTTGAGCCCGATCTCGAGCGGGCCGTTCGTTTCGGCCGCAGCCAGGACGCGCTTCAACTGGGCGAAATGGGAGACGGGGGTAATGATCCGGTGGTCCCACAACGACTGGATATCCTCGTCCGAAATGGGCCCGAGCAGGGCCATGATGCGCTTGTCGCAGCCGGACTCTCGCAGCTTGGCCGCCTCGTGGACGAAGCCGACGGCAAAGGTCTGCGCCCCGTCCTTTTCCAGGGCGCGGGCCACCTCGACCAGACCGTGGCCGTAGGCGTCGGACTTGATGACCGGGATGACGTTGTCGTGGAGTTCGGTGAACAGGCGGTAGTTGTGGCGCAGATTTTCCAGACGGATGCGTACGCGGAGCTTGTTGTAGTCTATCATCACTTTCTCTTGAACAGTTTTTCGAGATCGGCAGGCGTCCAGCGCAGGACCACGGGCCTGCCGTGGGGGCAGAACTCGCGTTCGGGCGTCTTGAGCCAGGTTTCCAGCAGGGCAAGGGCCTCGTCCACGGCCAGCGGCTGATTGGCCTTGATGGCGGTCTTGCAGGCCATCATGGTCCACAGGTCATCCAGCCCCCTGGCCTTTTCCGCCAGGGCGTCCTTGAGATACTCCCGCGCCTCGCCGGTTTCAAGTGTCGGAGGGATGCCCCGGACCAACGCCTTGGCCGGGCCGTCCATCTCGATGACGAAGCCCATGGCGCGCAGGTCCTCGCGCAAGTCGGCCAGGACCTCGGCCTCGCTGGGGTGCAGGGGCAGCTCCAGGGCCAGGGCCAGGGGCTGGGAGTCGCCCCTTTTGCGCTGCGCGCGCATGGCCGCCAGCAGGACCCGCTCGTGGGCCGCGTGCTGGTCCACCAGCTCCAGGTCCGCGCCCCGGCGCAGAACCAGGTAGGTATCCGCGATCTGGCCGAGATAGGTGTAGCCGCTGCCCGCCAGCGTGGCGGGCCGCAAGGCGTCGGGCCCCGGCTCGCGGGCCAGGGACGGCGCGGGTTCGGCCGGGCGGCCGGAAGCGCCGCTTCCGTCTTCGGCCGGGGGCGTCACGGGCAGGTCCAGGGCGCGCGCCCGGTCCTCGGTGAACGCCCGGTAGGTGGAAAATTTGGCGTCCTGGAACGCGGCGGGCCGGTGCGCGGACCGGGACGGCCCGGACGAACCGCCCGAAGCGGGCTCCCGGTAGGCAGAGGAACCGGAAAAAGCGGTCGGCGGCAGGCCTCGGCCGGGATCGGGAGCCTCGCAGCCCGTCCGGATCTCCCCGCCCGGATCGGACAGGGCCTGGAGCACGCCGGAGCGGATGGCCGAGAACACGCGGCGCTCGTCGATGAAGCGGACCTCAAGCTTGGCCGGGTGCACGTTCACGTCCACCTCGTCGCGGGGCAGGTCCAGGAACAGGACCATCTGCGGATATTCGCGGGAGATGAGCATGCCCTTGTACGCTTGGCGCACGGCCGAGAGCATCAGCTTGTCCTGGACCGGGCGGCCGTTGACGTAGAGCAGGATGCGGTCGCCGCGGCCCTGGGCGGTGTTCGGCGAACCGGCCGCGCCGTGCGCGCGGTAGCCGTCGCGTTCGCAATCGAAGGGCTTGAGCCCCTGGCACACGGCCGGGGGCCAGAACGCGGCCAGCCGGTCGGCCAGGGTCTGGTCCGGGGGCAGGCGGAAGAGCTCGCGGCCGCCCACGGTCAGGGAGAATCCGGTTTCGAGGTGGGCCAGGGCCACGCGCATGAGCACGTCCTGACAGCGGCGGTTCTCGGTGGACTCGGTCTTGAGGAACTTGAGCCGGGCCGGGGTGGCCGCGAACAGATCGCGGACCTCCACCCGGGTGCCCGAGGCGAGGGCCGCGGGCCCCTTGGACTCGACCTCGCCCGCGCGGACCTCGATGAAGGCGGCCTCGTCCGCGCCCCGGGCGCGGGAGGTCATGGTCAGGCGCGAGACCGAGGCGATGGACGGCAGGGCCTCGCCCCGGAAGCCGAAGGAGCCGAGGGAGGACAGGTCGTGAAAATCGCGGATCTTGCTGGTGGCGTGCCGGGTCACGGCCAGCTCCAGTTGGTCCGCCGGGATGCCCGCGCCGTTGTCCTGGACCACCAGCAACCCGCGGCCGCCCTGCTCCACGGTCACGTCGATCCGGGTGGCCCCGGCGTCCAGGCCGTTTTCCACCAGCTCCTTGACCACGCTGGCCGGACGCTCGACCACCTCGCCCGCGGCGATCTGGTTCTTGAGCCCCGGCGGCAGTACTCGGATTTCAGGCAATGCGCTCATGTCGTCTCCGGTCATATCATCCAAAAGTAAGCATCGGGCCGGGCGGGGCAACCCCCGGTCCTTCCGGAACACGCCGGTCCGCGCCTAGAAGTCGAGCAGGTCGAAGCCGACCACGAAACGGTTGTCGCCGGGCTTCTGGGAATAGAGGAAATGCAGGGTGTAGCACTCGGCGGCCCAGTCGAGATAGACGGTCCGCTCCAGGTCCTGCTCGTCCACGAAGTCGTGGCGGAATTTGACCCCCACGGTGTAGCTGTCGTTGATCTGCCATTTGGCCCCGAACTTGATGATGGACAGGTCGTTGTCGCGGCTGCGCTGGTACTCGTCCAGGCTCTGCAGGAAGTCGTACCCCACGGAGTTCTCGCCCAGGCCGTCCTTGTAGAAACGGATGGTGTTCTCGCTCTGGGTCATGTCGCCCTTGTACGGGGAGAACCAGTTGCGGGTCAGGATGTCCACGAAGTTGGCGGGCTTGATCTTCAGTTCGGTCATGATGTCAGAAAACGGCTTGCGCTCGTAGCGGTCGCGCTCGTCGGTGCGCTGGGATTCGCGGACGTCATAGGACTGCTCAAGCCGGAACGTCAGGAAGTCGAGGTAGTCGCGGGCCACCCTGGCCGCGGGCTCGCCGTTGGAGCCGGGCGACAGGACCACGCTGTCGCGACGGCGGTCCAGCACGCTGGTCAGGGAGTAGGTAACCTTGTTCTTGCCCTCCACCCTGTCGTCGGCGTCGAAATAGGGGAGCTTCTCCTGGCCGGTGACGTTGTTCGAATAGGTGTACGCCAGCCGGGGGATGATCGAATTCTTCAACCGGGTCCAGCGAGAGGTCCCGGCCAGGCTCGGGTCCGCCTTGGGGGCCTCGTCCAGGGCAAAGGTCCGGGTCATCTCCGAAAAGGCCGTGAACCCGCCGGTCCAGATGGTCCGGGTCTGGAAGCCGTCCCTGATCTTGGTGGTGTCGACGACGCTGTCGCGGCCGTCGGTGCCGACCACGGTCAGGTCGCCCACGGCCTGGCGGTCGGTCAGGGAGTAGGCGGTCTCCTGCATGGAGACCGACGGGATGACCGTCAGGTAGCGGCTCTTCAGAGGATACTTCAGCTCGGGCGAGATGATCGCGCGGTGGCCCGAGTCGCCGTAGTCGCGGTGGAAATAGTCGTACTTGACGTCCACGGATCCTTCGAGCCCGGCGCCCAGGGACTGCTGCCAGGCGTAGCCGTTCAGCTCGGGCAGGATCTGGATGGTCGGGTTCTCGCTGCTCGGGTTGTTGCCGTTCATGTAGGCCAGGTTCTGGTCGTACTGGGTGAAGCCGACCACGCCGAAGCGGTCCCAGCTACGGCTGACGTACGCCTTGTTCAGGCGGTCCAGGGAGTCCTTGTTCTCGATGTCGCGGCCGAACACGTCCAGGAACTCCTCGCGGGTCTTGTCGTACCCGTCGGGGCCGTACTGGAAGTCGCGCATGTAGTTCTGGTCCGAGACCAGATCCAGGTCGATCTTGATCTTCCACTGCGGGCTGCCCAGCCAGCCGTCGTACTTGCCGCGCACCCACCAGCGGTCGCGGTTCTTGCGGGTCAGGCCGTCATCCCGGTAGTCCTTCCACTCGTCGGCCTCGGTGGATGCCCGGATATTGTCGTTCATGACGTTCGCCTGCCACAGGCCGCGCGACGAGGCGTCTTCGGTGTGCCGCAGCTCGATGCCCTGCATGTAGCCGCGCTTGCTCATGTAGTTCTGGTAGAAGGTGGCGTCCATCTCGTCGTTGATGACCCAGTAGTACGGCAGGTTGACCTGCAGGCCGAGCTTGTCCGAGGTGGAGACGTAGGGCATGAGGAAGCCGGACTGCCGGGCGCCCCGGCCGGGCAGGACCATGTACGGCCAGTAGAAGACCGGCACGTCCTTGATCCGGAAGGCCGAGCGGTACAGGTGGACGCTGCCGTCCAGGGTGACGTCGCCCTCGCCCGAGGTCACGGACCAGGCCGGTTTGTCGCCGGAGCAGGAGGTCACCTTGGCGTTCTTGAAGGTGTAGGAGTCGCCCACGGACTTGCCCACGCGCTCGGCCTCCACGTAGAGGTGCGGCTTGGCCATGAACAGCTTGCCGTTCTTGAGCCAGCCGGTCATGTTGGTCAGGTCGAACTCGCCCTCGTCCGCCTGGAGGAAGTCGCCGCCCCAGTGGGCCCGGATGTTGCCCTTGAGAAAGACCCAGCCCGTGGCCTGGTAGTAGCGCGCGAAGTCGGCGCGCAGTTGGTCCTCGCCGAGGCTTAAGGAGACGTTGCCGAAGGCCTCCACGTACTCGCTGGTGTGGTCGCCCACCACCCGGTCGGCCGAGAAGGTCCACTCGTCCTGCTTGGGCGTCTGCACGGGCGCATCCGGCACGTACTTCCTGACCTTGTTCTGGTCGGGCGTCTTGCCGATGATCGTCCACGGCAGGCACAGCGACAGGACGAGGATCGCCCCGGCGGCCAGCGATATGCGCGAAAGCTTGCGTTTCAAAAAATCGTCCTTCGGCTACCGGGACCGGAGGTATCTGTCGTCCTTGTCCAAATAATTCTGGACGTAATCCATGGCCCCATCTTCCAGGCTCGTCATTTTGACGGTGCAGCCCGCCGCCTTGAGCTTGTCCATGTTCGCCTGGGTAAAGTACTGATACTTATCACGGATTACCTCAGGCATCGGGATGTATTCGATCTCCGGCTCGCGGTTCATGGCGGAAAACACCGCATTCGCCAAATCATTCCAGGTTCTTGCAGTTCCCGTTCCGACGTTGAAGATGCCGCCCTTGTCGCGGTTCTCCAGGAACCAGGCCATGATGTCCACGCAGTCCTTGATGTAGACGAAGTCGCGCTTCTGCCCGCCGTGGGGGTATTCCTCGCGGTAGGACTTGAACAGCTTAAGCTTGCCGGTCTCGAGGATCTGGGCGTGGGCCTTGCAAATGACCGACTTCATGTCGTCCTTGTGGTACTCGTTGGGCCCGAACACGTTGAAGAACTTGAGGCAGACGATCTGGTCGAGGAGCCCGGCCTCCTTGGCCCACAGGTCGAAGAGCTGCTTGGAGTAGCCGTACATGTTCAGGGGGCGCAGCCGGCCGATGCCGTCCTCGTCGTCGTCGAAGCCGAACTCGCCGTTGCCGTAGGTGGCCGCGGACGAGGCGTTGATGAACCGAGCGTCGTGACCCATGCAGAACCGGCAGACGTATTGCGTGTAGCGGTAGTTGTTCTCCATGAGGAAGTCCGCGTCGAGCTCGGTGGTCGAGGAGCAGGCCCCCATGTGCACGACCGCCTCGGTCTCGAACGGGTCCTCGCCCTCAAGGATGAACTTGAGGAACTGGTCGCGGTGCAGGTAATCCTGGTACTTGAGCCCCACGAGGTTGTTCCACTT